>JAFMAU010000130.1 GCA_029784825.1 Nitrososphaerota archaeon | reverse complement strand
GCGGTCGTCCCGCCGGTGGGCAGCGTCGTCGCCCTCGCTGTGAGCCTCTACATCGTCGGGAGGGGGTACGGCGTTGCCCGGCCCGTCTCTAGGCTCCAGGGATGAGGACTTGGAATATGCCGACGAAAAGGAAGAACCCGATCCCGAGCGACATCACGACCCCTGTCGCCAGCATCGAGTAGCGGATGACCTTCTGGTCTGCCTTCAGCAGCGCGAAGGCGAAGGCGACGTTGATCAGTATGGGGACCCCAGCAATCACCGCGAAGGGGCCGAAGGCGCCAAGGTACAGCCCATAGGTCGAGAGCGAGACGCTGGTGTCGAACCCCAGCGCCGTGAGCCCCATGGAAGCGCAGACCCCGATCAGAAGGGACCTCACGAACCTGCGCCTTGCGTCCCCTGCTTCCAACGAGAACAGTCGGCCCGTGGACGGGTTTATGTGCATTCGCGGGGCCCTAGGCCCGGCCGCCCTGCCCGCCCAGGACTGCGAGCGCCCCCTCGACGTCTTCCTTCCCGATCCCGAGGTTCCCCGCGATCAGCTCCGGCGAGGCGCCGGGGTTGGAGACCCTCGCCTGGCCTACCAGCTCCAGAAGGTAGTCCTGGTAGGTCCGGGCCCCCGGCATAGCCCACTGCTCTTCAAAGTCCCTGGTGAAAAGGTGCGCGACGCTCTCGGAGGCGATGGTGTACCCCTTCCTGGTCGGCTCGTTCCGTCCGCTCCGCTCAGGGATCCCGACCAGCACGACCTTGCTGTCGATGCAGCTGTATCTCGCGTCCCCTATCAGGACCGACGGGCTGAACTTCACCTGCGCCCCGCTCCTCGAGTAGAGCCTCCCCATGCGCAGCCTGTCCGGAGCCAGGGGGAGCAGGTACCTTATCTCCACCTTCCTCTTCGCCGCTTCGGCTATCGAGTTCAGAATCTGCCGGATGACCTCCCCCTCCTCGTTCGACGGAGGGCTGCCTGTCACGCTCCCGACCAGGGTCTTCTGCGACCGCTGGACCGCGTCTATCACGGCGACGAAGTACTCCTGCCTCGTGATGACGTCGGCCACCGACGTGAAGTGCCTCATCAAGACCTCCCTCGCCCTGGTCTCCCGCCTGTTGAGGACGAGGAGCAGGAGGGTGGCGACCAGGAGCACCAGCTCCACCACGAGCAGCAGCACCTGCACTGTGCCATTGTCCAGTACGAGCGCCACGCCAGCACGACCATGGCGTCGCTGAAAAGGATTCCCGCCCCGCCCGCCTTGGCCTGTAGCCAACTGTTTTAACCGACGGAAGAGGGAGCGGGGGAATCCTTGGACGTCGAAGCCCGGCTCAGCCTGATCAGGCAGGTGGGCGAGGAGATTATCACCGAAGGAGAGCTGAAGACCGTCCTCGAGACCAGGAGCCACCCCACCGCCTACGACGGCTTCGAGCCCAGCGGCCTGGCCCACCTCCCCTTCGGAGTGCTCAGGCCCATCCTCGTGGATGACATGCTGAAGGCTGGGGTCAGGATGAAGCTTTGGATCGCCGACTGGTTCGCCTGGGTGAACAACAAGATGGGGGGCGACCTGGAGCGGATCCAGGAGGTCGGCCGGTACTTCGTCGAGGTCTGGAAGGCGGCAGGCGTTGACATGAGCAAGGTCGACGTCCTCTGGACGAGCGAGGCGGCCAAGAACGAGGAGTACTGGAAGAAGGTCGTCACGGTCGCCCAGAACTCCACCCTGGCCCGGGCGCAGCGGGCGCTGACCATCGCCGGCAGGACGAGCAAGGAGGCACTGCAGGCCGCCCAGCTGTTCTACCCCATGATGCAGGTCGCGGACATCTTCTGGCTCGACGTCGACATCTGCCAGCTCGGCCTAGACCAGAGGAGGGCGAACATCCTCGCCAGGGAGATCGCCGAGAAGATGAAGTGGAAGAAGCCAGTGGCCGTGCACCACCACATGCTCATCGGCCTGCAGGGGAAGAAGGAGCCCGAGGGGTACGACGAGAACAGCGCCCTGGACGCTCAGATCGCGAGCAAGATGAGCAAGAGCAAGCCCGAGACGTCGATATTCGTCCACGACGCCCCCGACGTGATCGCCCGGAAGATCAACTCCGCCTACTGCCCGCCCAAGGTCGTGGAAGGGAACGCCCTCGCCGAGTATTCGAAGTACATCATCTTCAGGAAGAAGAAGTCCATGAGGATAGAGAGGCCGGAGAAGTACGGGGGGGACGTGGAGTTCTTCTCCTACGACGAGCTCGCGGCGGCCTACGCCGGCGGGAGCCTCCACCCGGCCGACCTGAAGAAGGGGGTGAGCGAGTCCCTGGACGAGATCATAAAGCCCATCCGCGACCACTTCTCGAAGGACCCCGGCGCAAGGCGGCTCTACGAGGCGGTCCGGTCCTCCGAAGCCACCCGGTAGCCTGCGGGTCACAGGATGGCCCCGCGCGGACGGACGAAGTTCGTCGCTGACGCCATGCTCGGTTCGCTTGCCAGGAAGCTGAGGGCCCTGGGCTTCGACGCGAGCTACTACCGGAGCGGGGACGACACGGGATTGCTTGACGCCGCGGAGCGCGAGATGCGAGTCCTCCTTACCTCGGACCGCGAGCTCTCCGCCAGGGCCTCCGCCAGAGGGACCCCGGCGGTACTCCTGCTCGAAAGGACGGACGGGGCAAGGCTTTCCGCGATCGCCAGGGCGTGCAGGGAGCAGGGCATCCCCCTGGTCAGGGGCGACCCCCTCTGCTCTGTCTGCGGCGGGGCGCTGAGGGCCCTGAGACGGGCCGACGTTTCGGGGATGGTCCCACCCTCGGTCGTGCGAAGCCATCGCGCCTTCTTCAGGTGCGGGGGGTGCAGGAAGGTCTACTGGCGCGGGAGCCACTGGAAAAAGTTAAGGTCGATGGCCAGGCGCCTCGACTAGACCTTCTTGCCTCTCACATTGGCCGAGGGCCGGCAGGCAGTGGCGCTGGCCCGGCGGGTGCTCGAAGCGCACGTCCGAGGAACCACGCTGGCCAGGGAGCCCAGGCTCCCCCCTGCCTTCGCGGAGAAGAGGGGGGTGTTCGTCACGCTCAACAGGTTCGACTCGGGCGCCAGGGCCCTGAGGGGGTGCATCGGGTACTCGCAGCCGATTAAGCCCCTCGCAGACTCGATCCGGGACGTCGCCGTTTACGCTTCTGAAGACCCGCGTTTTCCACACCCCGTCCTCCCCGAGGAGCTCGACAGCATAGTGGTGGAAGTGAGCGTCCTCACCCTCCCCCGCGAGCTGAAGCCGCCAAGGCGCACCGACCTCCCTTCTCTGGTCAGGCTCGGCGTGGACGGCGTCGTCATCTCCGGCCGGGGGACGAGCGGGCTCTTCCTCCCCCAGGTCGCCACGGAGCAGGGGTGGGACGGGGAGACCTACCTCTCTGAGGCGTGCCTGAAGGCCGGGCTCCCCCCTGACGCCTGGGTGGAAGCCGACACCGCGGTCGAGGTCTTCCAGGCGGAGGTCTTCGGAGAGGAGAGGCCGAGGGGCGAGGTCGTCAGGGTGGAACCGGGGAAGTAGATGAGGGTCTACATCGGCTGCTTCGGGTCGGGTCTCGGGCACGCCACCAGGATGCTCGAGATAGCGTACGAGCTCGCCGCCCGGGGGGCGGAGCTGGAGTTCTCTTCTTCCGGGGAGGTCGCGTCTCTGA
>JAFMAU010000012.1 GCA_029784825.1 Nitrososphaerota archaeon | reverse complement strand
GGCGGAGACGGCGGCCTGTTGGCACCGGCTGTGGTCAAGACGTTGGGCATAGGAAGGCCGCCCGACGCCGTCAGGAAAGGACTCGAAGCGCTGAGGGCTCAGGTCTCTGCGCTTGTCCGCAACGGCTGACCGGCCACTGTAGGGCAGCCGGGACCTGGGCTGGTCACCAAGGAAGCAAAAGGATTAGAACCAAGGCCGGCGCGAAGCGGCCATGAAGACCGACGAGGTGGCTCTGAGCGTGCCCGAAGGTTTCCAGCTGATTCTTGGCCAGGCGCACTTCATAAAGTCTGTGGAAGACCTCTTCGAGACTCTCTCCAGCTCCATGCCCGGGATCAAGTTCGGGGTCGCCTTCTGCGAGGCCTCCGGGAAGGCTCTGGTCCGCTTCGACGGGACGGACGCGGAGTGCGTCGACCTCGCGAAGGACTTCGCCGTCAGGGTCGGCGCCGGGCACTCCTTCGTGGTCCTGCTGAAGGGAGCCTTCCCGATCAACGTCCTGAACAGGCTGAAGAATGTGGAGGAGGTCGTCGGGCTGCATTGCGCGACATCAAACAACGTGATGGCCTTGGTTGCCGAGGCAGGCGGAGGGAGAGGCGTGCTGGGAGTCGTCGACGGGGTCAAGCCGAGAGGCTCGGAACTTCCCGAAGACAAGCGCGAGAGACACGAGTTCTTGAGGAAGGTGGGCTACAAACGTTAGGCGGCCGCCGAACGCATAAATAACGTGCTTCGGGCAATTCGGAAAACTTGAACCTGCCAAAAGTCATCGCCGGAACCGCCGTGCTCGTGCTGGCCGCGTTCTGGGCCGTCCTGCTGCTGGACTTGCTGACGACGATCGGCTACTTCGTAGTCCTCGTTTCTCCCTTCTTCGTCCTGCTCGCTGTCGGTTCCTACGGCATCATCGACGGGCTTGCGGGCGGCTTCGGCCGGTCCAAGGGAGGCTCAATCAGGGGCGGAGGAAGGGTCGATGCACTTGCGATGACCGTACTGAGGATGGTCTCCCAGGGAAAGACAAAGCAGGAGATCGCAGCTGCGACAGCCGTGTCCCTCGTCGTAATCGAGAAGAAGATGGAGGCGCTGTCAAGGGCGGGTTTCCTCTTCGAAAACGCCCTCAGTGAGAAAGGGTACGACGCAGTCAGAGGCTCTGCATAGCTTCCCCAGCCGTGCTTCCAGAATTCACTTTTCAGACGGTGCGAGGTCAATCATACCCTGTCAGTTTCACTGATCCCCGATGTCCGATAATGGAATTCTATCAAATAGGCTTAATTCCACCCGCGCTGATATACGCTCCAGATGAGCAGCCAAGCTTACCCGAGCTCTCAGACGAAGCACGGGGACACGTGCTGGTTCTGCGGGAGGATGCTGAAGGCGGGTTACCACTTCGTCTGCCACGTGTGCGGGGCCACCTACTGCTACTCCCACATGCCCGAGAAATGCCCCCACACAGGGCGCAGGCAGACGCAGCCTCTGGGACTGGTCTCCCCGAAAGCCTAATTGAAGTCCCGCTTCTGCAGGAGCCGTTGAGAATCTATCTCTCAGTCCCGATGATCGCCAACAGAGCTCCCACCGTCGCGCTCGCCATGGCGAGGGCCATCGGCGACGCAGGCCACACTGTGACGTCTCCCTGGGTCCTGGGCCCCGTCGAGGCCCACAACCCTGGCGTCCTGAACATATTCAGCCGGGATATGCGCGGGGCCGAGGAAAGCGACGCCATAGTGGCGGACGTGTCCAGCCCGAGCACAGGCGTCGGCATGGAGCTGATGGCAGCCTACAAGGCGCGCAGGAAGATAATAGTGGTCGCCAGGGAAGGAAGTACGATGTCGCGCATGCTCCTGCACATGGACGGCAAGGAGACCGTAGACTTCCGAGACGAACAGGACCTGTACGCGAAGCTCTTCCGGTTGTTGGCCCCAGCGTCGCCCGAACGGACGGCTGCAAACCAGAAATAAGTCGGGAAGGCACCCAGGACCATGAAGCGCGAGGTCAGATCGTCGGGAGCGCCCGCCCCTGTCGGCCCCTACTCCCAGGCTGTCGAGGAGTCGGGCACAGTTTTCTGCTCCGGACAGATCGGCTTCAACCAAGCCACGGGGAATCTCGAGGACTCCATGGTGGGGCAGACGAGACGGGCGCTCGAGAACCTGGAGGCGGTGCTAAAGGCCGAGGGGCTTGGCCTCGAGGACGTCGTCAAGACCACGGTCTTCCTGGCAGACATGGGCCTCTTCGTCCAGATGAACGACGAGTATTCGAAGCACTTCCGGGCGCCGTTCCCCGCGAGGACGACCGTCCAGGCGTCGCCGCCAAGGGGAGCGCTGGTCGAGATAGACGCCATAGCCAGAAAGCGGTCAGCGTAGCGACCAGGACTCGGGGTGCCGCCCAAGTGAGGTTCTGTGACGAAGCGACGTGGTGCTTGAATACAAACACGGTACCCCGTACCTACTCCCCGACGGAAGAATCAAGCCAGAATGGAGCCACAAGTACTGTCTCGCTCACAGGGAGCACGTAGGAGAACGTTGGCCACTTGGAAAGAATCCGCGAGAGGTTCGTGATACGGTGGACCAGCTAGCTCCGAAGAACGATTGATTTTCTGTACGGTCCGCGCTTCCGCCTGCGTGCCTTCCTCCTCTGCTCGGACCTTCTTACCAGACCGTTCTCTGTTTCGGTCATTTCTTGGCCTTCGAGTAGGCCACTATGCTCACCATGCCCGCCACGCGGAACGCGAACTCCTTGAAGGCGGCGGACTCGGGTGCGTCAGGCTTCGCAGCAACCAGCGGTGCGCCCATGTCGGACTGCTCTCTTATGGACGAGTTCAGGGGTATCTCCCCGAGGAAGTCCGCTCCCAGCTGTGCGGCAATGCGCCTCCCTCCCCCGCTCGAGAAGACGTAGGCCCTCTCGCCGCAGTGTGGGCAGGTGTAGTAGCTCATGTTCTCCACCACGCCCAAGATGGGGACGTTGAGTCTCCTGAACATCGCCAACGCCTTCGCCGCTATGTTCAGCGCCGCCTCCTGCGGCGTAGTGACTATCACGACTCCGCCGAGCGGGACCGTCTGGGCCAGCGTCAGCGAGCTGTCGCCGGTTCCCGGGGGCAGGTCGCAAACAAGATAGTCCAGCTCTCCCCAGTTGACCTGGGTGAGCAGCTGGCGAATCGCTCCTGCGACGAGCGGACCTCTCCAGATCAGCGGGGTCTCATCCTTGTAGAAGAAGCCCAACGACGCCACCTTGACGCCGAAGGCAACGGCGGGCTCGATCTTTCCGTCCTTGACGGTCGCATCCGAATGCACTCCCATCATGTGGGGAACGTTGGGTCCGTAAACGTCCGCGTCCAGTATCCCCACCTTCGCCCCCGAGGCTGCTAGCGCCACCGCCAGGTTTACTGCCAACGTCGACTTCCCGACGCCACCCTTGCCGCTCGCGACAGCGATTACGTTCTTGACGCCGAGCAGGACTTCGGCCTGGCTGTACTCCCGGGTTGCGAAGACCTTCGACGAAGTCTTCATCGCCACCTCCTTGACGCCGGGCAGTCGCGAGACCTCGTCCCTGGCCCCCTGCTCTATCCTGGTACGGAGCGGGCATGCGGGCGTCGTCAGGTTCAGTGTGAAGCTGACTCGGCCCCCTTGAATGTCGATGTCGTCCACCATACCCAAAGACACGACATCCTTGCCGAGTTCTGGGTCGGAGACCCGCGCCAGGGCTGCGAGGACTTCGCCCTTGTTCACCATTGCCTGGCTCGCGACTCCTGCCCCGTGTATAAAACATGCGGAGAGGGACAGCGACTCCGAAAGGAGACGAGTTTAAACAAGCCTCAGTCAGGCTCGGGGAGGTTGAGCCGGCTCCAGGTGTTTCCTCTGCTCGGCATCCCGGAGGTGGAACCAGGCGCAGACCTGGTCGCACTGATCCTGAGGAGTCTGGGTCGCTCCGCCGTCCGCTTCGCCGACAAGGACGTCCTCGTGGTCAAGCAGAAGGTCGTCTCCAAGTCGGAGGGTCGCCTCGTGAACCTCGACTACGTGAAGCCGGAGGAACTCGCTCTGAGGTTGGGCCAGGAGCAAGGGAAGGACCCGAGGTTGGTGGAGGTCGTCCTTGGCGAGGCCGTGAGGCTGGTGCGGGTCGGCCATGGGGTCATCATAACAGAAACGCGCCACGGGTTCATCTGCGCGAACTCCGGCGTCGACAAGTCCAACGTGAGAGACGGCTACGTGGCACTCCTCCCGCTCGACCCGGACAGGAGCGCCCGTTCCATAAGGCGAGGGATTGAGAAACGCACCGGCAAGAAGGTCGCCGTGGTGATAACCGACACTTTCGGCAGGCCCTGGAGGAAGGGCCAGACGGACGTCGCAATAGGGTGCTCGGGGATCAAGCCCCTCTTGTCCTACAAGGGCAAGACCGACACCTTCGGTTACTCCCTGAAGGTGACCGAGCCGGCCGTGGCAGACGAGGTTGCATCGGCCGCTGAGCTCGTGATTGGCAAGCTCTCCCGTATACCGGCGGCTGTCGTCCGCGGGGTGAAGTACGAGCGCGGGGAGGCCGGCGCGAGGGAATTGATAATCGACAGGGACCTGGACCTGTTCAGGTGACGCAATGAAGGTGGTTGCCCTTGCTGGGGGGACGGGGTCCGCGAAGCTTCTGAGGGGACTGGCGACCTTGACCTCCCAGCTCACCGTGGTCGCCAACGTGGGGGACAACTTCTGGTTCCACGGCCTGTACGTCTGCCCCGACGTCGACATCGCGTGCTACACCCTGGCGGGGGTCGCGGACGCGAAGAAGGGGTGGGGGGTCGAGGGGGACACTTTCAAGGCCCTTGGGCAGCTCGGGGATCTCGGGGAAGAGACCTGGTTCAGGTTGGGAGACATGGACCTGGCAGCTTCGATGGTGCGAACAGGATTGCTGCGCGCGGGGAGGTCGCTCACCGAGGTGACCCTGAGGCTCGCGAAGGCCCTGGAGGTTCCGTATCCGATTCTGCCCGCGACCGACTCCGCAGTCGAAACGTGGATGCGCACCGAATCCGGTGCCATGCACCTTCAGGAGTTCTGGGTGAGAGAGCGGGGCCGTCCGCGAGTGACGGAGGTGGAGTACAGGGGCGCGAGGAGGGCCTCGCCGACCAGACAGGTTGAGCGCGCCCTGGCGCAGGCTGACAAGGTGGTTCTCTGCCCGGCCAACCCGATCACGAGCATCGGCCCGATTGTGGCGGTCAACGGGATGAGGAAGCTCCTCTCAAGGTCCAAGGCCGAGGTCGTGGCCCTCTCGCCCATGATAGGCGCCAGGCCGTACAGCGGACCTGCGGGGAGACTGATGAGGCAGCTTGGTCTCAGGCCCGACTCCGCAGGTGTGGCCTCCCTCTACTCTGGTTTCATCGACAGGCTGGTCATCGACAGGAGTGACCTGGCACTGAGCGAGAAGGTTGCAGAGTCGGGCGTCGAGTGCTCGGCGGCAGACACCCGGATGCGGAGCAGGTCGGACGAGAGAAGAGTCGCCCGGGTGCTACTGGAAGCTTGAAGGCCCCCGCAGTCCTAGTCCCGTTCAAGGGCGGCCTCTACAAGTCGAGGCTCTCGCCGGTCCTCGACGCGGGCCAGCGCAGGGAATTCGCCTATCTGCTGCTCGACGGGGTGCTGGAGACGGTCAGGAAAGCGGTGGTCGGGAGGCGATGCTACGTGGTCTCCTCCGACCCGGAAGCTCAGGAGACCGCCCGGCGGGCGGGCGTCCAGTTCCTGCGGGAGCAGTCGAGAACAGGGGTCAACGGCGCGGTGAGATTCGCGGTCAGGAGGCTGAGGGCGGGGGAGAGCTTCGTGGTCATACCCTCGGACCTCGCCCTGCTTTCGCCCGGCGACGTCAGAAAGGCGCTGGGGTTCGGGCGCATCGCGCAGCTCGTGATCGCCCCCTCGTCGTCGTTCAACGGGACCAACCTCCTCCTCTTCCCGAGGCGAATGGCCACCGCCCTCTCCTACGACGACGACAGCTTCTGGAACCACCTTGCTGCCGGGGCACGCCTCGGGCTGCGGACAGTTGTGCTCACGCAAAAGGGGCTCGTCTTCGACGTGGACACACCCGCTGACGCTGAGGAGCTGGCTCGAAGCCGCATAAATACGGGGGCTGCGAGATTCCTGAGGAAGTCGCTGGC
The DNA here is from genome assembly GCA_029784825.1 of Nitrososphaerota archaeon. The sequence goes on along the minus strand of JAFMAU010000012.1, from coordinate 49,914 downwards.
CAAGTGAAGGTCCTTTTCGAGAGATGCAGCTTCTGGCCGGAGGGTTCGGGCTCTGTGTTCGTTGTCGACGGCAGGATCGAGCGCGTCTCAAGCAGTGAGACCCAACCCGTGCCGTCGGACGCGGCGAGACTCGACGCAAGCTGGGGCACGCTGCTGCCCGGCCTGGTGGACAGCCACTGCCACCCGTTCGAGCTCGGATGGCTGAGGAGGAACGTCGACCTCAGGGGCACGTCCAACATCACAGCGCTCCGGATGAGGGTCTCGGCGCGGGCGCAACGGACTCCGCCGGGCGCGTGGATCGCTGGCATGGGGTGGGACCACGAGGCCTTCGCCGAGCGGAGACTGCCCTCCCGGTCGGACATCGACGACGTCTCCCAGGGCAGACCCGTCATCCTCGGGAGGGTGTGCGGTCACATAGGACTGCTGAACAGCAGGGCGATCGAAGCCCTGGGCCTGGAGCCAGCACGTGGGGAGGAGTACGACCGCGACGCGGAAGGCAGGCTCACCGGCATAGTCAGGGAGCAGGCCCTGGTCGACGCGTACTCGAAGATGCCCCGCGATTCCGCGTCAGACTGCATGGCAGACCTTTCGGCTGTGGAGTTCGAGGCCGCCAGGTGCGGGCTGAATTGCCTGCACAACGTTGTCTCCCCCGACGGATACAAGGAAGAGCTGGAGGCTCTGACGCAGCTCGCCAGGAACGGCCGCCTCATGCTGAGGCACAGGGTCTACGTCCCTCCCGATGCCATTGGCGGCATCAAAGCGGCGAACGAGAAGCTCAAGAGTACCCGTGCGAGGATAAACGGTGTCAAGCTCTTTGCGGACGGCTCGCTGGGCGCGCGGACCGCGGCCCTGCGAGAGCCCTACAGCGACGACCCTGGCAACTCGGGTCTGCTGAGGTACGAAGAGGAGGAGCTCTCAGCTCTTGCAGCGAGCGCAGACGAGGAGGGCCTGCAGGTGATAATACACGCCATTGGCGACAGGGCAGTAGAGCAGGCCATCGGCGCGCTCGCGGCCGTTTCGGGATCCCGCAACCCTAGGGGACACAGGATAGAGCACGCCAGCGTTCTCCCCAGGGACCTGAGGGCTAGGGTGAAAAAGCACTCCATCCGCCTGGCTGTCCAGCCCAGCTTCATAGCCTCCGACACTTGGGCGGAGAGGAGACTGGGGAGCGAGAGAGTCCGCGACCTCTATCCATTGAATTCGATTCTCTCCGAGGGAATCGTCGCTTCGGGTGGCTCCGATGCCCCCGTGGAAAGTCTCAGCCCGATTCTTGGCGTGTGGGCGGCGATGGCCGGCAGGCCGGCACAGTCCCCGGAGTCGTTGACTCTGGACAAGGCGCTGCAGATCTATACCCGAAACGCCGCTTCGAACGGCCTAGACGAACCCGTGGTGCTGAAAGAGGGCTCACAGGCGGACCTCACCCTCCTTGACTCCGACATAAGGGGCATGCATCCGGCACTGCTGCGGAAGGTGACGGCCGCAGCGACGGTCGTGGCTGGCGAATTGGTCTATTCCAGCTTCGAGTGATTTGTTCCGGCCCTATGGAATTCGCCAGCTTTGCCTACCGTCAGGAGCCCGGCGTAGATCGTCCAGTGGATGAGCAGCTCCCTGATCACAGATTCGTTGACCTCTGGCTGGTAGTGCCACTTTACTCCCCGCTGTTGGAGCGCCTCCGCAACGTCGCTGGCGGAGATTCTGTGCTTCTTCGCTGCGAGCTCCATGGCGGTCCTGAATGGTTCTATGACTGCCAGCCTGTCCTTCAGCGTCTTCACCTTCTGCTTCAGAGTCTTCTGGAATGCGTGACCGTCTTCCGTCAGGGACAGGTCGCCCCTCTCAAGCCTGACCAGACCCAACATCTGGGCGGCGTCGATCACGGGGAACAGGACGTCGATGTCGGCGCCCATCTCGTCGGCGACGCGCGGGATGTCTAACTTCGGCCCCATGCCCCCGGTGATCTCCACCAGGCTGATTACCTGGCCCGGCCTCACCTTGCCAGGCATCACCAGCGTCTTGGCCTGACGATTGGCTACCATGCCTTCCCCGACCGGAGGGGGTATTCTGACGTCGGATAAGACTGCCGAGTCATGATAGGAGCGAATACACCTTGTCCACCCAGTCGAAGAACTCCTGCGACTTCTTGTTCCTGGGCCGCGGTAGGTCCACCTTGAGCTCGCCCTTCACCCTGGCAGGCCTTGCGGAGAGAACCACGACCTTGTCGGCCAGCTCGATAATCTCCTCGACGTTGTGACTCACAAGCACGACCGTTTGCACCGAAGTGAGCGGGTTGATGAGAAGGGTGTAGGTCTCCTTGCGAAGCCTCTCGGCTGTAAGGTCGTCCAGGGAGCTGAAGGGCTCGTCCATCAGGAGCACCTTCGGATCCGTTGCCAAAGCTCTGGCCACGCCAACCCGTTGCTTCATGCCGCCCGATAGCTCGCCGGGATAGACGTGCTCGAAACCAGTGAGACCCGCCATCTCGAGCGCATTAGCTGCCTTCTCCTTCCTCTGGGCATCTGTCAGATCCTTCCTCGAGCTGAGCCCAAACGCGACGTTGTCCAGCGCTGTCCGCCATGGCAGCAGTACGAAGTTCTGAAAGACCATCGAGATGTCGTCGCGCGGACCGGTGACCATCGTATCCATGACCGTGACGCTCCCGGAAGTGGGCTTGACAAGTCCGCCCATGATCCTTAGCAGAGTCGACTTGCCGCATCCCGAAGGCCCGGTGACCGCGACGAGCTCGTCTTTCCCTGCTTTCAGGGAGATATCGGCGAGGACGGGCAAGAGATCCCCCTCCTTGTGATAGTCCAGGCTCACGTGCTCGACTGCTACTATCGTTGTGCCGGAGGCGAGCTGTACCTGCGACATTAGGGCGCCCCGATTCCCTCAGCGGTTATACGTATACCGCTTCGTGACATGGTGGTAGACCCTCCTCCAGACCATGAGGTTGAAGCTGACGATCAGGACTGTCATCGAGATGACTGCGAGGAAGAGCGCCAGGTTGTCGCCCTGGGAGGTCGCGACAGTGATCATCTTCCCTATCCCGACGGACACCTGGGTGATCGGAGGCCTCGAGACGTCGACCTGGAAGTACTCGGCTATGATCAACGCGTTCCAGGCGCCGCCTACAGCGGTGATCGTGCCAGTGACCAGGCCCGTCAGCGCGCTCGGTATGTAGACGTTCCTCCAAGCTGAGACTCTGCTGACCCTGAGCACCTTGGGCAGGTCCCTGATGTCGGCAGGCAGAGTCCTTACGCCGGCCATGACGTTGAAGACGATGTACCAGAACATGGCGAGTATGATGACTATGGCCGCCACGGCTTCGGGCGAGTGGCCCAGGACGGGGATGAGGATGATCGCAGGGAGGAGTATCGGGGCCGGGATGGAGGAGATCACCTCGAAGACCGGCGTGGCCAGGTCGTAGAGCTTGAAGTTCAACGAGACGAGAATCCCGAGCGGGAGCCCGATGCCTACGCTTATGGCGCAGACGTACCAGACCCTGACGAACGAAGCCGCGAGGGCGTAGAGGGCGGCAGCTTCCGTGGCAGCCACGGCGGAGAGCGCGGGCACGCTCCCCAAGTTCAGGTCGCCCGAGGCTGCGACGCTGAGCGCCACCAGACTCAAGAATCCGGCCACGAATATTATCACTGCCAGCTTGAGCCCTTTCCTGAATCGGGCGATGGAAGAAGTGAAGCGCGTGACTCCGCTGTCGTGGGCCAGCAGGAACAGCTTGGAGATGCTCCTGTGGTTGACCCAGGAGTAGAACTTCATTATCGGGTCCCGACGCAATTCCCTGGGCTCCTCCATCATCTTGTACTTCTCGGACCAGAGGGCCAGCTCCCTGAGGAAGAGAAACCTCCACACGACCACGGCGACTATCAAGCCGACCACAAGCAGGGCGTAGTCCGCGTAGTCGCCCACGAGCGTGAAACGGGCGACGGCTATGCCGATGCCGTATTCGACGGGGACTTGGGTAGACCCCGAGGATATGATCTCGCTCGAGACGAGGAAGAAGAGCCCCACAGCCCATGAAATCTGGGTGTTGTAGGCCACCCGGCTCATGGAGGCAGGGATGTAGAGCGACTTTATCCGCTGCCAAGCGCTTGCCTGCGAGACGTTGAGCAGGTCCGCGTAGTCCTGCGGTATCGCCTTGACCGCTTCGTAGACTCCGAAGGCTATGTTCCAGGACATGCTGGTGAAAATCAGGATTATCACCGCCAAGTTCGCGCCGACGAAATTGGGGAACGCGCCGTAGACCGCCGCAATCACGAAAGGGAAGAACCCCAGGATGGGGATGGACTGGAATATGTCGAGGAGCGGCAGTATCACGCTCTCCGCCCGCTTGCTCCGGGCAGCCCAGATCCCCACGCTGAGCGCGAAGAGTATGCTGGCGCCGAGGGCCAGCGTCATCCTGATCCAGGATGCTATGATATCGAGTGCTACCAGGCCAAATTCCAGAGGAGCCGTGAACCTTCGGGAACCGTCGCGAGGCAGATTGGTATTTACGGCTTGGCGGCTCAGCCTATGTAGGGCGTGCTGGCCGAGTCGAACTTCGGCACTGTCTCGTACAGCCCCTTGTCCCTGAACGCCGCGTACTTCGCCAGCTCCGGGAAGAACTGGTCGAGGGGCTTTACGGCCATGTCAGCGGCGGGGTGCCTTGCCCCGAAGAAGGAGTCGGCAACCTCCCTCCCGAGCTTCCGGACCTGGCCGTCGCTGGCGTAGCCGAGCGTGTGCAGGTACTCGTGGAGGAGTATCATGAAGACGTAGGAATTGACCCGCGCGTGAGACCTCGAAATCCTCTGGACCACCTTCAGCAGGTTCCTGTTCATGACGATGGCGTTGGAGCCCATCTCGTGGTAGGCGCCGACGTTGTTCGGGATGTCTCCGAGCACGAGCGAGAGGCCTGCCCTGTGCATGCTGAGACTCTCCTCCACTGCCCTCTTGACCAGGGCGAATATCTCGTCGAAGTTTCTTGCGTTTCGGAGGAGTCGCCTATTCTCGGGTACAGTCATGTTCCGGCCTGCCTTTGGCCCCGGATTTGCGGGCGGCTAATAAACTCCGCTTTGCAGCGTGGCACCGAGCGCCCCCCTGCCTTGACATGAGCAGACCCGGCGTCTTCGATTCGCGCGCGGGACGGGGAGCGGACCGCACTCGGAAAGGCCGCGCCCCGTAAATCATAGGGCCAATCCTTATCACCAAACGCAGAGCCGTTGGTCCTCAGTTCATGCCAGGGAGCGCCGTCACCTTCGTGACCGTCGTGGTGGTCGTAGCCGGGTTGGTCCTGGCCGCGAACATCGCCCCGACGTCAGCGGGACTCGGCCCTGCGCCGGGCGCGACCGGGTCGTCAAGCTCAACCACCACTTCCGTTTCGACCCGGTCGACCATCGTACCGCGACCGTCCGTCGTGGCCGTGGGCATCGGTGGGCACGAAGCGGCCGCCTTCTTCAACCCCGAGACGGTGACGGTTGTCATCGGGGTGAACAGCACGGTCGTCTGGTCCAACGAGGACGCGGCGATTCACACTGTCACGAGCACCACCCTGGATGCGTCCGGGGTTCCTCTTTTCAACTCGGGAGACATGGCCATGGGGGCTGAATTCAGCTACACGTTCACTGTGCCTGGGACGTACGTCTACATCTGCATCTATCACGGGGAGATGGTCGGAAAGGTCGTGGCGGAAGCGCAGGGGAATGGCTGAGGTCAGCTCGCTGCTGGCGGCGCCGCGCTACGCTCTCACGTGAGCGAGAAGGTGTCGGTCTTCGGGTCCACCTCGAGCTTGAAGTGCTTCAGGAAGCTCTTGCCGAGGAAGACGCCGACCGGCACGATCATCGGGAACTCGGCTTTGGTGACCACAGCTTCGACGTCTTGCGCCTTCAGGGAGCCGACGGCGATCTCTTTCACCTTCACCAGAGTGCCCGTCTCGATGCCCTTGGTCGAGATGATGCTGACCACTTCGCTGGGATTGGCGTCCGCCCAGTCCTCTGGCCTGGAGGTCACGGAAGGATATCCCAGCTGCATCGCGTCGTTCTTCAGCATGATGCAGAACTCGTAGCTCGGCTCCAGAATCGCAGGGACCTCCCTGACCCTGCCCCCGGGCCCTTTCATCCTGCAGAAGACCATGAGCGGCCCGGAGCCCTTGAATCTCATCTGATTCCCTCCTTGGCGTTGATCCTGACCGCGCTGGCCGCGAAATCGATCACGACGCCGGAGCGCGCGAGGAACGACTTCCCCAGTACCACGTCGAACCCCGCCATCTGCGGAACGTCATAGGCGATGAAGTCCACGTCGGACTGCGACGCCCCTCCGATCGTCACCTCCTTCAGGGAGATCAGCATCCCTTCCCAGTAGCCGTCGAACGTCACGCCCCTGAAGAGGTTGGGGGGTTCGGTCACCGGGTCGTCCCTCGCCGCTTCGGGGTAGCCGAGCCGGTAGGCATCCACCTTGGGCACCAGGGAGTATTCCGTGCCCGGGCTGAGCAGGGCGCTGTACTCCCTCACGCAGCCGTTCCTTCCGCGCAGCCGCGCAAAGACGACCGGGAATCCCTTGAACGGGATTTCCATCACAGAAACAGTGGATATGCTGAATCACCCGCGAAGAAGATGCAGATGTCGTTCTGCTTCACTATGGCGTCCCTCAGCCTGTACCTGTCGGCGTCCTCCGCAACAACCTCGCCCGCGAGCGGCTGCCCGTTCTCGTCGCGCTTTGTCACGATGATGGCGACCCATCTTCTCGGGTAGTCTTTGCGGATCTGTTCCAGCGTAGCCTCTTTGGAACCTTGACTGGAGACGGCCATGGCCTGCGGGAGGCGGACTCTGGGCTATTAAGAGAGCGCTCTGAGAGCGTTGATCACTGCGCCCTTTGCCAGCTCCACCCTGTAGGCGTTTCCGACGCCGTAGGTGAGCGGGGTCGCGTCCTGGACTGCGGCGGCAGCCGCTCCGGAGTAGGTGTCCTCGCTCATCGATTTGCCGTTGAGGTAGGATTCGGCCGCCCTCGCCCTGTGTGGAACGACGTCGACTCCTCCGAGGACCACCGAGGCGTTGGACGCGGTCCCGCCGGACATGTTGACTGTGATGGCCGCGCTCGCCAGGGCGAAGTCCCATGTCCCTCTGTCCCTGACCTTGTACCAGCCGCTCTTGGTGCCGCTTGGCTGGTTGGGGATGTAGAACTCCGTCAGGATTTCGTTGTAGTCAATGGTGTGCTCCTGGACCCTTCCGCCTATGACGCTGATGCCGGGCATCAGCTGGTCCATCGAGACCGTCCTGGTCCCGAGGGGACCCTGTATGGTGGCCTGCGCGTTGAGCGCCGACATTGCAGGCGCGATGTCGCCCGCATGGACCGCGTAGCACAGCCTGCCGCCGAATATGCTGTGGTAATACCTGTTGTCACCGATGGCCCCGTAGCAGACGTTCCCGCCGTTCCTCCAGCAGTTGTAGTTGTTCCTGAGGTACGGGCACCACACCTCCTGGAGCACGTCCCCTCCGATCGTGGAGCTGTTGCGGAGCTGCAGTGTCGCGATGCTCCCCGTCGCAGCCGCCAGGAGCGGCGCGACCGAGTTCACGGCTGCGCTGTCGACCACGTCGCTGTTGTGCATGGTGCTCCCTATGTGTATGCCACCGCTGTCCTGCTTGATGTAGTCCAGACCGAGTCCGGATATGTCAATCAGGTAGTTCGGCGTCTGCTCCGCTATACCATTCTTCATCCTGGTGATGATGTCCGTTCCGCCGGAGATGATTCTCGCGTTCCCCGCCCCGTACTTTGTGAGCTGGTTGATCGCATCTGCGACCGATTGCGCCTGGACCAGCCCGAATTTCGGTACTTCAGTTCGACTCAATGTTCACTCACTACCCTCAGATTTTCCCGTTGGCCCTCGCCCATTGTATTCCGGCGACGATCTCTTCCCTGGTGATAGGCAGCGTCCTGAAGCGGTACCCTCCAAGCGCGTTGCTCAGCGCGTTCGCTATGGCGGGACTGACGGCCATCAGCACGGGCTCCCCTATGCCGACGGCGCCGAACGGAGCGATGGGGTCGTTCTGCTCGACCCACAGGGCGTCCACCTGGTCTGGAGACTCCATCATGGTCGCGATCCTGAAGTCGTGGAAGTTGGGGTTCAACTGCTGACCGGTGGTGGGGTCAAGGTAGAGCTCCTGATAGAGCGTCTCGCCTATGCCCATGAATAGGCCGCCCCTGACCTGGCTCTCTGCGCCCTTGGGGAAGACCACCCTGCCTATGCCTATGGCAGATGTGAAGTGGACCACCCTCGCAGCGCCTGTCTCGATGTTGACTTCGACTTCGGCGAACTTCGTCCCCGTAACCCTCTGGGTTATGCGACCTGGCGGCGTGTAGAAGCCAGAGCCCTTCAGCGGTCCGCTCAGCAGCTTGGCCGCGGCTGTGAAGCTCATGGAGTTGCTCGGGTTGGTGGTGTCGTAGATGGTGTTGTTGCCAAAGGCGAGGTTCGCAGGGTTGGTGCCCGGCGCGAGCGCCTTCGCGACCGTGGGGAACCACTGTCTCCCGAGGTCCTTGGCTGCGGAGATGAACGCCATTCCGCATACCCTGGTCGACCTGCTTCCGAAGGTGCCTATGGTGTCGGTTGTCAGCGACGTGTCGGACTGCACGAGGGTAATCTTGTCGAAGGAGGTGAGCCCGAGCGCCTCCGCGGCCAGGATCACATAGGTCGTGTTGCCGCCGGCCCCGTGGTCTGTGAGGCCTGTGAACGCCTGGACGGTGCCGTCGGGGTTGACCTGCAGCTGCCCGTCCGACAGGCTCACTGAGCCCTTCGCGCCGTTGAGGTCCGCGATGCCGACACCCCTCCTGAGAGCGCCGTTGACTTGGCTTGCCTTGCCCCATCCCTTCCACTTCGAACCCCACCCGAACGCGTCGGTCGCCATTATGAAGGCGGCCGGCTGTCCGGTGCTGGTGTATGGGAAATTGGTGTTGGGGTCAACCGGCGGGTTGCCGGCAGCGTCGGCCGCGCGCAGGTTCATCTGCCTCAGGGCGACCGGGTCCATGTTCAGCGCCTGTGCGAGCTCGTCCACGGCTGACTCTATGAAGAAGTGGCCCTGGCTCTCTCCCACGTCGCGCATCGCTCCCGCGTTGTGGTACCTGTTCGTGTTGGCGGAGTAGGCCGTGACAGTGACGTTGGGGATGTTGTACATGTTGTAGAAGTCGCTTATCGCGTCGCTGCCGTTGGAGCCTCCTATGGCGCCCACGTTGGTGTAGACCGTCGCCTTCAGGGCGGTTATTGTCCCGTCATTCTTTGCGCCCATGGTGATGTAAGCTCCCATCGGGAACCTGGCTGACATCCATGTCGCCTGGTTGTTCCTGGGGAGGGCTCCCTTGACCACCGCGCCGGTCTTCTGGGCCATCATGGCGGTCACAACCTCCAGTTCACCCGAAATCTTGTCGCCGAGCGCGTTTCCAAGCACCCCGCCGCCCTCATTTCCTCCCAGGGCCGTCGACACGGTGACGTTCGTCACCGGGACTCCGAAGTAGGACGCAAGGCTCCTCTCTTCAGCGTGCGGCCACTGGTTGCTGGACCAGACTCTCAGGTTCCCGTTGGTCCACTGAGCCACCACCGCATAGGGCTCCATTTCGTAGTGCTGTTCGTGTTGGGTCTGGTACTTTACGGGGCCGACGACGACGTCCGCCGCGGCCATCGCTGAATCGGCGTCGCCGATTTTGACGTTTATCGTGGAAGGGACCATGCCGTTCTCGTTTGTGAACCCGCCCGCAGGGCTGTTGCCGCCCTCGTAGAGTTGGAGCGCGTCAGGGGCCAGGGCTTCCTCGGCGTCCAGCAGGTAGGGAAGCGGTTCGTAAGTTATCTTCACCAGCTTCGCTGCGTCTTCCACCCCGTCGGTGGTCAGCGCAGAAACGGCGACCACGGGCTGCCCCGGATACATGATGGTGTCGGAGACCCTGGGCAATGGAAGAGAGTTCCTGTTGCTGGCGTACGCGTAGGGTGGCAGGTCGTCTCCGGTGAGGCAGGCATAGCCCGCTGCTTCCGCTGCGCTCGTGTCTATGCTGAGTATCTTCGCCCTTGGATAGGGACAGACCACGACACCCAGGTAGACCATGTGCCCTGGGGCCGGGTTCAGGCCTATGTGCGCGGGATTGATGTCCCACGCATAGATGGCTGCGCCCGTTATCTTCCTCGTGATGTCTCTCCGGTTGAGATTAGGATTCCCGACGATGTTGAACTTGCTCGGCGTACTCATGCCTAGGAACCTCCTCTGAGTGCAGCCGCCGCGTTCTGAACGGCCGTCACGGCGTTGAGGTATGTTCCGCACCTGCAGAGCACTCCTTCGAGGCCCGCCTTGATCTCGTCCGCCGTCGGGCTGGGATTGCTCTTTAACAGCGCTGTCGCCGCCATTATCCTGCCGGGCTGGCAGTAGCCGCACTGGCTGGCGTCCGCCGGCACCCACGCAGTCTGAATGGCCGCAAGCACCGGGTCTGATGACGTTCCCTCTACGGTCTCAATCTGGCGTCCTTGGGCCCGTACCGCAAGGTAGGTGCAAGAGTAGATTGCCTTCCCGTCTATCATCACTGTACAGCCTCCGCATTCCTGCCTGTTGCAGGGGCGCTTGGTCCCCGTGAGGTTGAAGTTCTCTCTCAGAACGTTGACCAGCATCGCCCTCGGTTCGACAACGGTGCTGTAGGCCTTCCCGTTGACAGTCAGCGTCAGCGGTACCATGGCGAAGGGGTCCGCTGAGGTCCCGGACATGGCCGAGGTGCTGCTCGTAGTAGTCTGAGCGTAGCTTCTCGACTCCAGAGCAAGCGCCGTGACTCCAGCGACCGCGGCCGTTCCCGCTGACGCCTTTAGGAACGTCCTTCTGGTTACCTTCGTGGAATCAATCGATCGCATCAACGACGATTCAAGGGCTTTGTTACGTTCGGAGGTGGACTTGCGAGTCAACCTAACCTCTTAGGCCGTATCATGCGCGCCATATATACCTTCTCCGACAGGAATTTTGGGAGTCCTACGGGGAATATTGAGGGGAAAAGAGGCTCCTTACCGCATTCTTTTTGGTGTTATGCCTGACGGTGCCTCAAGATTTCTCGAAAGTAGACCTTGAGCACGCCCGTCCAGTCATATTCGGCCGTAGATTAGGGTGCACAGTACCGGCTGAACCCGAAGCCGGGAAAGTCTTTAAGAACGAAAGAGCGTCTTTCGTCTGCATGACAGTCGAGTCCGAACCCCAAGTCGAGGAACTCGCCATAGAGGAGATCAAACAGAAGTTCCGGGGAGATTGGGTCGGCATACGGGTCACTCAAAGAGACGAAGCTGGACAGCCGGTGAGGGGAGTAGTCCTTGCTCACGACGTCAACAGAACTCAGCTCAGGAACATGCTCAACGACGTACTCGATTGCTGCATATTCTCCACGAAACCTCCTCTGCCCGTGATGTTTTGAAGACTAGTCGGATGAACCTGGGGAAGGAGCCGACGTGTTTTGTCCGAATCGTGGGCAGGAAGGGTCGATCCAGGGAGCTGAGGGCGATACTGAGTACAGGCTCGTACTACTGCAGCGTTCCCATGATCGACGCCTACCGCATCGGTTACCCCGACGCTATCATCTACTCGAACGTTACAGGACAAATCGAAGCAGAGAGGCCAGAATGGGCGGTGACCCTCTCCAGCTTGATTCAGGCGCCCCTCGTTGTTCTCGACGAGGTATCGATCGGCAACGCATTCAGAGCAGAAAACGTCGAAGCGCTGGCGTATCATCCACCAGAGGAAGCGGAAGTCGAGGTCGTGCTCGGAAGAAGTTTTCTGAAGAACTTCAAGCTCACTTATGACCCTGAGGGGTCGGAGTTCGTGCTCGAGTCCGGTTCTCAACAGTCACAAGACCGCTCGAATAGTCCATAATGACTTTCATCTTTGAGAAGAACGTGCTCCCCAAGACAAGGTCGATTCCTATCACCTCAGGCAGGGAATACTCCACCAGCATCGTTCCGACGTCGGTCGCTTCGAGACCCGCCAGAGTCATTCTAGGAACCATGATCACCTCATGCTCGCTTATTCCCTCCAAACTGCCAGCGATTTCCAAGTTGCCTGTTCCGGGGTAAGGGCGCGGAAAGTTAGCAGTTGCCAAACCCAGGCCGGCCGCATCTGTCCTCCTCATGACGCAGTACCTTGAGGTCGGGCTAATGGCCGCCACCAACTCTCTGACCCTGCCAGCCGTCCGGCCCTCGACTCTGGCGAAGCAAGATACGGGGTTGCCGGTGATTTTCAGAGTCACCGAGTTTTTCCTTAGCGCGGCGTTGGCGCCTTTGCCAGTCTTGGAGTCCCCGATCGTCACTTGAATCGTCTGCTCAGTAGGTGAACGGCTGACCCGCTGCGAGGGCCAACAAGCCCTGTTTTACCACACCCTTGGCAAGGTCAACTCTGAAGGCGTTCCCCGTTCCCGTGGTCAGAGGCGTAGCACCGCTCAGTGCCGCGTTGGCTGCATTCGTGGCGACTGTTTCAGTTATCTGGTTGTTGATGATTGCAGATTCGGCTGCGGTAACTCTCATCGGCTGGGTCGACACGCCTCCCATCACCAATCTCGCGTCGGTTACTGTGTTTCCCTCGAACACGACATTGGCTGCGAGGCTGGCCAGGGCAAAGTCGATGCTTCTACGAATAGCAATTTTCGCGTATATTCCCCTGCTTCCTGCCTTGCGGGTCGGTATGTTGATTTGAGTCAGAATGTCCTGCGACGAAAGAGTGTGAGACTGTATATTGCCTTCCAATATTATGTCCCCAGGAATCAGCTGATCAATCGTGACGGTCCTATTTCCCGAGGGGTTAGCGACCTCGGCAGTCGCATCCAGGGACAACAGGGCGACTGCCAAATCTGAAGGATGGACCGCGTAGCAGAGCCTGCCGCCGAAGATGCTGTGGTAGTAGCGGTTGTCCCCGATGGCGCCAAAACAGATATTTCCAGGCTGTGAGCGGTTTCGCCAGCATGCGAAGTCAGTACGCAGGTACCAGCACCAAACATCTTGCACCAGATCGCCGCCGACGGTTGCCATGTTCCTGACGTTGCGGGTCGCGACGCTCGCAGCCGCTTGAGAGAGGACATCGTAACCGGAGGCCACAACTTGGGAGTCCTCGACTTCGCCTATCTTCGTCAGGGCGCCTATCTTCAGACCACTGCCATCGGACGTGATGAAGTCGAGGCCGCTTATCGTCTTGATGTTGATGACGACGCTGGGCCTCAGCACTCCTTCCCTCATCAGGTGCATGTTGTCAGTTCCGCCGGCCATCAGCTTCGCCCCAGGGTACTGCTGCAGCAGGCTCAAGGCTTCAGATACCGACGACGCGTCGATGTGCTGGAACGACGTGGGAATGCCGTCCCTCTCCCTTGGCGGGAATGTGTCCGCTGTGGGAGGTTGAGTGCTCAATCCGATATCCCTCCGCCCGAAGTCGCTCCCTGTAAGGCGCTTGGGGACGGCACTTGCCAATTGACTGCATCGTAGCTGCTGCCCTGCTTCAGTGCTACAAGCACCCGGTCAGGTGTTAGCGGGACCAGGTTCATGCGGACGCCTGTTGCGTTGTAAACTGCGTTCAAGATCGCGGCGGTGACTGGAGCCGCCATCGGTTCTCCCAGCCCATTCGCGCCGAATGGTCCTGTGGGTTCAACTTGCTCCTCCCAGACCATCTGAAAGTTACCCTTCACCCCGTCCTTGATGGTCGGATGCCGGAAGTCGTGGAAGTTGGGGTTGAGCATTCTTCCCGTCAGCGGGTCCATTGTCGGCTCCATCTGGAGAGCATAGCCCATGGCATTCAGGGCGCCCCCCTCGAACTGGTTGTTGGCCCCACGCGCATATATGACCCGGCCCACCCCGTGCGAGGCAACGTAATCGAGAACCCTGACTATGCCAGTCTCTGTATCCACTTCTACGTGCGCGGCCGAAGCGCCTCTCTGAATCGTGAGCAGACCGTTGGGGTACGCCTTTGAGTTCACGATGTCTCTGGCAGCCAAGAAGTAGCCGTCACCCGTAATCGGGCCCTTCGCTGCGAGAGCGGCGAACGTGACCGACTGGCTTGGGTTGTTGGTGACAAAGACGGTCTTGTTCTTCATGCTCAGCTGGTTCGCCGGAACTCCGAGCTGGGTCGACGCAGCAGCGAACAGCTTCTGTTGAAGATTCAACGCAGCCCTGTATTGGGCCAGTCCAGCGGTGTGAGTGCCGAGGCTACCTGCGACGATGAACGAGTCGGGGTCGACCGAGGTGTCGGCAAACGAGGCGTTGACATCGGTGGCAACGTCGGTGGCCTGCAGCCCGAGGACCTCGGCAACAATTATCCTCATGGTTGTGTGCTGACCGCTCCCGAGTTCGGGGATTCCGCAGAAGAGCGTGACAGAACCATCGGGATTCAGCGTCACCATGCCTCCCGCGTAGGGTCCCAATCCTCCCTTGTCCATTGTGTAGACGGCCACTCCCACCCCCGTTCTCTTCGAACCGTCCACCGAGACTGGCGTTCCCCAGCCCTTCCAAAGCGAGGCCCAGCCGAAGGCGTCCATCACGTTGTTGAGGCACATCGGCTGCGGCATGCTGCTGTAGGGGGTCTTCCCCGCGACAACCTTGCCGTGGTCTCCTCCCCCTGCTTGGGCGCCCGTAACACTGTCCTGGCTGTACGGGTTGGCCGCCGTGACAAGGTTCTTCAGTCTGAACTGTGCAGGGTCCATGTTGACCTTCTCCGCGATCATGTCGATGAAGTGCTCGCACGCATGGACGCCCTGGCTCGTTCCGACATCGCGATAGGCTCCTGCTGATGGCTTGTTGGTGTAGACCGAACCGCCTTCGAACAGCCCGTTGGGGCACACGTAGGAGTTTCTGAAAGTCAGGAGCGAGTTCGCCGGACTCGCGGTTCCGTAGGCTCCTCCGTCTCCATACTGTATGACGTGCATCGCAGTTAGAGTGCCATCGGACTTGGCGCCGATCTTAGCGTACGTTACCAGGCTGTACTTGTTGGTTGTGTTGAGGTATTGGTCTGCGCGCGTATTCCAACAGAGGACCGCCTGTCCGGTAATCTTGGCGAAAAGTGCTGCAATCATGTTGCTCTGGACCGGTCCTCCCTTGTTGCCGAAGGCGCCTCCCGTGAGCGTCCCAATGACCCTCACGTTGGAGACCGGGATGTTGAACCAGCTCGCAAGCCCGCTCTGAGTCGGAAAGACCCACTGGCTGTCCTCGTAGACGGTGAGACTGCCTGCGTTCCAGAAGGCGACTGCGGGCCTCGGATTCATTTCGCTATGCTGAATGTTCCCCTCGTGGAATTGAACCGTGCCTTCGATGATGGCGTCAGCTTCTGCAAACCCTTGGTCTGCGTTCCCTCGCACTATTGACGGCATCGGGACGAAGTTCGCTCCTGACTCTTGATGGATCAGAGGGGCGTTTGGTGAGAGGGCGTCCCGCATTGAGGTAACCCATGGCAGAGGCTCGTACACTACCTTGATCTTTTCGAGTGCGTCAACCGCGGTCATCTCGTCGACAGCACAGACGGCAGCAACGTTCTCTCCTGCATATCTCACTTTGTCAACAGCCAGGATATACTGAGGAGGAAGACGCGGCCCGCTGATGAACGGCATCTGCCTGATGTCGTTACCCGTGAGTACGCCCCAGACGCCATCCATGGCCTCAGCAGCGCTTGTATCAATGCTTTTGATGATCGCATGCGGATAGGGAGCGCGAAGGAACCGCGCGTGCAGGAGGGTCATTCCTGCAGGACGAATGTCGCACGCATATTGCGCGGTTCCGGTTGTCTTCTGGACCCTGTAAACGTCAGGAACATCGGGGTTGCCCACCACGGCATACGGGGGTGGTATCTGTGGGACCGTGCCCGAGGAAGATGAGGACATCTTCACGCGCCTCCACTGGTCGATGTGCCGCCAGTTCCCCCGTTCATTAGCTGGGCGGCAGCCTTGACTGACTTCAATATGCTTGGATAGGCAGAGCACTTGCACAGATTCGCGGACATGGCGTCCATTATCTGGGCGTCCGTCGGGTTTGCGTTCGCCGTCAAGAGGGCGTAAGCTGACATGATTTCCCCGGAGGTGCAGTAGCCGCATTGGTATCCCATGTTCTCGGCGAAAGCCTGCTGCACTGGATGCGGCGTGCCGTTCTTCATCAACCCCTCGATTGTTGTTATCTGCGAGCCTTCCAGCTCGACTGCTAGGGCACTGCAGGAAAGCACAGCTCGTCCATCGATTACTACCGTGCACCCACCGCATTCGCTTCTGTTGCAGGGGCGTTTCGTACCTGTCAGACCAATCCGGTCTCGGAGGACATTGACCAGCGTTTCTCTTGCCTGCGCCGTGAATGTGTAACTCCGGCCATTGATGCTCAGAGTGACGGCCTTTGTGGCCTGGGGAGCCTTGCTCTGCTCCGTCGAGGCTGTCGCCGTGGACTGTGCGTAGCTATTCGTTTCCAGGGCCAAGACCGCTGCCCCGGCCAGAGCCGCTGATCCAGCCGTCGCTTTCAGAAATTTCCTTCGACTGACTTTCGAGTCAATCGACTCTAGCAAAGTCCCTAAAGACGAACTTTGTCCCGAACGTTTCTTTCGGGCCAACCTAACCCCTTAGGTGGGGCGCATGCGCGATATATACCTTCTGCATTGCGAATTTTGCCGGTCCTGCCAGGAATATTGGGCCAAGAGGCGGCCAGATGCCGTCATCTTGCGGGATTGGGCGCGACAACGTCTGAATGTCTCTTGAGCGCCCCAAAAGCACGCTTATCTAATCAAATCCGGATGTGGGCTTAGGGTTGCTCCCAAAGCTGCAGGAGATCAGGAGGCGTCGCATGCAGCTGGGAATCACACAACACCAGCTCGCAGAGCAACTGCGGGTCGGGCAGTCGACGATAGCGAAGATAGAGAAGGGCAGTATCAACCCCACGTATCGGCTCGCCGACAAGATCTTCGCCTACCTCGACTCCTTCTCATCAGCCAAGCTGGGGAACGTGGGCGACATAGCCACCAAGCCGGTCATCTCGGTGGCCGAATCTGACCGAGTCAGAAAGGCAGTCGGCATAATCCAACAGCATGGGTTCAAGCAGGTGCCCGTCATCCGGGGGGGCACGTGCGTCGGTAGTGTGTCCGAGAAGACCGTTTCGTACCGCATGCTTGAAAGAAAGAACCCCGCGTCCCTCTTGGACCGACGTGTTTCGCAGGTCATGGACGAGGCGTTCCCGGCCATCCCGGAAGACACCCCTGTGACCGGGATAGTCAGCCTCCTCCAGAGTTCTCAGGCCATACTGACAGTGACGAAGGGCGAAGTGACAGGAATCGTCACCAACGCCGACCTGCTCAAGTTGATTACGAAGCTCGCCTAGGCAGCCAACCTTAGGGTGACCTTCAGCGAGCCCCGGTCCGGCTTCTCCAGGGTGACGGCGAACCTTCCTCCGAAGAACTCTCGGAGCATCTCCGCGGTGGTCACGGACTTCACCCTGCCCCTGAGGATCTTGCTTTCGGAGACGAAGACCGGGTCCAATCGCTGATCAACGCTGCGGCCCGCATCTGCGACTACCCACACCTCTGCAGGGTTGGCCCCACGCGCGAAACCCAGGAGACTCGAAACCTCGGTCTCGCCCAATTCCTCTACGACCTTCAGATAGACGCTCTTGAAGGGCAGACGGAGCAGGTAGTCGAATTGCGCCTCCCCCCCTTCACCCTTGGGAACGCCCGACGGGGCACTATCAGAACCCTCGAACTTGAAGACCTTGGACAGATAGACTTCGGCGCAGCTGACCAGGTCCTGCCGTTGCATCACGAGCGAGACAGCGTTTGAACCGACGGCCGTTATCTGAAGCTTCTCGAATCCAGGGAGCAGCGGAAGAAGGTCCTTCACCATCCCCTTGGTCTTCTCCGCTTCCTCGTTGTACTTCGTCGCCGCTGAAGTGAGGACTGTCAGCGGCGAGCCCGTCAGTCCCATCCTTACCGCAGAAATCGCAACGTAGGGCAGCAGCTTGGTGATGAGCTCCCTTCTTGACTTGGGATCTACCGCGTCGGTCATGGCCCTCTTTCATCGGCCGGGGCGTATAAGGGAATTCCTCCCGCTGAAAACTGTCTCCCGCGGATTCCGTCGCCGGTTCGCCCATGGAGCGACACTCGATCACCTCGGTCCGTTCGACCAAGACTGCCGGGACCCGGCCCGAGGCGGCCGTCGCGGGGGCCTCGGATTCGGCTCAATGTTTTTAACAGCAACTGGCGGTCGCCAAACTGTCGCTTTGAGGAGAAAGACATCGCTCGTAGGGGCACTGCTGATTGTCGTTGCCTTGTTCCTTTACGTCAGTCCCTCGGTGACGGCCCCGCTGTCTCCGTATCTCGGCCAGTCCAGCGTCGACACCGTCTTCGATAGGAACAGCGTGACCCCGGTGGCCCCGTTGAACTACTCTTTCTACGGAGTCAACCTCACCGCAGGTGACTCGTTGACTGTTTCTCTCACCACCAACCCAGGGAACATCGACGTGCTGCTGATGAACCAGGGAAACTTCAGCCTCTGGTCATCCGGGGGAAAGGTGTCCTACTCGACCTATCCTGAATCAATCCTGCATGTATCGAACTACTCCTTCTCCTTCACGAATGACGGCAAGCCCCAGGAATTCTTCGTCGTGCTCGTCTCGCACTCATCGACCGAAGAAACCACCGTCCTGTTGCACGCGGTCGGCACTCGGCCGTCCCAGGTGTCGCTCCTCCTGTTCCCGTTCGTCTTCGGCCTGATTGGGGTCGTCGTCCTCGGATTGGGTCTGCGGGGAGGCGGGAAGAAGGTCAAGACGCAGCCGCGGACTGTGGCGCAAGCGGCTCCTCCGGCCCAAGCCGGTCTGGCTCGAGTTCAGTCGGAATTCTGCCGACATTGCGGAGCTGCCCTCCATCCGGGGAGTCAGTTCTGCCCTTCCTGTAACAAGTCCCAGACCTGAGATCGCGCTGCCGAAGGCAGGCGTGAGTGGATGGGTTTGCTTGAACAAGCTCTGGCCAGCACATGAGAAAGAGGGCCCTGGTGATGGTTCTGGCAGTGGTTCCAGTGGCTTTCATGTCCTTACCCGCCGTTGTCCCATTTGGGTTCGGCTCAAGTAGAACGACCACTTGCGACGGTTCACCCTTGCCGTGTCACCGGACCGAATAAAGTCGTGTTCCCGGTCAGGTAGGGCACATTACACAGTCTACTCTTCAGCTACAGGCTATCTGTGGGGATTGGGGTTCCAATGCTCGATAGACGTCGGAGGCTGCTGGTTCACCTACCCCTCGGTCTTGTAGGCTCGCATCACCCGCGATGCAACGCGAAAGCAGCATCACCCAGAGATGCAACCCAACAGAGCCAATAGGGTCAACGCTTAAATAAACGCGACGCAGAAAAACCGCCAATGGCATTAGGAGACCCAATTCAGTGGGTAGTCATCGGAGTCGTAATCATAGCTCTCTTCCTCTGGGGGCCGCAGAAGATTCCCGACCTTGCGCGGGCCCTGGGCAGAGCGAGGAAGGAGTTTGATAACGCCTCGAAGGAGATGAACGACGCGATGTCTGGGAAGGTTCCCCAGGCAACGACCTCCTCGCAGGCGAGCGGCATCCCCGCTCCCGAGAAGACAGGGGACCAGATACTGATCGAGACGGCCAGACAGCTGGGAATCAGCACCGAAGGGAAGACGCGAGACCAGATTTCGGCCGAGATTCTCAGCAAAGCGAAGAGCTAGACACCCCGACGCAGGTCTGTCCACGTCTTAATCTAGCCCACTTCGATTACCATAAAGAGAGCCTCTCTCACCCCAGTTAGGTCATTGGCAGAAGAAAGGATGCGGTTCACTGAGCATCTCAACGAGCTCAGAGCCAGGCTGAAGGTCGTCGCCTATGCCTTCATCATCGTCCTCCTGACCGTGGTCATCTTCCCGTCCGACCCGGCCCAGCAGGTCCAGCACCTGGGCGACTACGTGAGCCTCCAGTTCCTGGCACACACGATAGTCGCGGCCCTCTTGCAGCAGATCAAGGGCTACGTCCTTCCTCAAGGCTGGACTCTGCTTGCAGCCACGGGACTGGGCGAGGGGATGGAGATCTACTTCATCTTCGCCATCCTCGTCACGGTGCTGGTCTGCATGCCAGTCATAGCCTACGAGGTCTACAGGTTCATCGACCCAGCACTGAAACCGCAGGAGAGGCAGCTGGTCTATCCTTTCGTCACAGCTTCGAGCGTACTGTTCGCCGTCGGCGTCGCTTTCGGCTATTTCGTTCTCGCGAAATTCCTTGTGCTTGCGCTCGCTCCCTTCCTCGTCGCGACCGGCACGTCGTTCATTATCGACTCGGCATCTTTCTATTACGTCATCTTCCTGATAATCGGTTCGACTGGTGCCGCGTTCACGTCTCCGGTATTCATCTACGCGTTCATCAGGCTGCGGATTATCGACCCGAACTTCTTCTCACGGAACAGAGTGACGATATGGTTCGTTCTCTGGGTCATAACAGGACTCTTCCTGACTCCCGACGGCGGTCCGCTACTGGACCTGGTGCTCTTCTTCCCTATCGTACTGCTCGTGGAAGGAGCCGTCTTCTTCGCAAGGCGGGGCCTGAAGGACGCGAAGCCTCCTCCTGACGCCTCATCGGCACAGCCGGAGGAGCCCACCTGCAAGAACTGCGGGGCGGTGCTAGCCAAGGGGCAGCCGTTCTGCCCGAGCTGCGGCCAAGCCCAAGGCTGAGAAACGAGTCGATTCGCGCGCGACAACCAGGCAGGCGCCCGAGCCCCGCTCCAGTCAAGGCGGTGGAGAGCCCTGATGAATCTTCGCAGAGCGAAGGGTTACGCGAGGGCTGGACCTTGCCGGACTTGCGCGGTCAGCGCACACTGAATTCAGGTCGCAACCTGAAGTATACCAGGTTGGTGAACAGCGCAAAGGTGACCGCTCCCAGGGGCCCGTGTATGTGTCTTAGCAGGGTCTCAAGGCCGTATGCCAGGTTCCCCACGAACGGGAATGGAAACGGTCCGATGGGCGAGATCGTCCCCAGCATGAACAGACCCACGAAGCCCTGAACGATGACCGCGACCGCGAACATCCAGTAGAACAGCTTGACTTCCGGGTACCTTGCCTTCACCAGCCAATCCTTGAACGTTCCCTTGTGCTTTCCAATCTTGGCCAGTTCGTATATCACAATGACTAGTCCGAAGGTGACCAGCAGGGTCGCAAATATGGAGTGAAGGTAGTCTGCCAAGATAGTGACGGTGCCTCCGCCAGCCAGGAACTGAAGAAAAGCGAAAACAGTCGGTGTCGCCACGGCTGCGCCAGTCACGTAGGAGCCGCCCACGCTCACAACGAACGCGGTCCTAAGCCCCATGCCGAGGGCGTTCAGCTTACCCGCCGCCGTCGTCGGAGGGATGGCTTTCGGCGGCCTCACGACCTTGTACAGCCATTCCAACGAGAGTATGCCTAGATCCACCGCGTAGATCAAGGCTATGACGAAGAAGGTGAACCTATAGTCCGACGGGTCGGCCTCCGCGATTGCCACCGGGTAGACAAGGACGAAGTACATGATTGCGAGCGCTCCCAGCCAAGCACCGGACAGCACAGTACGAGTTGTGTACCACTTCATCATGACCTGCTGCGGGAGAGTCTGCCCGGCTGGCGACTGCATCGCCCCGTGGTGTTGTAAGAGGTGAATATAAACACGAACCTTACCTGTATGGGAGCCTGTTTCAGTTAGGCCGCAACCTGTTAGGCGTCGCGGGGCCCCGAGATTCGGTCCGGTCCTTCTTCCTCCTGCGCGGGGCTCGCTCCTTTACGGTCGGTCTTGGTGTCTCCGGCAGCTTCATCGCCGGCAGGGAGAGGAGGGCGGGAACCTCGTCGAGAGAGAGGATGATCCCGTCCGGTCCGGCCTGGTAGAGCGTGCGGAATGGTTCAACCGGGCTCGGAAGCACGAAGCATTTCATTCCCAGCGCCTTGGCCTCGACAACTTCCCTCGAGCTGTTGCAGAAGTAGACCGAATTCGCCAGCGTCTTCAGCCTTGACTGGACGGGCTTCAGCCGTTTCGCGAGAAGCCCCTCTTCGTCAAGGCGCGTCCGCGCGACCACCAAGTTCATGTATTGGCTGAGGGATTTCGCCTTCAGGAAGTCGTTTACCGGCTTCTTCCCCATGTCGGTGGCGCCCACCACCCACCAGCCTGTGTCCCTCACCTGCTCCAGCATCTTCACGACTCCCGGATGCATCTGGGCCGAGGAGAGCGCCTGCGACTCGAGTCTCTCGGCGATGGATTCGCCCTTCGACCTGAGATTCGCGTAGGCCTTCCTGCCGAGCTTCCTCCTGAGCGGGAGCATCGTCGAAACCCACCCCGGCGCTGCCGGGAGGCCCGCCTGGTCGGGCTGTTCGCTTCTGACCAGCTGCTGAACCTCGGCATAGTCGACGTCCGCCCTGAAAAAGGCCTGCTCGAGCTTGAAAATCAGCGCTCCGGAAGGCGGCATCGGCACTTGGCGGCCCGTGTCCCCCAGTCCTTAATCTTAGCGGGTGGTCGCGAGATAGGATCCCAGACGGACACGCCATTCGGCTTCTCGCACTGCGACATGGAACCCTAACCTGTAAACGGAAAGCGTTTTATCTGCGAGCGGCACAGTGCACATTTCAATGCCAGCTGCCGAGCTAGCCTCTGCCTACTGGAGACTCACCAAACCCAGGATCTGGGGTCTCCTGGTCTTCACGGGCATGGTAGCCATGCTTGTGGCTTACAGGGAGTCGAATCTCCAGGTGTCCGGCTGGCAGTTGCTGGTTGGCGGCGTGGCGCTGACCCTGGGGTCGGCGGCGGCGAACACACTCACCAACTACCATGACAGAGACATCGATGCCTTGATGCACAGGACCCAGTCGAGGCCGTTGCCCTCCGGCGCGATCGACCCGCCGTGGAAGGCCCTCGCTTTCGGCCTTGTCATGGCGTCAGCCTCTGTGATTCTACCCCTCTGGTACTTCAACCCGCTGTCGGCGGGGTTCATGCTCGTGGGACTTGTCGACAACATCGTTGTGTATTCGCTTCTCCTGAAACGAAGGAGCTGGCTGAACATCATCCTCGGCGGAATCTCCGGCGGGATGCCTGTCCTCGTGGGTTACGCCGCTGTGGCGAACACGGTCACGCCCCTGGCCCTGTACATGTCCGCGCTGGTGATAGTCTGGATACCGACCCACATATGGAGCCTCGCCATCGTCAGCAAGGAAGACTACACGGCCGCCAAGGTCCCGATGCTGCCGGTGGTCTTCGGTGACAAGGTGGGCACAGTCTGCATCGCGGCCGCGAGCGCCCTCCTTGCTGTCTTCTCGATCGCCATCTACGTCTTCACGTCTGTGAGCATCTACTACACGGCGTCCGCGACGATTCTGGGCGCCCTGGTCCTGGCCTATAGCGCAAAGTTGGTCATCGACAAGTCCACCTCCACTGCTTGGGCGTTGTTCAAGATAACTAGCCCGTACCTGGCTATGATATTCCTGGTTCTCGGAATCACGATCTGGTTCTAGATTGACGCACTTCGGAATAGTCCTGACCTGGGGGCCCTACCAGACTGCGAGGTGGGAGACCGCGTATCAGATCTCCAACGCGGCCCTCGACAGGCAGGACAAGGTGACCATCTTCCTGTTCATGGACGGTGTCTACAACATACTATCGACGGAGAGGTTTCCCGCTATGGAGAAGGTGCCCAAGGACTACTTCGGCGCGCTGATCCAGAAAGGCGCGACCGTCTACGCGTGCGAAGTCTGCACCAACAACAGGGGGCTGGAGGAAGGAAGGGAGTTTCTTCAGGGGGTCAAGATATCGGGCGCCGTGATTGTCTCTGACATGGTGGGAACATGCGACAGGGTCATCACGCTATAGGAGCAGTCGCCCTTTGACGATCTACCTAGTGGATGAGCCGTACATCGATGTCGCCATGGCCTATGCCTCGTCGGACGGTGAGGCCAGCCTGGTGCTTCTCCAGGACGCCGTGTACGCTACCCAGACCGGGAGGGTCCGGGGCAAGGCGTTTGCGCTCGATCTCGACGTCATGCGAAGGGGGCTGGCGGGTCGGATTCCGCCTTCAGTCACGGTGATTGGTTACCCAGAGCTGGTGCAGATGATGGAACGGGACAGAGTGGTCAACTTCCTGTGAGGTGCTAGAATGGAAAAGACTGTTTTCATTTCGTTCCTGAAACCGCCCATAAGCACCTCTTTCCACCTCGAGGGGATCAGGATTGCACTTGGGATTCTGAGCGGCGACGAGTCGCACGAGGTCACGGTCGCCTACATGGGAAAGGGAGTCAGGTGCGCCCTGAAGGGGGTCGACACCTCCTACACCAAGGGCATGCTCGACCTTCTGAAGAAGGGCGTCGCAGGCGGACACTTCTACGCCGAAAAGGAATCCCTCGACTCGGAGAGGATCCCAGAAGGCGACATTGATGAGGCGTTCGCCGTTGTCCCGAGGAAGCGCCTGCAAGAACTCATGGGCAAGGCGGACGTCACGCTCAGCTTCTGAGCCAGGGCCGGCAGGCCGAAGCGGTCACTTCGGAATCGAGGGGTCCGTCCTGCGTTCCTTGAGAAGGGAGAGGTCGTAGGGCGTGTCCAGGTCGAAAAGGGCGCCTATGGAAGTCTCGACCACCCTCGCCTCCGAGCGATGGGCGGTGACCACCTTCTTCAGCCCCTTGTTTGCCTCGTTGACTGCCTTCAGTTCCTCGAGGAGGGACTTGTCGAAGAGGATTGGATGCCCCGGTCGTCCTCTGTACCCCGCGCTCACTATCGGTGAGCCCGTCCGAACGTAGGCTTCGATCACCGCGTCGAAGAGTATGCTGCTCGTGAGGGGCATGTCGCCCGGCTCGAACATCACCGCGTCAGAAGCCTCGTCGACCATGGCCACCCCTTTCCTGACCGAAAAGCTCTGCCCCCTCGTGTAGTCCTCGTTGTAGACCACCTCACATGGCAGCCCATGAAGCGCCTTCTGCAGCGCTTCGAATTCATAGCCGCCCACGACGATCACCTGCCTCGCCGTGGAACGGAGGATCTCGTTGACCACATGACCTATCAGGGTCGAGCCTCCCACGGGTTCCAGCAGCTTGTTTCGACCGAAGCGGGTCGAAAGCCCTGCCGCAAGCACCACGACAGCGCAGAAGGGACGTCGCTGGGATCGACTCGTTTCGGGCGCGGACGCTGAGCCCGTGAATTCGCCTGCTCTGCTCCTGGGCTCCTCCACAAGCAAGTCCACTCGTCACCCGGGGAGTCTCCCTCGCCTTTCTGGACAATTAATCTTGCTGGGCCGGCGTCTAGCGAGTAAGGTGGGCAAGAAGAAGTTCCCGGGCACGACCGCCGGCAGCCCGGGCCTAGGGCATGTAACGCTTGCCGATGAATCCGACCGCAGCCCCCCAGATGGCCAAGGCCACCGCGAGGCCCAGAAGGATGGGGAGAGCCCCGAAGAGGGTGAGGGACAGCAGTGTCCCGCCGACCACGGAGGTACTCACGAAGCTCAGTGTCCCAACGATTACGAAGAACTCGATGGCGGCGATGCCCATTCCTTTCATCACCGTGTAGCTCTTGAAGGCGAAGGCGAAGATGGCTCCCCACAGTATCCCGAAGATCAGCGACGCGGCCAAGCCGTACATCGCTGCATCCGGCGTGAAGCCCGGCGCTCCGAAAATCTCGCCGAACATCGGGAACCATGCGAACTGGATCAGGTTGAGCCCGCTGAGGATCATGACCCCAACCGACATCACGCACGCAGCCACCAGGCCGCCTGCGATGCCGAACTCGAGCCTGACCTTCCCCGGAAGGTAGGTCGCGCCCTTTCTATCGGTCATGGCTGCTGTACCTCCTTTGGTGCGACCGCCATTGCTGCAGGCGGCGCCTTCCCTGCCTTTCCTCTGACGGCAGGCCACATCGACGTGTCGAATTCATCTAGATACTCCTCTCTCGCGACCGTGCCCGTGACTATCGACCTCAGCATGGGCCAGTTTACGGGCAGCACCGCGAAGTAGACGTGCCCGATGATCAGCCCCACGAACAGGAAGGCGAAGAAGTCGTGGAAGATGGTCAGCAGGGAGTTGAAGTCAGGGCTGATGGTTGGGAAATACCCGTAGGGGTTCCACATGTACAAGCCGCTGATCCCGAGGACCACCATGCAGAGGGCCATGCCCCAGTGGGCAGTCTTCATGAAAACGTCGTACTTGCCGTGCTTCGGGTAGTCGTTGGTGGCCCCGAAGAAGTTCAAGAGTCTTGTGAAGGTCTGCTTCACGTCCCTCCCCTTTGGAAGGATCTGGCCTGTCGACCGGGCCACAGCGACGTCCCAGGCCATGTGTATGATGAGGATGCTGAGGAGGAGCCACAGCAGCGTCGTGTGCCAGTACATGCTTGAGATGACGTCGGCGACCCCGAACGGGGCCAGGAAGAAGTTGAGTGCTCCCGTGTAGTAGATGTTGATTCCAGTGAGGGTGACCAGTCCCAGTGTGACGAACAGGGACCAGTGGAACAGCCTCTGCACGATGTCGAAGGCCTTCACCGGGCCCTCCGGAATCTCGATCGCGGCCCGCGCACCTACGGGATGGGGCTCTCTGAAAGCCCTCCTCACATAGTGCACGGCGAAAATCGCCACGAAGAACAGGACGGTGGCGGCTGCGTAGTCAGTCGGCAGTCTTAGTGGGAGCATATCTGTTGTTACGTTGCGAGATTCTGTCGTATATCTCAGATTACCCGAACATGTTCGGGCACCCGTGGCTTGGTCCGGAACCGAGAAAGGCTTGGCGGCACTGTCTGAAGCGGACGACCCAAGCGTCCCCGTTTGAAAGGGCTAACCAGGGTGCACCGGCCACCGATGCGCCTCAGCGGGGAAGCATGTTCGACGCGGCGGAGTGCTCTGCCGGTGAGGGGTCGCTTCTGGGTCGCGGGCCCGAGAGTCCCCCTCCCAGGGAAACTTCCGGGACCGGTAGCGATTCCGCCTCCTTTCTGCCCGGTGAGGCGAGGCGCCGTCCATTTAAGTCTCCGCGCGCTGCCCCCGCGCCAGTGACCAGCAACGCGAGGTAGGAGTGCGAACCGCTCACGAGGTCTTTGAGAGCCCGGATAGCCAAGGTCAACTCTCAGAGCCTTGCCTGCAACGTCGAGACGCGGGAACTGACGGGAGAGGAGGCATCGCTGCACCTGAAGGGCGGCGAGTCTTCCTTCCAGGATTGGATTCAGAATCCGGTCAAGGCCTCATTTCGGCTCGACCCGGAGCTGCTCGCCCTGGCGCGCTCCTTCCGCAACACGAACGTGGTCCTGTCGGTAGACGGTGAGAAGGTGGTCGCCATCGCCGCCGTCCGGGACGGACCGCTCTGCCACTTCTGCGGCAGCAGACGGTTCACCGGGGAGTTCCTTCACGAGGCGCTGTGCAACAGACTCGCCTGCAGGAAACTGATCAAGGAGCTTCTGGTGGTCACCAGGCCCAGAGAGAAGGAGGAGATGTGGGGAGGGGACATATCGGGTATTGAGAGCAGATACGTGTACCAGAGTCCCAATGGCAGACGCGAACACACACCATGGGAATCCCCCGGCAAGCACCGCTTTCTCGGGCGAGAGTTCTTCCACGTCTACAGGGCGCACAGGGCGAAGATCTGCGCCGCGTGCCAGGAGCAGCAGGAGGTCTGGAAGCTTCCGGACTTGAAGAGACGCCTGCAGGACGAATTCGAGCACAACAAGCGGACCTACAACGTGACCGGAGCCGTCATCGTGGAGTAGCCTGGGCAGGCCCGTCCTTACAAGAGAGAAATAGCCCGAAGACGTCAGGAAGGAGTCGATGTCGGAAGCGGGACGGGGTTCCGAGAAGACAGCTGAGCAGGAAGAGGTGGATAGGTGCGTCCTCCTGTTCGAGCACTTCAGGGACGGCATGAAGGCGGAGGACCTACTTGTCGGTTCCGGCTTTCACACCCACGCCGGTTCGCCGCCCCCCGACGTCAGGACGGGCTGCGACCTCGCCGTCTCGGTCCCAGCAGAGGAACTGGCGCCTGCCGAGAAGCTGTTGAAAGAGAATGGAATCGGCGTGATGGACGTGCTTCTGAAGTTCGGGGGGCAGCTACGCGAGCTCCAGATCAGCAGGCTGGTGAAGAAGACAGACTTCGGCGAATACGAGATGGTCAGAGTCGGCAACATGAAGCTCACATTCAGGAAGAGCGACGGGACGATCGCGAACATCTCTGGCGGTGGCTGCCCCGACATCCCACTTCTCGCCATGGAGCTTGTCGGGAAGAAGCTCGACGAGGCAACTCCCCCCGCGCAAATAGGGACGACGCTGTGCGCGTACACGCTACAGAAGGCCTACGAGTACGCCCTCAGAGACTGGGAGGTTCTGAGGTAGTTGCTGCTTCTCTCGGGCACGCTGCCCATCCCCCTCGGCTCTCTCGCTGTCGGGAAAGTGGGATTCGACGGAAGGAGCTTGACTCTGGGGGAGTTGCGAATCTCGACAAGGTATTTGACGATAGGGGCGACCGCCATGATTGCCGCAGCCTACGAGACCGCCAAGGCTCTCGACATTGAGACCCCGACCTGCGCGCTCGCCGGTGACGCAGGGAGCGGAGACGGTTCGAAGCTCGTGTACAGGTACCTTTCCGAAGACGCCGGCGAACTCGGACCTTCCACTGTAACGCTGCACTACATCCTCCCGCTCAGGGACGAGTTCATGGGGTTCGTGGAGATGACGGACTACTGGCAGAAGAGGCCGTTTCTGATCGCCGACGCAGGCGCGCTGCTGATAGCGAAGGCGACCGGCCTCTGCCGGAAGTTCGACCTCTTCACCCCCGACGCGGGTGAGATCGCCTTTCTCGCGGACCCAGACGCGGGCCACCCGGCCTACGTAAAGGCGGCCCTCTTCGAAGTTGACACCACCGAGGTTCCCGACCTCGTGGAGAGGGCCAACGAGGTTGGCAATGCCCCGAAGTATCTTCTGGTCAAGGGGCCCGTCGACTACGTGGCGAAAGACGGCAAGGTGGTCGACAGAGTGTCGGAGCCCAGCCTGCCAGTCATGGAGGCGATTGGGGGCACTGGTGACACCGTGACAGGAATAGTCTCTGCCTTGGTCGGCGGCGGTTTCGAGCCGATTCGCGCGTGCCTCGTGGCCCTCAGAGCGAACAGGATGGCGGGGCAGCTCACCCGACTTGACCCTGCGACAAGCGTCTTTGAAATCATAACGCACATCGGAGAAGCGGTCAGGGCCACAGTGGACAGCGGCTAGTGAGCCCGTCACACGCGGGAATCCCCCGCCGGCGAATTCCGCCCTGGCATGAAAATATTCTCATGAGGAATACGAAGACTTGCATCATCCCGAACCTGTTCGGGATTAATACTAACCGCACCACAGAACTCATACCGATAGGTGGGCGAGGCGCCGTGGTCCAAGAGTCCCGCAGTGGTGAATGGGGCAGCAGCCGAGGCGAAGTCTCGCCAGACCGAGACACGGGCGCAAGAACTCTCGACTGTAGAAACCAGACCTGCCCGAAGCCGGTGTTCATGGTGAAGGGCATGCTCGCAGACGCGAAACTGGGCGAGCTGCTCGAGGTGATAGTCAACGACGACGGGTCGAAGCAGAACGTCCTGAGGTACTGCTGGAACCATGGCCAAGAGATATCGAACTCTTACGCCGACGGGTCAGAATTCCATATGTTCGTGAGGAAGTCGGCGGAAAGGAAACCCGACAATCCGCTTCCCGCAGTCGGTCCCTGCGGCGCGAGGTGGGAGTGACCTTAGAATGGGGTTGACCTGCTGATGGACGACTTCTACTCGTACGTGAGCGAGAAGATCAACCACGGCACCAGGGTAGTGGTGGCTTCAGTCCTCGAGACCGACGGTTCGGTCCCCAGGGGCCAGGGCACCAAGATGGCAATCCCGGAGAACGGCCCGGTGTGGGGAACCATCGGGGGCGGCTGCGTGGAAAAGTACGTCGTGAGGGAAGCCAAGTTCGTCCTTCAGGACGGGACGACTCGGGTGGAGGAGTTCGACCTTGGCGACGACAGCTGGAGCGGAATCGGCATGTCCTGCGGCGGGAAGGTCAAGATGATGCTTGAGCTGGTCGAGCCGCCCGAGAGGCTGATCATATTCGGCTCCGGCGGAATCTCCGTCGGCTGTGCGCAGGTCGGGAATATGCTGGGCTACAAGGTCATCGTGCTCGACCCGTTCGCGACAAAGGAGGCCTTCCCGGGAGCGGAGGTCCAGTCCCAGGGCGTGCTGCAGAGGATAAGGGAGATGACCATGACCCCGTTTGACAACGTGCTGATCCTCACCGAGCACAGGTATGACATCGAAGCTCTTCAAGCGGTCCTGCACTCGAAGGTTCGCTTCATAGGGATGATAGGCAGCAAGAACAGGGTGAACGCGTCCTACAAGGAGCTGGTAAAGGCAGGCGAGTCGGTCGAGAAGCTTCTGGCGGTGTACGCGCCGGTGGGACTCGACCTGGGCGCAGTCACGCAACAGGAGATCGCCGTCAGCATCATGGCAGAGGTCATAAACGCCCGGAGGGGCGGGAATCTCGCGCACCTGAAACTCACGAAGCTCCTTGACAAGCCCGAGATTACGCACTCGCACAAGGAGACTCGGCAAACGGGGGAGACGTAGTCGTTGAGGGAGGTCATCATCGAAACGCACGGCCACGACGAATGGACGTCAAAGGTTGAGGGGCACGAAGTGAACGTGAGGATCGTCAGCTGCAGACCCTCGGGCGACGGGGGGATGCTCCAACTTGTCAGCATAAACAGCGGCGAGTCGGTAAGGAAGGTCCTGAGGGCGATAAAGTCCCACCCCAACGTGATCAAGAGCGACATGTCTCTCATCAACGACCACAGGGCTTCGGGAATCCTCGTAACGAAGAACTCGCCGCTCTGCAGGGCCCTCACGGCAACCAACGGCTTCTGCAGCGGCTGCTTCTTCACCCAGAAGAACGCGGGCGACGGCAAGTGGAGGATCCTCATGGCCGGCAAGGTCTCCCTGGACAGCTTCATGCGGAAGCTGAGGAAGAACGGAGTCTCCTGCACAGTGAGGGACGTCCAAAAGCCCGAAAGGAACGACCTCCTGACATTCGAGCAGGAGAAGGTGATGAAGTACGCGGAGTCGCGCGGCTACTACGCCCTCCCTCGGACCGTCGGGGTCAGGGAGCTCTCGGACAACCTGGGAATGGCGCCGTCGACCCTCGACGAGATGCTGCGAAGGGCGGAAAGGAAGGTCATCGAGAACTACATGAAGGACCTGGAGATAAACAACTGGCGGAGAAAGCTTCCGCCTATCCAGCAGTCAGCTTAGTTCCAGATAGCCCTTCTTCAGGTCCGCTGTAAGTTTGTGGTCTTTCAGGAAAGAGCGGCCCAGTATCATGTCAGCTACCACCATCCGCGGATGCTCCTGCTCGAGCACCACGGCGTCGACGTTCCTCGCCACTACGGGGCCCACGGAGACCTTGGGGAAGGTGACCATTATTCCCCTGACTATGCCGACCAGGCTTGTGAACCAGGGTGTCCTCTCTGGATGGAGGCGTTCCTCATCAACGTGCTTGCTTGCAGCCTGAGAGTAACCCAAGTCCACAGCGTCTTGGCCCAGGATCATGCAATAATGGTAGTTGATGTCGATGGCTGCGGTCAGCTCCCTCACCATTCCTCTCTCCCCTTCCACCCTCGCCATCACGAGCATCGGGTCCTTGAGCGGGAGCTTCATGTGCCGGCCCCGCCCTCCGCCCTCTCTATTCGGATGATGCCCCTTGCGTAGTCGATTCCCAACCTCGTAGACTTCAGCAGGCTCCGCCCCAGCACGATGTCGAACCGGGTTACTTGGGGCAAGTCCAGGGCGAGGAACTCGACGTCCCGGAACGACATCACCCCCAGACTCACTTCCGCCACTCCGACGAGGGCAGCCTTTCCGTACCCTTCAAAGCCCGTGTATGTCAGCAGATTGTCGGCCGGCACCATCAGGTCGTCGGTGGCCGCCTCCGGGTAGCCCAGAGCGTAAGCGTCGACCTTGGGGACGACGCAGTACTCGGAGCATGGGTCGACCAGCGCACTGAACTCCCTGACGGCTCCGCTCCTGCCCTTCAGGACGGCGAAGACCGAAGGAAACTTGCGGAACGGTAGCTCCAGGGCCGGGGTCGAAGAAACTAGAGCAGAAGGGTGTATGCTGGCTCACCTGCGTAGAAGATGCAGATTTCCTTCCGGCCGATGATCTTCTCCCTCAGCCTGTACCTGTCGACATCGTCGGCGACCACCCTTCCCTTGTTCGGCTGGAGGTTCTTGTCCCTCCCAGTGACCACGACGGCCACCCACCTCTCGTGGTACGCCTTGAAAATCTCGGGAAACTCCAGTTCCTGGGCCTGGCCCTCGTCGGCTCCGGGAGTTGCACTACCTCCGGTGGAAGTCAGCATCGACCACTCTGCTTCTTGGGGCGTTGTCGGCTTTTAAGAGTTGAGGAGGCGCAGCGCGTTGATCACCGCGCCCTTGGCGACGTAGACTCTGAATGCGTTCCCGGGCGTTCCCTGCTGGGTGCCATGCGCGCCCACCGACGGGTGCGTCAATGGGGTTGCGCCCTGGAGGGCCTGGTCGGCCGCCGCGGCGAACACGTCCTCCGTCAGAGTCTTTCCTGCGAGGTACGACTCCGCGGCCGTTGCCCCGATCGGCTTCGTGGCCACGTGGCCGAGCACCACTCTCGCTGATGCGACGCTGCTCCCGTTGAACGTGGCAGCCACGGCGACGCTGGCGAACGGGAAGTCGATGGCGTTCCTGTCGGTGACCCTGAAGAAGGCGCTCTTGGTCCCCGCCGCTGGCGTCGGGACGTGGATTTGCGTTATGAACTCGTTGTAGCGGAGTGTGTTCTCCTTGACACGGCCGTCCACTATCGAGACACCAGGCATGAACTGGTCCATTGAGGCGGTGCGACTGCCTCCGGGCCCGGCGATGGTGACGTCCGCGTTCAGCGCAAACAGCGCGGGCGTGAGGTCTCCCGCGTGGACAGCGTAGCAGAGGTTGCCTCCGAAGATGCTGTGGTAGTAGCGGTTGTCGCCGTTGGCCGCGTAGCAGACCGTCCCCCCGTTCCTCCAGCAGTCGTAGTTGTTCCTCAGGTACCAGCACCAGACCTCCTGGCTGATGTCGCCGGCTGCTGTCGCCATATTGGTTATCTGGACTGGATGGCCGGTCAGCGACTGAGCGATAGCACCGAAGTTCTGCTGGACATCGGGATTGTCCTTGACTCTGCTGAGCGTTGCGGTCGCGCCTATCTTCAGGCCGTCGCTCTGGCTGAAGGTGATCTGGTCCAGGCCGAGGCCGCTTATGTCAACGAGGTACTGAGGCGTATGGTACGTGACATGGTCCTTCATCCTGTAGAGGAGGTCGGTGCCTCCAGCTATGACCTTGGCCTTGTCGCCGTACTTGGTCAGCATGCCGACCGCGTCGGAGACCGAGGTGGGCTGCAGGTATCCGAATTTCGCTAGTTCGTTTCTCATCTCTATCCACTCCTCCTATAGCTTCCCGTTGTCCTTCATCCACTGCAGTGCCGCCACTATGTCCTCCCTCCTGACCGGGTAGTGTGTGAACCTGTACCCGCCCAGCGCGTTGGTGAGCGCGTTCAGGATCATGGGCGTTGTGCACATCTGGACGTTCTCACCCATTCCGACGGCTCCGAAGGGCCCGAGCGGGTCGACGTACTCCTCGTAGAGGGCCTGCATGGTGTTGGGAGTCTGCATGATTGTCGGGATCTTGAAGTCGAGGTAGTTGGGGCTCAGGTACCTGCCTGAGAGGTTCAGGCCAGTCGACGAATCGAGCACGATCTCCTCGTACAGCGTCTCTCCCTGTCCGGTGCCCACGAGGCCTCCCTCTGACTGCTGGTCCGCGCCTGACCTGAATATGACTCGGCCCACGCCGAGGCACCCCACGTAGTCCAGGATGCGCACGTCGCCGGTCTCGACGTCGACCTCGACTTCGCACATCTTGGTGCCACCAACCCGGTACGCCGTCTTCGGCGGGCTGGGGAAGTTGCCGTTGCCTTTGACCGGAGCCTTCAGGAGAGCGGCTGCCGCTGCGAAGGACATGGAGTTCGAAGGATTGGTGGTGTCGTAGATGGTGTTGTTGCCGAACGCGAGGTTGGTCGCCTTGGTGCCGGGGGCCAGATTGGCGGCCACGACTGGGAACCACTGATTCTTCAGGTCCTGGGCCGCTGCGACGAGACCCATTCCTCCGTTGCGGGTCATCCTGCTGCCGTATGTGCCGCCGGTGTCCGTGGTCAGCGACGTGTCTGATGTAATCAGGGTGATGTGGCTGAAGTCCGTCTGGCCAAGAAGCTCTCCAGCGATGATCGGCCCGCTCGTCATCCAGCCGCCGCCGTGGTCTGTGCCGCCGGTGAAGACGGTGATGTTTCCCTTCGGGTCGACCTGAATCTGGCCCGTCGCTCCTCCTCCAAGGGAGCCCTTTGCTCCGGCCGTCAATGCCATTCCGACCCCCCTCAGCTTCTTGCCTGTCCCGTTGGTCTCGCCGGAGTTGGTCAGCACCGCGCTCGGGACGCCCCATCCCTTCCACCTGCCGGTCCAGTTGAAGGCCTTCACAGCCTGCAGGTGCGCTCCTGGCTGCCCGTATCCGCTGAACGGATAACCCGTGTTGATGTCAACGGCGGTGTTGGGCCACACCTTTCCGGTGGAGTCGGTGTAGGCGGCAGTCCGCATGTTGTTCATGCGGAAGGTGTTCGGGTCGATGTTCATCTTCTCTGCGAGCATGTCCACGGCTACCTCCACGAAGAAGTGGTTCTGGCTCTCGCCGACGTCCCTCTGCGGTCCCGCGAGCCCGAAGGCGTTGGTGTTCACCGAGTAGCTGGTCAGGTCAAGGTTGGGGACAGTGTAGCAGGCGTAGAACATGCCGAGGTCCGAGCTGGCGCCTCCGTTGGCGCCGACGTTGGCGTAGACCACGGCCTTGAAGGCAGTGATCATCCCTGCCTTCCCGGCCACCGTGATGTAAGCGCGCTCTGGGAAGCGGTTGGTCGTCGCCACAGCATGCGAGGTGCGCGTGTGCATGAACTTCACCGGCATCCCCGCCTTCTTCGACATCGCTGTGGCTATGATATACTCCTCGCCGGATGTCTTGTTGCCGAGGCCGCATCCCTCTCCCTGGCCCTTGAAGTTGCCGAGCGAACTCCTCACTATCACGTTCCCTCTCGGGACGCCGAAGTAGTTGGCCACGGTGCCTAGCAGGCCATGTGCATACTGGGTGTTGCCCCAGATGTTGATCACCCCGGCGTTCCATTGAACGATCAGTCCCCTTGGCTCTATGTCGAAGTGCTGGGTGAAGCCGGTGTCAAGCTGCACGTTCACAACGGCGTCCGCCTGCGCTATAGCACCGGCGGCGTCGCCGATCTTCACCACCGCCGTTGACGGCGTCGAAATGCCTTCCAGGGCCGCGCCGCCGGGAGCGTTGCCTCCGGGCCACAGTCGAGGGGCGCCGGCCTTCAGCGCCGCCTCGGTGTCGAGGACGTATGGGAGCGGCTGGTACTCAACGTCCACGAGTGCGATGGCGTCGTTAACCAAGTCGGGCGAGGGAGCACCGACAGCAACCACTGGCTGCCCGGCAAACTTGGCCTCACTGATGGGAAGTGGTCCACGGAACCTGTTGCCTGCAGTCGAATAATAGGTGTAGGGCGGAAGATAAGCCGCGTCCTGCCCCGTAAGGGTGACGTATCCCGCCGCCTCCGCCTTGCTGGTGTCGATCTTGGTTATCTTCGCGTGCGGGTACGGGCACATCACGTAACCCATGTAGAGGAAGCCTGTCGTGCTTGACACGCCCACGTCAGGCGGAAGTATGTCGCTTGTGAATTTCGTCTGCCCGGTTATATGGGTGTACCCGTCAAGCCTTACGATGTCCGGGTTCCCGACCAGAGCGAACTTCCGAGGCGGATTGCTGCTCATTTCTCTAGACACCTCCCAGGTTCTTCGCTGCCAGGTTAACGGCGTCTATCATTGCGGCGTAGCTGCCGCACCTGCAGAGGTTGAGGCTGAGCGCCGACTTGATGTCAGCAACGCTTGGTTTCGGGTTTGACTTCAGCAAAGCCGTGGCAGACATCACGAGGCCGGCTGAACAGTAGGCGCACTGCATGGCGTCCTGGTTGACCCAGGCCTTCTGGAGAGCGTCGACAACCGGGTCATCGGTGGCTATCTCGTTCGTGACTATGCTGTGCCCGACCGCCCTCAACGCGAGATAGGTGCAGGACACAACGGGGAGGCCGTCAATCAGAACAGTACAGCCTCCGCACGACGCTCTGTTGCACGGCCTCTTCACGCTCATGAGACCCATCGTATCCCTGAGCACGTCGACCAGCATTGACCGCGGCTCAACGTTCACGACGTGTGGCTTTCCGTTGACGGTCAGAGCGATCTCTCGAGCGGCAAACGGGTCAGAGCTCGTCGCCGGTGCGGCGGGTTGGCCGACTTGGAGTGCTTGCAGTCCCGACCTCCCTGCTACGAGCGCGCCTGCGCCGGCGATGCCGCCGACTGCAATTCCTGTCTTCATGAAGTCGCGCCTGGAAATGGGCCTGCTCCAGGGCGACTCTCCTTCCTTCGCGGAAGGAGCAGAGTGCTTCTTGCTCTTCGTCAAGCTTATCATTTTGAGATACCGGGCCCCGCTTATCTCCCTATAACCGAACAGGCTCGCCCCGAACAGGTTCAACCCGAATAATCGCGACCCGTCGCGCGAGAGGCCATCTGCGGTTGAAGGGCTCTTCAGGAACACACCTTGGCTAGGAGACTTGGCCCGATGCCTATCGTGTTCGGCCTGTCTTGGCAGAATTCGGTTCTTGATAGGAAGACAAGAGGGTCCGCACCCCCGCTGTTCTGAACACGCGCGCAGGAAGATGCACAGAGCGCTCAGGAGGCGCCGAGGAACGTGCCAAGTTCGTAAGCAGCGTCTTTCGAGCGAACGATCCTGTTGCGCCCCGTTGCCGCGCTGCTCTCCGCTCTCAAGTCGGAGTTGACCAAGCAGATATCACTAAGAAGAAGACCAAACAGCTGAGCTCGGAATGAGGCTCATGGGCTGCCGTCAGCTCAGTGAAAGGAATCCACTCTTCCCGTCCAGGACGAGCTTGAAGTTGTCCAGAAACGTTCTCCCGAGAATCAGGTCGAAGGGAATCGCCCGTGGGACTTCGAGCTCGAGCACTATGGCTTGGACGTTCCTGGCGGTGAGTCTACCGATGGAAACCTCCGGCAGCTTTAGCAAGATGCTCCTCTCTATTCCACGGAGGTCGAGAAAGTAGGGTACCTTGTTGGGATGGGTTTTCTGCCAATCGCGAGGGCGGAAGGCGGCTTCGATGCAACCAAGGTTGACCGCGTGCTTGGGAGGGATTACACAATAGGGCGAATTGAAGTCGAGAACAGAGCTGAACTCTCGCACCTTGTCGTTCGGTCCCTTCACTCGAGCGTAGACGAGCATCGGATCCTTCAGTGGGAATCTCACTGGGGACCCGTCACCTTCTCCATTCTCAACCTTCCTGCGGCGAAGTCCAGTTCGAGGCGCATGTGTCGCAACAGACTTCTTCCCAGCACCACGTCATAGCCGACGGTCTGGAGGAGATCGAATGCCATGAACTCGACGTCCTCAACGGATATGTTGCCTATGTCCACACGTACCATCTTGATGAGTGTGCCTCTCCCGTAGGCACCGTAGCTCGCGAATGTCAAGGTGTTTGGCAGGGGGATTCTGGCATCAACGTATGCAGCCTCGGGATATCCCAGATTGAACGCGTCGACCTTAGGAAGAACACAGTATTCGGCAGTCGGGATGATAAGAGCCTGATACTCCCTGGCTGAGCCATTTCGCCCTCTTAACAGGCTGAACACCGTCGGGAACTTCGAGAAAGGATGTTCAACCACGGCGGTCGGCGGGATCACAGGAGCAGCCGATATGGCAACTCACCAGCGTAGAAGATGCAGACGTCGCTGTACTTCCCTGTCTTCTCTCCGAGTGTGTACCTGTCGACCTCCTCCTCGACTACGCGGCCTTTGACCGGCTGAGAATTCCTGTCTCTCTCCGTGACCTCTATGGCCACCCATCTGTCTTTGCATCTCTCGACAATCTCAGCAAGAGCTAGCACTTCGGCTTTGGCGTCACCCGTGCCCCTCATCGCACCCCCGGTCATGATTTTGAGTCGTTGTTTATGAACTGTTGCTGAGGCTGCGCAGCGCTTTCTTCACTGCTCCCTCGGCGATGAAGACCCTGAATTGGTTCCCCGTTCCGTATGTAAGTGGAGTCGCACCCGTCAAAGCAGTACTGGCCGCCTGTGCGATCACGTCCTCGGTAAGTTGCTTACCCGAGAGGTATTGCTCCGCCGATGAAGCTCGAAGTGGCTTTTCAGCTACGGCACCCAGTACGACCCTTGCGCTAGATACCGTGCTGCCGCTGAAGGTGGCACTAACCGCGCAACTCGCGAGCGCGAAGTCAATGGCGGTTCTGTCGCTGACCTTGAAGAATGCGCTCCTCGAGCCGGAAGGAGGCGATGGAATGTGTACTTGCGTTATTATCTCGTTGTAGCGAAGGATGTTCTCTTTGACCCTGCCATCCACGATGCTGGTTCCGGGCATGAACTGCTCGATTGGCACGGTTCTCGACCCTCCGGGGCTCGCGATTGTCAGGTCTGCACCAAGAGCGAAGAGGGCAGGTGCGATGTCGCCAGCGTGGACAGCGTAGCAGAGGTTGCCGCCGAAGATGCTGTGGTAGTAGCGGTTGTCGCCGATTGCTGCATAGCAGTTGGTTCCGCCGTTCCTCCAGCAGTCGTAGTTGCTGCGAAGATACCAACACCACACCTCCTGGGTGATGTCTCCCGCGACGGTTGCCTGATTCGCTATCTGGACGGGATGGCCGCTCACAGCCTGAAAGAGGGCCCCGTAGTTCGCCTTGACGTTGGGGTCGGCTAGGACATCCGCAACGTGAGTCGCTGCCCCTATCCTAAGGCCGTCGGCTTGGTTGAAGGTGATTCCGCTTAGCCCCAGCCCTCCGATGTCCACGACGTACTGGGGTGTAAGCATTGTTAGGCCGTCCTTTATCTGGCCCAGCAGGTCCGTTCCTCCAGCCATGACTCTGGCCTTGCCGCCGTACTTGTCGAGCGTCGAGACAGCGTCGCCCACGGAGGTAGGCTTGAAGTAACCGAACTTCCTTAGTTCGTTTCTCATTTTTCTCTCACACTCCTCCAATCATAGCTTCCCATTGTCCTTCATCCACTGAAGCGCGGCCACGACATCTTCCTTCCTGATCGGAAGGCTCGTGAACCTGTAGCCACCAAGCGCGTTGCTCAGCGCGTTTGCGACTGCAGGGCTCGCAGCGATGAGGCACAGCTCACCGATTCCTTTGGCGCCGAACGGGCCCGAGGGGTCCACCCCTTCAACCCAGACCGGAACTGCCGTGTCCGGGGTCTGCATGATGGTCGGGGTCTTCATGTCCAGGAAGGAGGGGTTGAGGTAGCGCCCCGAATAGTTCAGGCCGCTTGTCGGATCGTTGACCGTCTCCTCGAAGAGTGCCTGGCCTATTCCCAGGCCGATGAAGCCCCCCTGCGACTGGCTGTTCGCGCCCTTGGAGAAGATTATCCGGCCCAGGTCGAGGGCTCCCACATAGTTCACCACCCTGACGTCTGCCGTTTCGGTGTCGACCTCGACCTCGACTAGCTTGGTTCCCACTACGCGGTGCGTGAGCCCGAAGTTTATCAGAGGAGTCCCCATTCCTTGTCCCGTCAAGGGCTGCGTCAGCAGGGCGGCGGCGGCCTTGAAACTCATCGAGTTGCTCGGGTTGGTCGTATCGTAGATCACGCCGGACGGCTGATTGGATGAGCCTCCGCCGAGGCCCGAAAGGCCGGCGCCGATGCCACCGCCGAAGGCTAGGTTGCTCGCCTTGGTTCCTGGGGCCAGGTTCGCAGCTACGATGGGGAACCACTGTCTGGCCAAGTCTGCGGCTGCGGCGACCATGGCGAAGCCGCCATTCTGGGTCCCTTGGCTGCCCGCCGTGACGCTCGAGTCTGTGTTGACCGATGTGTCGGCAGACATGTAAGTCACGTTGTCGAGCGACGTAAGGCCGATGGCCTCCGCTGCCATGATGGGGATGGTGGTGTGGGTGCCCGCGCCTTGGTCGCAGTGGCCGCTGAAGACGACTACGCTCCCGTCCGGGTTGACCTGTATCTGTCCGGATGAGGGCGGGAACGCCGTACCCTTGTTCCCGTTCTCCAGCGCGAGACCCACGCCTCTTCTCTTGGTGCCGTTCACGGAACTGGGCTTTGCCCAGCCCTGCCACTTCGCGCTCCAGTTGAACGCGCTTACCCCTGCGTTGAAGGTGTCGGGTTGGCCCAGCTCCGAGTAAGGGGTCTGGGCTACGGGGTCGACCGCGTTGTCCTTGGTCCGCATGTTCTTGAGTCTGAAGGCGGTGGGACTGACGCCTAGCTTCTCGGCGAGCATGTCCACAGCTGCTTCCATCATGAAGTGGCACTGGCTCTCGCCAACATCTCTCATGTACGCCGCCAAGCCGAACGAATTGGTGTTTGTGATGTATGTGTCTATGTCGACATTAGGGACTGCGTAGGTGTTGTAGAAGTCGTCTACTCCGTCCGGAATGGCCCCGCCGCGGGCTCCCATGTTGTAGTACAGTCGCGCCTGCATGGCAGTGAAGGCGCCTCCCTTGGTCCCGCCGAACTTCAGATATCCCCGTACCGGAAAGCGACTCGTGGTGTCCTGCGTGTTCTCGAAACGCGTGGCCACCCACTTTACGGGGGCGCCAATCTTCTTCGACATAGCCGCCGCGATGATAAGCGCGTCGCCGCCGGTGCTATTGCCGAAGATGCCTCCGGCAGCCCCGTTTGCGGAACCTCCGAGGGCGTCTCTGCACACAACGTCGTCCAGGACCAAGCCGAAGTAGCTTGCCAAGCCCGACTGGTCGCCGAACGCGTAGCTCGTCTTCTCCCAGGTGTATAGCTTCGAGTTCGTCCAGTAGGCCACGCAGTCAGTGGGCTCGAGCTCGAAGTGCTGCTGGATTGATGTGTCGAACCTCTGCTCCACGACCTCGTCCGCCTGGGCAAAGCCCGCACTGATGTCACCGAAGGCTGTGTGCATCGGAGCAGGACCAATGGGACTGTTTCCGCCGGGCCAGAGCTGAGGGGCACCTGAAGCGAGCGCCTCTTCGGGGTCGAAGACGAATGGCTGAGGCTCGTACTCGACCTTCACCAGGTCCATGGCGTCGGAAACTCCGTTGGGGTCGGTTGAGGCAACTGCGGCCACTGGCTGGCCTGCGAAGATCACGGTGTCACTAGTCAAGGGAACATATGGGCGGCCCGGGTTGTAGTAGTTGTAAGCCGGCATCTCGAGGCCGGTCAGGGTCGCGAATCCGGCGGCCTCCGCCTTGCTCACATCGATCTTCTTGACCTTTGCGCTGGGATACGGGCTCGTCACGAGGCCCATGTATACGAGGCTGCTGGCTCCGATGTCCGCCGCGGATATGTCTGCCGCGAATCGCCGCTCGCCAGTGATTCTGGCCCGCAGGTCCCTTCTCACGATGTTGGGATTGCCAATCAACGCGAATTTGTTGGATGACGATGACATGTTTCTTCACACCCCTCCAAGATTCTTCGCGGCGAGCTGAACCGACGCTATTATGTTCGGGTAGTTCCCGCAACGGCACAGGTTCCCTGACAGGGCCGTCTTGATGTCGTCGACAGTGGGATTCGGGTTCTGCTTCAGGAGGGCGGTGGCGGACATTATGTTTCCAGGAGAGCAGAAGGCACACTGGCCTCCGTCCTGTTGTACCCACGCATTCTGGAGAGCGCCTATCACCGGATCGGGAGTCGCCTTGGGGTTGAGCGTGGGGGCCAATAACCCCGCTTCGACCGTCGTGACGCTCTTCCCTGCAGCCCAGAGCGCGAGATATTGGCACGACTCGGTGGGCGCGCCGTCGACTAGGACTGTACAAGAGCCGCAGGACATCCTGTTGCATCCCATCTTCGTCCCAATCAGCCCGAGTTTGTCCCTCAAAATGTTGGCGAGAGTGTCCCTTGGTTCGACGAGGAGGCTCTGTTCGGTGCCGTTGACGTTGATTGTAATCTGCTGAGCAGCGAAGGGGTCGGTATTCGCAACCGGCTGGGCGGGCTGCGTAACCTGCAGGGCCTGGAGCCCGGTCTTCCCGCCGATGGCGATCACCGAAACACCGGCCACAGTCCCTACTGCCAGGCCCGCTTTCATGAAGTCGCGCCTGCTTATCTTTTCGTCCAGAGGAGCAAGAAGAGACCCCTTGGACCGAGCAGCCGACGAACGCCTAACCCTACGGGTCTTACTCATTGCGTACCAAAGGGGCCGAACCATGATTTACCCTATTGCCCGAACAAGTTCGGGTACGCTCCTCAGAAATCACGTCTTTGGAAAAGCACCCTAAAACGATGGAGTTGGAGTCTGGTGTCATGATGTGTTGCCTTGGGCCAGAACCGAGGCCACCCGCTCCATCCCTAATCCAAGATGAAATACAGGAGTTCAGAGAATCAAGCGCACTAACCGGCAGCTTCCAGGTCCGTAATCTCGAACTTGAAGCCCAAGTCCTCCCACCTGAACTCATCCCGGGTGGACCTGATCTTCTGGCGAACTACCAAGTGATTACCTACGTAAGAACGTAGGAATATACGGTCTGGGACCGAAGAACGTTGACCCGGGCCGTCCTTTCGGCACACTAACCTAGGTATAAACGTAGGTAAGAACGCCTTCGCGCCATGCCGACGGTCTTCAGGGTAAAGCTGGGGCAGACTGGAAACAGCCTGAAGATCACCGTTCCCCGCCCGATCGTCGAGGGGTTTGGCTGGGCGGTGGGCGATGAAATCGAGCTTCTGGTCACGGACGAGGAGATCACCCTGAAGAGAACGGGCGGCCGTCCTAGGCGCGCCAGAGCCTAGCCGATTGTGAAAACTTGCAAACAACAGAATCACTCGCATTTGAGCCCCCCGCTTCTAAGCCGCGTCGGGGCATGAAAACCTGAGAATGGAGACAGCAGCGCAGCTCCGGCGTTCACTGGACCTCATGCCGGCGTCGAAGGAGTACACCGTCATAGCCAGCCTCCCGAAGAACAGCACCAGCTTTGCCG
Organism: Nitrososphaerota archaeon; assembly: GCA_029784825.1. Next base: position 6,911 of record JAFMAU010000012.1, on the reverse strand, counting down.
CCAAGGCGGAGGAGGCGGGAGTCGACGCCATCATGCTCAACGTGGACCGGGACGAGGAAACGTTCGCAGGCCAGTACGGCAGCTATGACCTCCACGACGTCTACATCAACGATGTAATCTCGACAGTGAGGGTTCCCTGCGGGATATTCATCGGCGCGGCTCGCCCAATAACAGAAGACTACTGGGAGAGGGTGATGTCGAGCCAGTGCTCGTTCGTCGAAATGTACGCGCACCAAATGCCACTTAGCGTTCTTTCCGACAATCGAGTGAAGAAGATCGCGGCGATAGGGGCAGGTTACATCCTCGAGCAGGTCAAGCAGCTTTCCCAGTTCGAGGGCGTCGACGCTCTCGACGCAGCCACTTCGCCGACGCAGGCCAGGAGCGCGCCCTTCACTCTGCTTGACCACGCGACTCTGGGGCTGATCGTGGGGCTCTCGTCGAGGCCCGTTCTCCTCAGGACTCAGAAACGGTTGACGAGAGAAGACATTTCGAAGGCGCTCAAGCTGGGCGTGAAGGGGCTGGTTGTCGACCCGATGAGCGTCTCAGGTGCCGAGGAAGCATATAGGGGAGAGCTGGAGAGCCTCAGCCCAAGGCGAGCCGAGGCTGAGCAGAGGGAGCAGGAGAGTCCAGGCGGTGATTCTGGCAGGGGGGCTGGGAACCAGACTGAGGCCGTACACCTTCCTGCTGCCGAAGCCGATGCTCCCGGTGGGCCCGAAACCCATCCTTGAGCACATAATCCAGTGGCTCTCTGCTGGCGGCATAAGGGACGTCACCATATCCACGGGCTATCTGGGCAGGATGATCGAAGAGTACTTTGGGAACGGGTCGGACTTTGGCGTCAGGGTCAACTACGCGAAATCAGTCCATCCCCTGGGCACCGCCGGGCAGCTGAAGGCAGCGGAGCCGAAGATCAAGGGCCGCTTCGTCTGCATGTACGGGGACGCCATCCTGAAGTTCGACCTCGGGAGGGCTCTTGAGTTCCACTCCAGCCACGATGCGGTGGCCACCATGGTGCTCATGAAGTACAGCACCGAGCTCAAGTACGGCTTCATGGAAACCGACCGCGAAGGCAGGCTGACGGAGTGGAAGGAGAAGCCGACGTACAGCGGCTACATCAACGTGGGCTGCTACATCATGGAGAGGCGCTTTCTCAGGTACATACCCGCGGGCCGGACGTATGGCATGGACGCGGCGTTCGCCGAGGCGAAGAAGGCCGGGGAGAGGATATTCGGCGTGAAGGTGGACGGAGAGTTCATCGACATAGGGGACAGGAAATCATACAAGGACGCCAACGAGCAGTACATGCAGAAGATCGGGAAGGTCCTCTGAAACGACTCTGGCTGTCTACGAGGACGAGACATGGGAGCGGTTCGCTCCCTTGGCGTACACGAGGCACCTGGCGCAGCTCTCCTGGGGGACGCGGACGCTCGCCGAGTCGTGGGCGAGCCTGGCTTCGCCCAGGGACGTGGTGCTCTGGGGCAGGCCGGAGGTTGGTCCGGTCGGCGAGGATTCGGCAAAGACGTTCAACTCCCGCCTGGACGGCGACGTGCTCTTCGTCAACGCGAGGCTGAGGCCGCAGAAGTCGCTGTGGAGCCTCCTCGAGAGACCGGGAGAGTTCGCCGCTGTTTCTGGAGGTCGCGTCCTCGCAATGCGAAGAGACGCAAAGGCGATCGAGCCAGGCATTCTCAGCGGCAGGAAACTGGCGGCCCTCGCGAAGGGGATGGACACAGTGGAAGTTCCACCAGAGTCCGAGTTCAAAGGTCCATGGCAGCTGGTGGAAAGCAACGGGCTGGCCATAGTGGAACAGGCAGGACACTTCGAAGAAGCCCTCGAACTCCCGGAGAAGGTCGCCCTCAAGGGACCGCCTTCGAACCTGAGGATTCATGGTTCGGTCGAGGTCGAGGGCCACGTGTCGTTCGACACCAGAATCGGTCCAGTCGTCGTGAGGGAAGGGACGACCATAGAAAGCTTCTCCAGAGTTGCCGGCCCCTGCTTCCTGGGTCCCGGGACCAGGATACGCTCCGCACTTGTCCGTGGCGGAACCTCCGTCTTCGAGGGGTGCACCGTGGGCGGCGAAGTCGAGAACTCCATAGTGCTGGCGCACACCAACAAGGCACACCTGGGGTATGTCGGCGACTCAATCGTCGGCGAGTGGGTGAACCTTGGCGCGGGCAGCGTCTTCAGCAACCTGAAGAACACCTACGGGAACGTGAGGGTGGAGTTCCAGGGAAGAAGGGTCGAAACCGGAATGATGAAGCTCGGCCCTGTGATAGGCGACATGGCGAAGGTCTCGATCGGTGCGCTCGTGTTCGCCGGGAAGAGCGTCGGCGTGTCGAGCCAAGTAGTGAACCTGGTCGACAGGAACGTCCCAAGCTTCACCTACTTTGATGGGAGCTCGGGGAAGAGGGTGGAGCTGCTTGTCGACTCCGCAATCGAGACTCAAAAGAAGATGATGGAGCGGCGGGGGATGACGCTCTCCAAGGCTCGGGAGGCCCTGATCAGGGGACTCTTCAGAGCGACCCAGCCCGAGAGGAGAAAGGCCGGCGTAAGGAAGGGGAAACTGCGCTGAAGGAAACCCGTCCATTCGGGGGCCGCGCTTCCGCAGCAACCGGAGGGGGAAGAGGGGAGATGACTTCGGTCGGGGGAGACGTGCGGTGAGCAAGCCCCGAAGGACAAAGACGAAACATGCAGCTGAGGGGTTCTCGTTCTCTCGCGTCAAGAGAGTGGACACCGGCGAGGTCTACAAGGCCTACAGGGAGTGGCCCCAGCAGGCCGCCAAGGGCTTCGAAGTCAAGTTCAGCTTCCCTGAGGCGTCGTTCAAGAAGGCGTGCGTAATCGGGATGGGAGGCTCGGCCGCAGGCGGCGACATCCTTGCAGGGTGGCTCGGTCTCAGGCGCGGGGTCGAGTTCTCGGTCTTCAAAGGGTCCCTCCCCCTCATCGACATGAAGGACACACTGGCAATAGCATGCAGCGCGTCCGGACAGACCCAAGAGACAATCGAGATGATGAAAACAGCGGCAGGCGAGAACGCAACAGTAGTTTGCATCTCCTCGGGAGGGCGCCTAGAGGAGGAAGCGAGGTCCCTCGGCCTCGAGCACGCGAGAATGCCGAAGATGGTCGCTCCGCGATACATGCTCCCCTTCATCGTCTTCTCGTGCCTCTCCGCGGCCAACAGAGGCCTGGGGCTCGGCTGCGAGGCAGAAGCTGCCGAGAGCATCGACGCCATGATGGCGCAGTCCGGGTCTCTGGACGTGGAAACGCCGTTCGCGAAGAACGACCCGATGCAACTGGCCGCCAAGATCCTGGGGCAGACTCCCGCGATATTCGGAGACAGCGTCAGCCGCGGGGTGGGTGTGAGGTTCAAGAACGCTCTGAACGAGAACGCAAAGATGCATGCGTACTTCGACAGGATGCCTGACCTTTTCCACAACGAGATCCAGGCCTGGGAAGGAGAGAACGACCGCTTCGTCCCCATCTTTCTGAGGCACTCCGCAGAGGTCGAGCGCGACAGCAGGAGGGCGGAAGCCATGATGAGAATCCTGTCACGGGTCGGACACAGAGCGGTCGAAGTGAACGGAACAGGGAAGGGCATCCTGTCGCAGCTGATGACCATGGTCTACCAGCTCGACATGGCATCGTACTACGCCGCCATCGCCTTGGGCCGGAACCCGCTCAGGACCGACTTGATAGACAGGCTCAAGAAGTCGAAGTAGTCACTTGATGCCGACCAGCTGGGCCAGCTCCTTCCTTGCGCTGGCCCCAAGCACCTGAGCCGCGGCCTCGGGAGACACATCGCTGGCGTAGATCGAGCCTCCGAGCTCCAACCCCGACCACTGGGTCCTCTTGGGAAAGACCTCGACGTGCCAGTGTATCTGTTTGGTCGTCTTCTTCTCGGAAGAGCTGTGGAAGACCAGCGAGTAGCTCTGGCTGTCGAGCGATTTTGCCATGCCACCCAGAGTGGACCGGAGCATCAGGGCCAGGTCCATCATCTCCTTCTGCGAGAGCTTCAGCATGCTCGTCATGTGCCTCTTGGGGTAGATCCAGAACTCATAGCTGTGCGTAGACACCCAGGGTGCGAACGCTATGAAGAAGTCAGTCGCCAGTATCTGGCGCGGGCCGCCCGTCTCTGTGGCCACCACCTGGCACATGGGGCAGACCCCGAGCTCGTTGAGCGAGTTCTGGACGGTCTCCGCTTCCAGCTCCACTGCCGGAGGGACCCTGGGGGTGGTGAGAATCTGAATGCTCGGGTGGACCGCGGTGGGGGTGCCTTCCTTCTCGCTGTTCAGGTACACAAGCACGTAGCTGACCCCCTTCTGGGCGTAGAGCCACCTGGCCTTGTCCTGAAGCGACGCGAGGATGTTCGTCCACTGCTCGACGTCTATCTTCGCAAAGTGCTGGTCGTGCTTCGGCGTGGCCACGAGGACGTAATGGTAACCGACAGCGGGTTCGCTGTAGTGCGGCGATTCGCTGAACGAGGGAGGAGCGTCGGGGGTCACCAGCGGGTTCTTCGCGGGGAATATCCTGACCGACCAGTTGCGGACCACGTCGCCCTCAGCGTCGGTCTGCTTCAGGAGCGTGTCGCCATTCTTGACAAGGACCAGGTCGGCGGGCGGCGTCATCTCTTCGTTGCCCGGGCAGTAGTTGCATTTCTCCGCCCGCTGGGGAACGACCTGTCCGGGCTTCAGCCCTCGGTCGGGAAGAATGACGGAAAGCTTCTCAGTGAAATAATCCTTCCTGATCTCAACCAACGTCCGACGCAAAGGGGCCTGAGCATATTAGGGTTTGTAACTTTGCGAAAGAAAGATAACGCCACGGCCGAAAGGACGCGCCATCAGATGAAGACGGGATACGTGCTGTTGGACGGCTGCGGCGACAGGCCCGACCCGCGACTGAACTTCACGACTCCGTTGGAGGCGGCAAGCACGCCGAACCTTGACAGAATCGCGGGCTCCTCAAGGCTTGGGCGCACAATCACTGTCGGAAGGGGGGTTTCTCCGGAATCCGACATCGCGGTCTTCAACATGCTGGGCTATCCCTTCGCGTCGGGATACCCGGGCCGGGGCGTCGTCGAATCCGTCGGCGCAGGAATCAGATTCAAGGACGGGAACCTCGCGCTTCGCGCAAACCTCGCCTCGGTGAAGGCAGGAGTGATAGTCGACAGGCGAGCAGGCAGGAATCTCACCCAACGGGAGGGCAAGGAGCTCGAGAAGGAGCTCAACGAGATGACTCTCGGCGGGGCGGAGCTCGTCTACAGGTCCACGGTCTCCTACAGGGGGGTTCTGGTCATAAAGGCAAGAGGGGGCCTCTCCGCCTCGATCACCAACACGGACCCTGCCTACTCGCGGGTGAGGGGCTTCGGGGCGGCTGTGAAGACGAAGAAGAGGGAGAAGGTGCTGGAATGCAGACCCGAATCCGGCAACCCCAGCGCCAGGCGGGCCGCGCAGTTGGTGAACGAGTTCACCCGCAAGTCGTCGAAAGTGCTCGCCGCAAGCGCGACCAACTCCGAGAGGCTGAAGGACGGGAAACTCCCGGCCAACTGCGTCCTCCTCCGGGACGCCGGCGACCACATTCCCGACGTCCCAAGCTTCGAAGAGAAGTACGGCGTGAAGGGGACCGCTCTGGTGGAGATGCCCGCAGAGGTCGGCATAGCCAAGATTCTGGGCATGAGGATGGTGAAGCTCGAGGACAGGAACGACATGAAGGGCAAGGCTGCAGCATTCAAGAAGGAGATGAGGGACGGGAACGTGGTCTACGTCCACATAAAGGGGCCCGACGAATTCGGCCACGACGGCGACGCGGTCGGGAAGAAGAGGAGCATCGAAGCCATCGACAGGGACTTCTTCTCGGCAGCGGCAGAGACGCTGGGAGACGCCACGCTCGGTGTGTCCTGCGACCACGCGACGCCCTGCAAGCTGGCGATGCACGCGAGCGACCCCGTGCCGGTCTCGATCACGACCCGCCGCAGACCGGACGGTCTGCGGTTCACGGAAAGGAACGCCCGCAAAGGCTCCCTCGGAATGATGGCAGGCAGGGACGTGCTGGCGCGCATCTTGGGCGAACCCTAGACGCCGTACTTCCCGAACATCTTCACGCTGTTTGTGGCTATGGCTATGGTGTCAGCGAGGCCCGCGTCCTGTCTGAACTCGTCCGTAGCCCTGTTGGCGACGACGGCGAAGAGAGCGCCTGTCTTGAGGCCGTAGAGCCGTCCGAGGGTGAAGAGGGTGGAGGACTCCATCTCAAAGCAGAGGACCTTCGCCTGTCGGAGGTCCGCGACCAAGGAAGCCTGCCGCGAGGGGAAGTAGCCTCCGTAGCCCTGCCGGCCCTGTCCCACGTAGAACGAGTCCGTCGAAGCCGCGATGCCGACGCGGTGCTTCTTCTTTAGCGAGGACGCAGAGTCAGCCAGAGCCATCACGACTCCAGGAGTGGCCGCCGCGGGATAGCCCTTGGGCGCGTACTGCGCCGACGTGCCGTCCAAGGCCACGGCAGCGTCTGCAATGACGGTCGAGCCGACCTTGGCGTCCTTCAAGATGGCGCCGCAGGTCCCGACCCTGATCATCACATTGACCCCCAGCCTTGCGAGCTCCTCGATGGCGATGGCCGACGACGGACCCCCTATGCCGGTGCTCATCGCGATGACGTACTCGTCCCCCAGATAACCGCCGTAGGTCGTGTACTCGCGATGGCTCGCCACCGGCTTCGGTTCTTTGAAGCGTTCGGCGATGAGAGGGACCCTGCCCGGGTCGCCAGGGAGGAACGCGATCCTGCCCACGTCCCGCCGGGTCAGGCTGATGTGGTACATCCTGCCTGTCCTGTCCTTCGGCTCCGATGCCAAGCCCCTGGCCAACGCCCCCGCTCGAGAGTCAGATGATATCAAAGCTATCGCGTCGCCTCAGCTTGGGGGCTCGTAGCAG
>JAFMAU010000129.1 GCA_029784825.1 Nitrososphaerota archaeon | reverse complement strand
CATTACCAGGCAGCAAACGCATAGCGGCTTCAGCCACGTCAATAATGATCATCATACTCCTCCTGGCCGTCGTGGCCGTGGGGGCGTACGTCGTGATCCCAGGACCGTCACAGTCGGTCGTCTGCAGCATACCAGGGAAGGTAGGCTGCACTTCGACCACAAGCGCAGCCAGCAACACGGCAGGCAACGTAGCAGGCAAGATCCAGTTCAACATACAGGACCTCCTCGCAGGCGGGGGCCAGGCGGCCACGGTGAACGTCTATCCGGCAGCGGGGACTGTCATCGGCGGCCTGACCTATTCGGGCCTGACAAAGTCGGACAGTGGGACGGCCTCCTCGTCAGGCGTCTACACGACTAACCTCGAATATCCGGTGGGCGCATCCCTCCACGTCGAGGTCACGCTCACCAACTACGTCTCAGAGTGGTTCAATGTGGTCAGCACGGGGGTAACCCCGACAGCACAGGCCCAGGGGACGGCGTCTCAGGCCAACCTCTTCATCACCAAGCTCGGGACCTTCTCAATCTCGGTAGTCGACGACCAGGGCAACAGCTACACCTCAGGGACGACCATAGCGAACTTCACCAAATCCGGCTTCTGCCCGACTAACAACTATTGCCTAAATGAAAACACCATCAACTTCGCGGTCACCATCAGGAACACTGTCACCAACACAGGGTACGTCACCAGCACGGACCCGCTCACTGGGCATACCTGGGGCGACGCGCTCGAGTTCTACACCACAGGCTCTTCGGTCACGGTCGGGGCCATGACCAGCTACACCAGAGGGTCAGACACCTACTGGGTCACACCCATCCCAGATGGGATCTCCGACGGGCAGGCTACGCCAGGCGGCATCTCCATGCAGTCGATCAACTCCGCCAACGTCGGCGGCGTCTACAACTTCAACTTCGCCGTGTCCAAGGGAACCCTTGCGGCCGGCAGCACCCAGAACATAATCATCGAGCAGCAGCTCTACGCGAGCATCCCGTTCTTCACGGCGAACTCGGCCTCCTGGAACCCGTCAGCCACGACCACAGGCGCAGCCAGTTCGTTCACGCTCGAGCTGGCAGCCTAAACCCAAGCCGCACTCTCTGGCGAGCAACCTTGCACCTTTGCGTCTCCGGTGCCAGAACCCGGAGACCTCCCCTGTTTAGGGCATGAACAGGTTCCTGTTGTCCGTCGCTTTCATAGTCATCCTGCTCGGGAGCGGGGCGGCCGCCGCGGGCCTGGCGAGCGGTAAGAGCCTCTCCGTCGTAGCCTCCTCGGTCTCCGTCGACTGCTCTTCGTGGCCGACCAGCTGCACGACCACGGCCCTGGTCGACAACACGGGGACGTCCGGGTTCGCCTCTCCGTTCACGGCGTACTTCGTGTACCAGAACTCCCTGGGTCAGACGGTGCTTATCGACCAGGAGGCGTGGACCCCGAGCCAGTCCCTGGTCTCCGACTCAGGCTTCACTCCGCAGTCCGTCGTGGGGGCCGGGTCGACGGAGCTGGGCTTCACGGTCAGCGTCTTCTTCTGGGACGCCAACGGGGCGCCCATGGGCGTCTCGACGGCGCAGTCCTTCAGCGTCCCGCTCCACTTCACGATAGACTACGAAGGGGTGGGGAGCATCACGGTCAGCCCTCCCGGCTCGGACGTCACCACAGGGACAGCCTCCGGGATTTCAGGCGGCCAGTACTACGAAGCCTACTGGCCTGGCGGGACCGTCCTCACGGTCACGACGTCGGCAGGGGTCGCCCCGGTCACCACGGCGCCCTCGGGGGGCTCGGACTGTCCGGCGAGCGGCTCCGGGTTCGTCTGCACCCTGAAGGTCAGCGAGCTCACGGGGCTCCCGATAATCTCCGGCGCAGCCGGCTCAGCCCTCTCGCAGAACGTGATCTACGTCGGGGACTCTGCGCTCGGAGGGTCGCCGTCCTCGCTCTGCCTCTCGGCCACGGCCTACCAGACGGGGAGCCCGCTCCTGGGCGACTGCTCCCCCACGGGCGCGTTCACGCTGTCGGTCCCGTCCGGGTACACATGGACGGGGGACCTCTGGTCGCTGGTCGTGGAAGGGACGACGACGGCCGTCCAATCGGGGAACACGACGTCCGTCAGCCTCTCCTACTCCGCCCTTGCGCCGAAGGTGACGTTCAACGCGGGGGAGGCCGACCTAGTGCTGACGCAGGCGAGCCTCGTCCCGGTGAGCGGAGGCAACGGTAACAACAATGGGAACGGCACGTCCACGTGCGTCCTCGACCCGAGCACGAACGCGGGGCTCGACGTCCTGGTGGTCGACCAGGCCGGGTCGCCGGTCAAGGGGGCGATGGTCCTTGCGGCAGGGGCGTCCGGCCTGACGAACTCGCAGGGCTACGCCCTGTTGTGCGACTTCCCTGTGCCAGGCCAGAACGCAGTGTCAGGGGGACAGGCGACGGTCACGGTTAACGTGCAGGCGAGCGGATACGCGTCGAAGTCGCAGCAGGCGAACGTCGTCGAAGGGAAGACCACGTCGGCGACGGTGCAGCTCGGAGGAGGAGGCCTCTCGGACCCCTACGTCCTGGCCGGCCTGGGGGTCGCGGCGGTGGGGATAGCGGTCGCCTTCGCGGCTGTGACGCTCGGCAGGAGGAGGGGGTAGTTTGGCCCCAAGGATGGGGCCCGTCGCGGCCTTCCTGCTCGGGTTCGGCGTAGGCTTCGCGCTGACCGTCCTCGCCGTAGGGGTGCTCGGCCTCCCGCTGTTCTTCGTCGCCTCCCTCCTGGGCGCCGGGGGCGCCTTCCTCCTGTTCCTCTTCGCCGCGGGCGCCTTCGTCGGCTTCCTGTTCGGGGCCGTCTCCATCGTACTGTTTTATCTGTGGTCCGCGCTGACGAGGATGCAGCAGGTCCTCGTGGTCGTGCTCCTGCTGGTCGCGGGGCTGCTGCTGGTCCAGCCTGAGCTCGACGCCATAGCTCTGATAGGGCTCGCGCTCACGGCGTCCGGGGTAGGAAGAGGGGGGATGACGAGGAGATGAGCCTGAGCCTCCGCGGGAAGCAGTACATCAAGGACGACAAGGTCTCGATCTGGTTCCGCGTCGCCGCATACTTCGGGGCCTTCGTCGTCCTGATATTCGCGCTGAACGCGCCGAACTTCTACCTGATAGGGCTCGCGCTCCTCCCCCTCAGCCTCCTCCTCGCCTCGGAGGTGATCGGGGTGAAGGTGGGACGTCAGCAGGAGCCCCCGTCCGTCCCGAAGTCGAAGTTATACACGTCGCGCTTCTCGCGCCGAAAGGAGCAGTCCGTCCTGCTGGGGACGGCGACGGCGGTCTTCGTCTTCGCTGCCTACTGGGCGGTGGCCCCGGCCCTCTTCGGGCTCCCCCCCGCTGTCTTCGGGTCCCTTGCCGCGACGTCGGGGCTCCTCGCCGCGTTCGGGGTCGACGCCGTGTACTCGTTCTCCGAGGCCGTCGCCGAGGAGCGGTTCGTGCGGTTCGCGACGGTGAACGGCGTGATCTATCTGACGGGGAACCCCTGGCTCGGGGTCACGGGCTCCGTCCTCATCTTCTGGGCCCTCCACGTCTCCCGCTACTGGTACGACCCTCAGGCGCAGGGCCTCATAGTGGTGAGCGGTTTCTTCCTGGGCTACCTTGACGTCCTCTACCAGTCGATCCTGGTATCGACCTTGGCCCACGTGATCTGGAACCTGACGG
>JAFMAU010000128.1 GCA_029784825.1 Nitrososphaerota archaeon | reverse complement strand
CCTTATGCTCCGCCCGGTGAACTCGAGGTACGCCTCGTCGAGCGTGGGCTTCGTCAGGGATATCTTCGTCACGTGCAGCCCCTTTGAACGGACGAGGTCGATCACCTTGATCGACTACGCTTCTCCCACCTCTGACTGTATCCTGTGTTCGTGGTCGCTCTTCTTCACGTCCTTGACTAGCGGGACCTTCGCGATGTCAGCGGAGATATCCGGCTCCGACTCGGCCACCCCGACCACGATGACGTCTCCGCCTATGCTCGCCTTCAGCTCGTTCGGGGTGCCGACTTTGACGATGTGGCCGTGGTCGATGATCGCGATGCGGTCGCAGAGGGCGTCCGCCTCCTCGAGGTAGTGGGTCGTGAGGAAGAGCGTCATGCCGTAGCTCTCCTTCAGCATCCTGATGTAGCTCCAGACGGCCGCCCTCGTCTGGACGTCGAGACCCAGGGTCGGTTCGTCGAGGAAGAGCAGCTTCGGATAGTTGATCAGACCGCTGGCCAGCTCCAGCCTCCGCCTCATCCCCCCGGAGTAGGTGCTCACCTTCCTGTCTGCCGCGTCCTCCAGCTCGACGAGCTTCAGCAGCTCCATCGCGTGCGTCTTTGAGTTGCTGCGCGGGATCCCGTAGAGGTCCGCGCAGAGTATAATGTTCTGGAGACCGGTCAGGTCCTCGTCGGCCGTATACTCCTGGGGGACCACCCCGACCCTCCTCCTCACTTCGTTGGGATGCTTGTGGATGTCTAGGCCGTTGACCTCCGCCTTCCCCGATGTCGCCCTCATCAGAGTGGTGAGCATGCTGATGGTGGTCGTCTTGCCTGCCCCGTTCGGGCCGAGGAACCCGAAGATCTCTCCCTCGTTGATCTCGAAGGTCACCCCGTCGACCGCCTTCAGCGCGCCGAAGGTCTTGGTCAGCCCTTCCACCTTCACGATCGGCTGGGTTGTCACCTCTGCGCCACCTTAGAAAGTCTTTCGGCGAGCTCTCTTATCTGTCCAGCGTTCTCGGCCAGGCTACCGTCTTTCGAGCGGCTGAGGTCTTCGAGATACGAGGTGTAGCTTGAAATCATTTCGACCGCGCCCTCCACCGACCGTGGCTGTGGAGCGCCTGCGTCGACGTTGAACCATGGCCGCCCTATCTCCTCCTTTCCTGCGGTCGTAAGCGAGTACTTGTCGTCCGTGCGGTTCAGGACCCCCTCCTTCTCCATGTTCTTCAGCATCGGGTAGATAGAGCCCGGAGAGGGCCTCCACCACCCCTGAAGGTTCGCTTCCATTATGTCCATTATCTCGACCCCGGACTTTGGCGAGTCCCGGACGATGTACAGGATCCACTTGCGGAGCCCCTTGTGCGTCCGCTTGGTCCAGTCAAAGTTGAACACCGTTTCACGTTTCCAATATCGGAAAAATATCGGAACTATTTCAATCTTTCCTCGACGTCATGGCTGCAAGGAGGGCCCCTCCCGCTAGAACGGCGCCGATCAGATAGAGCGCCCCGATACCCGCGAAGGGTATGAGGAACAGCGCGGCGGCCGGGGAGATGAACTCGGCAGCCGCGGACGACCCCTGGAAGACGTAGCTCGCGTTAATCACGTCGCCCCCCGAGTTTCTGAACGCCCTGAAGTTCGCGATGGGAAACACGAAGGCATGGGGGACGCTGAACAGGAGCATCCCGAGCACGAAGTACTCCCACGTCGGAGCGAACCCGAGCAGCAACGCGCTCGCGAGCAGCAGAGCCAGCGACACAGCGAACAGGAGGTGCAAGCGCGACTCGAGGCGGATCGCGGCCAGCCTGAGGCAAACGGATACGACGAAGACAACTGTGAAGAGCAGCAGGGCGTCTTCAGGGGTGAAGCCGAACTTGGCTTCGGCGTAGATCCCCCCGAAGGAAAGCACGGCGGGCAGGAGGAGCGAATAGAGGAAGTTGACCGTCACCGCCCTGGTGAAGGCGGGGGTGCGGAACGCCCTGGCCCAGGCCCTGGGGGAGGGAGCCGGTGGTCTAGGACTGGTCCCGGCTGCCTCGCGGCCGAGTGCCGCTCCAAGGAGGCCTACGGCGCAAACTGCCGCCAGCGACAGGAACACGCCGCCGAAGCCAACGAACGGGTACGCGCCGTAGGCGACAAGCGGCCCGAGTATCAGCCCTGCCCCCAGCGCCGCGGAGTACAGGCCCAGCCCGGAGAACGGCGTGTCCGCTGGCGAGCCAAGGTGCATGAATGCCGACAGGAACGGTTGGGGGAGCCCCACCCCGGCTCCGGCGCAGACTATGAACAGCGGAGACAGCGCGGGGCCCCCCAATGCCAGCCCAGCCATGGAGAGCGCCACCAGAGAGAACCCCCCGACGGACGCCCTTGTCTGGTCTCGCAGGACGACCGCCGCGGATGCCACACCGAGCGCGTTGCCGACCCAGAGCAGCAGGACGAACCCCCCTGCTCGGGCAGCGGTGACCCCCAAGGCGCCGACAGCGAAGAGCGGGATGACTATGACAAGGGCCGACGACAGCAGCCGTATCGAAAGAGCGAGCACGAAGCCTGGCCCGAGGTAGCCCGATCTGGCCTCTTCGCCGGCCGTTCCGGCACCCTCAGGATGCACGCCGATACACCTCCATCAACCTACGGCCGACCACGGACGGCGAAAAGAGCGTTTTCACCCTCTCCTGCCCTCTGGCTCCCACCTTCGACCTCAGCGCCGGGTCGGCGGCCAGCCGCCCGAGCCTTTCGGCGAACCCGACCACGTCCCCGACCGGTGCAAGGTACCCCGACTCGCCGTCCTCCACCACTTCGGCGATGGGGGGGAGGGCCGAGGTGACCACGGGAATCCCCCGGCTCATGGCCTCGGTCACCGTCATGGCGAACGCGTCGGCCCGGGTGGGGAGCGCCAGGACGTCGATGAGCGGCCATATCTCATCGGCGAGGGTCGAGTTCGAGGGGTGCTCGTAGAAGGCGACACGACCGTCAGTCTCGAAGGCCTTCGCAGCCCTGGGGTCGGCTTCGCCCACATAGTGCAGCCTGCAGTCAGGGGCGTCCATGGACGAGAACGCTTTCAGCACCACGTCGCCTCCCTTCCGCTGGTAGTCGCGCCCGAGGAACAAGATGTTGCAGCCGGAGTGCGGAAGGCTCCTGGAGTGCGGCACGACCGGCGGGGGGACCACCGCGACCTTGTCCGAGTCCACCCCGTCGTCTTCGAACCCCCGCTTGGCCCATCTGGTCCAAGTGATGACGCCGGCGCACCCCCGCGAGTTCAGGTAAGACGAATAGCCGCCGGTGACGGCGCTCTTCACGAACCCCCTGACGTTGTTGTACCCCGAAAGGAACTGACCGAACGACTGGTCGCTCTCGTGGACCCATGGGACCGAGAACTTCCGGATGTCCCAGAAGAAAGAGTGCACAAGTGAGGCCCGGCTATCGTCAACCGGGAACGCGTGTTCCAACCCGAACTTCAAGGCAGCCAAGCCGAGGTTCACGGGAGAGAAGCAGTAGCTGCCCGTCCCCGCGGGGACCGAGACCCGATCCGTCCTGTGCTCGTAGTCCACCCCCGGAGGCGGGTGGAGGAGCCTGAGGAGCGGCCCCGCCCTGGGCCTCCTGGTAAGAGGGTCGGCGGGTGACACCAGAAGGCACTTCAGCCGCAGCTCACCGTCAACATGGGGCCGTCTGTCTGCCTTCAGCTGCTTCCGGCCGGAGGCTCCCTCGCGTACCCGACCACCTCCTCCCACGGGGACCAACCGGTGAGGTCCCGCGGGAGCCGGAACCCCTCCGAGGTAAT
>JAFMAU010000127.1 GCA_029784825.1 Nitrososphaerota archaeon | reverse complement strand
GGCCCAGGGGAAGGCGAGGATCAGGACCATCATGAACGCCGCTCTCACGAAGGACGACCTCGACTTCGCCATCAGGGCCTTCGAGACAGCGGGGAAGGAGCTGGGCATCATCACGGGCAAGGGCGCGCCCTGACAAGGGAGCCACCCGTGCACCCGGGAGGGGGCCGCCCTTGACCTACAGGTTCCTCCCTGACGTCGCCCTGGCAGACGTCGCGTTCGAGGCCGAGTCGGACACCGCAGCCGGCCTGTTCGAGTCCTGCGCGATGGCCATGACAGACATAATGGTGGACCCCAAGACCCTCAGGGCCTCGGTCGCCAGGGAGTTCTCTCTCGACTCCGGGGACCTCGACCGGCTCCTCTACGACTTCCTGACCGAGCTCATCATCTCGAAGGACGTCGACTCCCTCCTGTTCAAGGAGTTCTCCGTGAAGATCGGCGCAGGCGGGGGGTCGCTCAAGGCGAAGGCGAAGGGGGAGCCCATCGACAGGGAGCGCCACGGGCTCAGGAACGACGTGAAGGCCGTCACCATGCACATGTTCGGGGTCAAGCACGAGGGGGCGAGGTGGAGGGCCACCGTGGTCCTCGACATCTAGCCTCCCGCCTCCAAACGCTTTAAGAAGCGAAGGCAGCCAAGCCGAAATCGGGGTTCCGCGTGGCACAGACCGGCTCTTTCAGGCAGGTGTCCGATGTCTCCTGGGAGATACCACAGTCCTACAAGTCGGGGATGAGGGTGCCCGCGAAGGTCTACGCCACCCGCAAGCTCCTGGAAGGGATGGACGCCGGCGTCATCGAACAGGTCACGAACGTCGCCTGCCTCCCGGGGATCGTGAGGTCGTCCTACGCCATGGCGGACGCGCACTGGGGCTACGGATTCCCCATAGGGGGGGTGGCGGCGTTCGACGTGGAGAAGGGGGTGATATCCCCCGGCGGCATCGGGTTCGACATCAACTGCGGCATGAGGCTCATCAGGACCAACCTCAGCTTCCCAGAGGTGAAACCGAAGATCAAGGAGCTCGTGGACCTCATCTACAGGCTGGTCCCGGCGGGGGTCGGCGTCAAGGGGTTCCTGAGGGTGAGCGACGCCCAGTTCGACGAGATCATGAAGTACGGTGTGAAGTGGTGCGCCGAGAACGGCCATGCCTGGGCGGACGACCCGGCGCACGTCGAGGAGGGGGGGTACATCAAGGGAGCCGACCCGTCCAAGGTCAGCCGCCAGGCTAGGAGCAGGGGGATAGACCAGCTCGGCACCCTCGGCTCGGGCAACCACTACCTCGAGATCCAGGTCGTCGACCCGGCGAGGCACTTCGACCCGAAGCTCGCCAAGAACTTCGGCATCGTGGAGGAGGACCAGGTCGTGGTGATGGTGCACTGCGGGAGCAGGGGGTTCGGCCACCAGATCGGGAGCGACTACCTGAGGGTCTTCGACGGCGCGATGAAGAAGTACGGCATCGAGGTCAGGGACCGGGAGCTCGCCTGCGCGCCCTTCGCATCCAAAGAAGGCAAGGACTACTATGGCGCGATGGTCTGCGCGGCCAACATGGCTTTCACCAACAGGCAGATCATAGTCCAGAAGGTGAGGGAGGCGTTCTCCAAGGTCTTCCACAGGGAGGCGGAGGCGATGGACATGCACCTCATCTACGACGTGTGCCACAACGTCGCCAAGGTGGAGAGCCACGCCTACGACGGGGCGAGGGCGGACGTCCTAGTCCACAGGAAGGGCGCCACCAGGAGCTTCGGCCCCGGCCACCCCGACATCCCCGCGCCGTACCGCCAGGTCGGGCAGCCGGTGATAATCGGGGGTTCGATGGAGACCGGGTCGTACCTGCTCGTCGGGACGCAGAAGGCCATGGAGGAGACCTTCGGGTCGACTGCCCACGGCTCAGGGAGGACCATGTCCCGCACGGCGGCCAAGAGGGAGGTGAGAGGGGCGGAGCTCCAGAAGCGGATGATGGAGAGGGGGATCTACGTGAAGGCGGCGACCATGGACGGGCTCGCCGAGGAGGCGGGCATGGCCTACAAGGACATCTCTGAGGTGGTCGAGACCATGGACAGGGCCGGCATATCGAAGAAGGTCGTCGCGCTGAGGCCTGTGGGGAACATCAAAGGGTGAGATGGGGTGCCTGCGCTGCATTTCCCGGCTGACCCGCTCGGCGTCCTAGTCTATGTCGTGGGCCTCCTGGTCCTCTGGGCGGTGGTCTCCATACCAGTCTACTTCGCCGGCAAGATGGTCAAGGGAGGGCAGGCTCACTTCGGCGAAGCGATGACCGCGACCCTGGGCGGGGTCGTGGTGTACTACATCGTCTACTTCGTCGTCTCCATCGCGCTCGGCGCGGTGGTCGGACCCTCGGCCGGGGCGATAGCTCTCCTGCTGGGGTTCCTCGCCTGGCTGGCGGTCTTCAGAGGGACCTTCCAGACCAGCTGGCTGGGAGCCCTGGGGATCGTGGTCATGGCATGGATCATACTGATGGTCCTGGACTTCCTGCTCGTCGCCCTCTTCGGGGTGACCTTCCCCAGCTTCTACCCGTTCTGAGGTCAGCCTATGTAGGCCGGCCGCTGCTCGCGCCCTGATTGCGGAGCTGCCTCCCTCGACTGCTCGGCCATCGCCTGCAACTGGCTGATGACCTTCTGGGTCTCTTCCGCTTTTTCCTTCAGCTTCGACGTGTCCATAGGCAACCCCACCACCTTCGACAGGAGCTCCAGCACCGCCTTCGAGGCGCCTGCGTCGACCACATACCCGGAGGTCTCGCCGAGGAGGCACGCCCCCTCCAGTCCCCGCAGCGCAGCGATCCCGGTGAGGAGCCCGTTCATCCCGCTTATCCCGCCGTCCTTCATGAGGTTCGCCCCTTTCTCAGCCAGCGAGTGGGCCATGTCCTTCGAGGTCCCCGCGCCGTAGACCTTGGGGGTGTCCGAGAAAGACCCCGTGATGTAGGCTGCGAGCGTGTACACCTCCTTCACCCCGCACTTTTTGACAAACTTGACCACCACGTCTGAGAGCTCGTACTCCCCTTCCGACGTCGTCGGCTGGGCGTCGGCGGTGAAGACGAAGACCCCCCTCCCTTTGGCATGACCGAAATAGAGCTCGGCTTTCGGGGGCTGGGCTGTCCCGTCCTCCTTGACGCTCACCTGGGGCGGGAACGTCGGGCTGGAATACTCTGCCACCTTCTTCAGCTTCATCGAGCTCACGAGGTGATCGGCGGCCAGCTTCCCCACGTATCCGCTCCCCGGCAGGCCGCAGATCAGCACGGGATCCTTGGCCTTCGGAACCTCGATGACGCGCTCCGTCACCACAGTCCCTCCTTGGTGGCTCAACCCTGGTTCTTCCTCGCGAGCTTCTCTCCAAGGTCGACCAGCTTCCCCTGGTCCATCACCCTGATCGACGTCTTCAGCCTGATCCTCATCCCCAGCTGCCTGAAGATCGAGAGGAGTTCCCCCCCGGCTATCCTCTCGGCGAGCCTTCCGCCCCTGATCATCCCCGCCAGCTCCGTCACCAGCCTTTCCGTCTCCTTCGGGTAGAGATAGTAGGCCGCGTCCAGGACCTCGTCCCCCCGGTCGTAGAGCATCCCCTCGACCAGCTCCCTGTCCGTCTTCTCCTGTTTGGGAGCAGCGGCCTTCAGCCTCCTCCTGATGGCCTCCAGCTTCCTCTGCTCCAGGAGTTTCAGGTCGGGGTCCTCTTCCATGTCTTTCACAGCCACCCCTCCGCCATTGGATAAAATGATTGCTGAGCCCCGAGCCGGCGACGAATCGCCG
>JAFMAU010000126.1 GCA_029784825.1 Nitrososphaerota archaeon | reverse complement strand
GGGGAACAGGGGAGCGATACTCCAGGGGTTGAGGTCGATCAGGAAGGGAGGGAGGGTCTGCCTGTTCGGGGTCCCGCTGAAGGGGACGGTCCTGGAATACGACATCGGAGACCTGTACAACTCGGAGCAGGAGATCATGACGAGCTACGGAGCGACGGAGACGGACACGAAGGCAGCCCTCAAGGTCCTCTCGGCGAGGGGGGACGAGTTCGGGAAGCTGGTCACCCACAGGTTCCCGCTTTCCAGGTTCGACGAAGCGATGGCCGCGGCCGTCGGCGGGACCGGGATGAAGGTGGTCGTGACCCCGTGACCTCGGCACCCTTAAAACGGGAACCGGGTCCGAGTGGCGGCAAGAGTAGACCATGACCTGGGGGCTTCAGAACAGGGTTTCGAGGCTGATGAAGGACGGGCACACCGTCATGCTCGCGGTCGACCACGGCTACTTCCAGGGGCCGACGACCGGGCTCGAGAACCCCAGGAAGACCGTGACCCCGCTGCTCCCTTACGCCGACTCGCTGATGCTTACGAGAGGGGTACTCCGCACCTCGGTTGACCCTGACCAGACACTCCCGATCGTCCTGCGCGTCTCCGGGGGGACGAGCATACTGAAGGAGCTTTCAGACGAGGTCGTGACCACTTCCATGGAGGAGGCGATCAGGCTGAACGCGTCGGCCGTCGCCGTGTCGATATTCGTCGGCTCCGAGCATGAGAAGGAGACCCTCGCGAACCTCTCCGAGATGGTGAACGCGGGCGAGAGATACGGGATGCCCGTCCTCGCGGTGACCGCCGTGGGGAGGGAGATGGCCAGGGACGCCAGGTACCTTGGGCTCGCCTGCAGGATAGCCGCAGAGCTCGGCGCGAACCTGGTGAAGACGTACTATTGCGAGGACTTCCGAAAGGTCGTGGACGGTTGCCCGGTGCCGGTGATAATCGCGGGCGGGAAGAAGGTCCCGGAGGAGGAAGCGCTCAGGGTCGCGGCCAGCGCGGTAAGGGACGGGGCCGTGGGGGTGGACATGGGGAGGAACATCTTCCAGTCGTCCGACCCGGTCGCGATGATAAAGGCGGTGAGGGCGGTGGTCCACGAGGGGAAGGACGCAGAGGAGGCGGCTAGGACGGTCCGCGGCTCCCTGCCCGCGCGCTGACCTTACTTCGGCAGTCCGGATACGTCTTCGCAGTCAAGGAGCGCGCCGCAGCTGTTGCATCTGAGCTTGCATGCCTGGATCGGGACCATCCCTTCGGCGCCGCAGGCGTAGCACGCTTCTGACCCCATGGGTGGTCGGCTGGCGCGAACGGTTTTAAGGGCGCCGGGGCCCTCGCGGCTTCGTGGAGCAGAAGGGCGAGCCGGACGCGCGTGAACCGAAGCTCGCGAGGAGGAGCCCTTTCGCACCGGAAGTCAAGCTCTGTCCGAAGTGCCTTTCCCCGGTGCGCAGCACGAACAAGGACCTCATGGGGTTCGTCCCCCCGGAATACTACTGCCAGAAGTGCGGCTACACGGGGATGGTGTACGTGGTGAAGGACAAGGAAGAGGTGAAGGCCGGGGATGAACGAGGGACCGGCTGAAGGACGGCAGGTCACCCTCGTCGTCGCCGTGGGGGTCTTCGCTGCTCTGCTGGCGTTCACAGTCGCGCTTGTCGCGTTCACGTTTCCCGCGGGGGTCTACGCGGTGTTCTCCGGTGCGCTCTCTACCGCCTATACGGCAGCCACGCCCGTGCACCCCTACTTCTGGATAGGGCCGATCCCGATAGTCCTGGAGTCCGTCGTCCCGGCCGGCGCGCTCTTCGCCGGGTTGACCGTGGTCTACGCGGCCATGCTCGTCTACGGCGCCTGGCAGCAGCGGAGGCCCTTGGGGGCTCTTTCAGACTCGCTGAAGTCGGGGTTCGGGTCCATCGGGACGAGCCCCTTCATCGTGATGATGGTCTCGATCGGGTTCATCACGTTCACAGCCACCCTCATCGACAACGTGACGAGCGCGTCGGGCGTCCCCATCGGCGGGATCACTGGGGACCCGCTGGAGGTCTTCCTCGGGCTCACGATCTCCCCGCTCGTGGAGGAGTTCGGGTTCAGGATGGTGATGATAGGGGTGGTGGCGCTGGTGCTCTGCCTCGGACGGACCTGGAAGGAGGCGCTCGGGGCGCTCTGGAGGCCGTCGAAGGCCATGGAGGGCGTCGCGGTCGGGGGAGGGACGTCGCTGATAATCTGGATCGCGACGGGGCTGAGCTCGGTGACCTTCGGCGCCTGCCACGTGGTCTGCGGCGGCTCTGCGTGGTCGATAGGGAAGTTCCCCGAAGCGGCGTTCGGAGGTGTGGTCCTCGGGTACGTCTACGTCAAGTACGGGTTCCACGTCGCCGTGATCACCCACTGGGGGGTTGACTACTTCGGCAGCGCCCTTGCGTTCTTCGGCCAGGCGGTATACGGCATCTCGTGGGACTCGGGGACCACCGAGTACTTCGGCCAGTACCTGGTCGACTACGACCTCCTCTTCCTCTTCGGGCTCGCATGCTTCCTGCTGGTGATCTACCTCGGCGTGAGCCGGATGGTGAAGAAGGACCGCAGTGACCCCGTGCAGTTTATCCCACCTGCAGGAGAGGGTGCGCTGGAAAGATGACGGTCATAGGGGCGCCGCTGCTGAGGGAGATGGTCGCGAAGTACGGGTGCATCTACCCCTCGGATGAGAGCGCGTTCGACGGCGACGGCTACGTGCTGACGGTCCGCGAAGACAGGACCCTCCACTACCTGGAGCACAGGAACATGGTGTCGAGGGAGATAGTGTTCACCCCGCCCGACTGCGTCGCCCACCTCACCTCCAAGAGCAAGTTCGGGAGGCTGGGGCTGTCATTCCTGAACTCGGTCAAGGTCCACAGCGGGTTCGTCGGGAGGCTGGCGCTCGAGCTGGTGAACCTGAGCAACGAAAGGACCCCCATCACGATCAAGCAGGGGGACCCGCTCATCCATATCGAGTTCCTCAGGCGGGAAGGGCCGCCGGAGCCTTACTCGGGGAGGTACATGTTCCAGTTCATGAACGATGTGGAGACGGCGAAATACGTCGATGTGCTTTCGAAGAACTTCGCAGAACTCTATCCTGCCGAGGCCATAGCCCAGAGGGGCCGCGACAGGCTCGTCAACGAGTGAAGGTACGGTACGGAATCCGCCTGAAGTAAGCCCTGTCCGCGGCTAGATGCCCAGGGCCGAACGCAGTCCCTTGTACCTGTTCCTGATCGTGACTTCGGTGACCCCGGCCGCTTCGGCCACGTCCTTCTGGGTCTTGTCCTCCCCTTCCAGGGTGCAGGCCACGTAGAGCGCGGCTGCGGCGAGCCCCATCGGGTCCTTTCCTGCGGAGATCCTCGTCTCCTCCGCGCGCTTCAGTATCTCCAGCGCCCTGCGCTTCGTCTTCTCGGTGAGCTGCGCCTTGGACGCGATCCTCGAGATGCACTTCGTCGGGTCGACGACGGGCATCTTGATGTCCATCTCCTTGAGCAGTAGCCTGTAGCACCGCGCGATGTCCTTCTTCTTCACGTTGCTGACAGCGGCGAGGTCCTTCAGGGTCCTCGGCGTCTGCGTGTCCCTGCACGCCGCGTAGAGCGAAGCGGCGATGATCGCGGATATCGAACGCCCCCTGACGAGCCCGCGCTCGAGGGCCTTCCTGTAGATGTAAGCGGCCTTCTCGACCACCGCGTCTGAGACCGAAAGCTTGTCGGAGAGCCTGTCCAGCTCGCTGAACGCCTGCCTGAGGTTCCTGTCGACCGGCTCGTGCACCTGGCTGCGCGAGTCCCAGGTCCTGAGCCTCTCGACGGTGGCCTTCA
>JAFMAU010000125.1 GCA_029784825.1 Nitrososphaerota archaeon | reverse complement strand
CGAGGTAGGGCTCGCTCTCCTGTTCACGGTCGTCTTCTTCGGGCTCTCAGGGTTGCTCGCGTCCAAGGTCCTCGGCAGGCCCCAGCTAGGGGGTGCGATACTCCCCGTCGCGATGCTGTCGGTCATAGGTCAGGCAGCCTACACCGTGACGACTTCTGGGCTCGTCGGGCTCGGGAAGTACGAGCACGCCGCTGTCTTCCAGGTGGCCCAGGGCGCGACCAGGCTCGTGGTCTCTGTTGGACTCATTCTGCTTGGTCTCGGGGTCATGGGGGCAGTCGCCGGATACACCATAGCGTTTTTCGTCTCAGGGCTCCTCGGAGTGGGCATGGTGGCAGGCATGTCTGGAAAGGGGTTGCCCCCCGGTCTCAAAGCGGACCTCACCACTGGCGTCACATACGCTTGGCCGGTATACCTCTCGATCCTGGCGTCCGGGTTCGTCGCTCCTGCGATCAATACCACGCTCGCCCTTACGGTGTCCAACTCCCAGATAGGGGCGTACGCGCTGGCGGCTACCTTCAGCAGCCTCATCGCCCTATTCACTTACCCCATCACTACGGCCCTCTTCCCGCTCTTCAGCAGGAAGTCCTCGGACCCCTCAGTCCAGGCAAAGACCTACGAGACGTCGGTCTGGTTCACCGGGCTCCTGGTGCTCCCTGTGACCGCCTTCATCATTGCGTTCTCGGGACCCCTGATGGTGACTTTCTATGGCAAGGCCTACTCTTTTGGGAGCAACTACCTCGCGCTTCTAGCTGCCATCAGCCTATTCGCAGGCCTCGGCAGCCTCGCCTGGAGCGCCCTGCTCAGCGGCGTCGGGCACACCCGCGACGTGCTCGTCGTCACTGCCTTGGGCTCAGCGGTGTCCGTTGCACTAGCTGTAATCTTGATTCAGTTCATGGGAGTCTCGGGTGCCATCGTCGGTCAGATCATCGGAACCGGTGTGCAGCTTGCCCTTGGCACGTGGATGGTTGCACGCAGGCTAGGGACGAGGCTGAAGTTGGGACCAGTGTGGAAGCTCTACGTCTCGGCCGCAGTCGCAGCGGTCATCACCTATCCGATCTCGTTCCTGATCAAGACCCCTGAGATTTCATTCGTGGCGGGGGCGGTCGTCTATGTCTTACTCTTCATCCCCCTCCTCGCACTCCTCAAGACGATGTCCAAGGAGGGGATGGCCTCGTTGAGGTCCTACCTGGGGTTCTCTCCAGCAGTCTCAAGACCTCTCGAATACGTCATCCGGTACTACTACCTCGTCGCGCGGACGCACGAGGCGTGGAGGAGCGAGCAATCTTCTTAATTACGCCTCAGGAGCCCCGCCTCAAGGCGCTTCAACCTCATTGATCATCTCGAGGACGCCGTTCAGGCTCTCCCTCGGCGGCGGGGGGACCGACCTCCCGAGCTACTACACGAAGCACGGGGGTTTCTTCGTAAGCGGGGCCGTCGACAAGTACGTCCACATCGCAGTCAACCCCAGGTTCGAAGGAGACAGCATCAGGGTCAGCTACTCGACTACCGAGATAGTCAAGGACGCGGCCGAGCTCAGGCACCCGCTGGTGAGGGAGGCTCTCGACCTCGTGGGGATCAAACAGGGGATCGAGATAGTGTCAGTGGCCGACGCCCCCGCATCGACCGGGCTTGGGTCGTCGGGGAGCTTCTGCGTCGGGCTGTTGAGGGCCCTGCATGCATACCTGCGGGAGGAGAAGACGTCCCAGTACGTCGCCGAGGAGGCGTGCAGCATCTCCATAAACCGCCTGAAGGAGCCGTCTGGGAAGCAGGACGAGTATGTCGCCGCCTTCGGGGGGATAAGAGCCTACAGCATCGACAGGGACGGGGAGGTCAAGGTCGAGTCGATACCGCTGTCCACCCACATCCTCGCCGAGCTGGAGGCGAACATACTGATGTACTACACTGGGATCACCCGCACCTCCTCTTCGGTGCTTTCGAAGCAGAAGGTGGCCATCGAGAAAGAGGGGGCGGACGAGAAGATGGACAAGATCAAGGGAATAGGGCTCAAGGCCAGGGACGCGCTCGCTTCGGGGGACCTGACCAAGTTCGGGCAGCTGCTGGACGAGCACTGGAAGGTGAAGCGGGGGGTGGTGAGCGCCATGAGCACTGACAAGATAGACGGCTGGTACCGCGCCGCCAAGGAGAACGGAGCGATCGGAGGGAAGGTGGTCGGGGCGGGGGGCGGCGGCTTCCTCATGCTCTATTGTGAAAACGGGAGGGCAAACCTTAGAAAATCAATGTCCAAGCTGGGGCTCGTGGAACACAGGTTCAGGTTCGAACTAGAGGGCTCGAAAGTAATCTACAACGTGTGACAACATGGACCATTCTAGATTCATAAGCGACTATCTTGACGGCGTAGAGGGCATCGTCAAGAAGATTTCAAAGTCCGACATCGAAGCGACGATCAACGTCCTTTTCGAGGCCTGGAAGAACGACAGAGCGGTCTACATCATAGGGAACGGGGGTTCAGCCTCGACATCTTCCCATTTCGCGGCCGACCTCAACAAGTATGTCTCCGACGACGCGCCGCACCGTTTCCGGGCCTTCGCCCTGGTCGACAACATCCCCCTGATGTCGGCGCTGACCAACGACAACGGATGGAGCGACGTGTATTCGTATCAGCTCGAGTCGTTCATGAAAGAGGGGGACGTCCTGGTCGGCATCAGCGTCCACGGCGGGTCTGGGAGCGACAAGGCGGGGCCTTGGTCGCAGAACCTCCTGAAGGCGGTCAAGGTGGCGAAGGAAAAGAAGGGGAAGGTCGTGGGACTCATCGGGTTCGACGGGGGGATGCTGAGGAAGATGGCGGATGCCTCGATAGTGGTCCCCGCGGACTCTACCCCGCAGGTGGAGGGGTTCCACCTCGTCCTGGAGCATATGATCTGTGCCAGGCTCAAGGACGCCATAGGGAACACGAGCAAACGTTACTGAAGGGATGGGTTCGTGCTTCTCGCCGAGAGTGGCCCAGCCAGAAGGGGCGACTTATATACTAGGAGCCACAGTAGGCATAATATGCCTACCACGAAGGTAACGCGGAACTACCAGGTCACCATCCCTGCAGAGGTCCGCAGCAAGGCGTCCGTAGACAGGGGAGACGTCCTCCAGATCGAATATGACGAGAGCTCTGGCACCATCCGCCTGCTTCCGCCCAGAAGAGGAGCGAGGAGGGTCGTCCGACTGGGGCGGAGGATAGGCCTGAAGGACATCGATGAGGCAATAGCTGCGGGGATGAGAGAGTCCCTGCGGTAGTCGACACCAACGTGCTGGTCTTCGACACCTACGAGGACAGCGAGCTGCACGAAGACGCGAAAAGGATGCTCGAAGGAGCCGACAGCTGGGTCCTCCCGGGGATCGTGGTACACGAGTACGTATGGGCGCTTCGGGGCCTGAAGGCCGGGCTGTCGTTCGCAAAGGAGAAGGTCGAGGAGTATGTCCTGTCGGACAAGGCGACCTTCAGCACCGACACTCAGGATGACATACTGTTCGCAACGCGGGAGACCTCGTCCTTTTCGAGATACAACGACTACCTGATCCTGTCGCACGCGAAAAGGATCGGGGCCCCGCTGTTGACGTTTGACGCAGACTTGAAGAGGGACGCGAAGAAGGTGGGGGTCCGCCCACTCTAGAGAGCGAGGGCAGGGCAAGTCACGCAAAAGGGGGCAGTTCTAAACTCGCTGTGAAGGTCGCGAAGGAGAAGAAGGGGAAAGTGGTGGGGCTGACCGACGTCGACGGGGGAATGCCGAGGAAGATGGCGGATGCTTCGAAAGTGATCCCAGCGAACCCCACGCGGCACGCGGAGGGGTTCCACCTCGACCTTGAG
>JAFMAU010000124.1 GCA_029784825.1 Nitrososphaerota archaeon | reverse complement strand
TCTCGTCCCCGGGACCGCCTTCCCCGAAGTGACAAGCACGACGTTGGTCTCCTGCTCCCAGGCCCCCCTGACGCTGAGCGCCTCCTGCAGCCCCAGGTAGGCCGGCGCGAGCGCGAAGACCGCGAGGACGGGGTCGTCCAGGCGGCTGTACCATCCGCGCGCCACCCTGTGTACCTCCCCCCTCGCGGCGAGGTTGTGGAGCATCAGCAGAGAGTACCCCTTGTCCCCGACGAGGGTCTCCACGTCGCGTGCCCTGAACACGGGGGTGCCTTCGATGAACTCCCTGACCCTGTCTATGTGGACCTTCTTGCCCATCTCTCCAGCGCCTCGAGCATCTCCGCCGGGGTGGGGGCGGCCCCTGCCAGGACGAGGGCCTTCAGCTCCGCCCCGTCGACGGGCGGGGCGTACCCGTCTACAAGGGACCCCACCGCGCCCCTCGCTCTTTCCACGTCCTCCACCCTGCTCAGCAGGAACAGGACGTCGTAGAGGTCCCTGACCTTCCTCCTGTCGCCGTAGGCGGCGGCCTTCTCCTGGAGCAGCTCCTCAGGGGGGAGCGCCGACACCAGCATGCTCCCCCCGTCGAGGGTCTCGTACGCCCTGACGGACCGGGCGGGAGGGCCGCGGAGGGCGCCTTCGAAGCTCACCGCCCCGCCGCCGAGCTCGAACTTTCCGTACACCATGTCGGACGTCCTCCTGAACTTCAGCTCCTTCGCCCCCTTGGCCGCCAACCCCCGGCGGAACCTCTCGTCGGCGTCCCCCGCGGACCCGGGGAGGTAGGCGTCCAGGTCCTCGGAGAACCTCGTCCCGCCGTAGCACCTCCAGATCGCCGTCCCTCCGTGCAGGACGCAAGCGGGATATGCCTCGTAGGCCTCGGCCACCACCACGTCCTGGGCGAAAGCCACCTCGCGGTGGGCCCGGCGCTTCAGCCTCCTCGCAAGGGGGGTGCGGAGCATATCACAGAGTGAATGTTACTTATAGATAAGTATAATCTTCACTTATCTTCGACCTCGGGAGGCGCCGCTTCCGCCACATGGGACGGTCGCTCCCCTGATTCGCGGAACGCCCTCAAAGCGATGGCCAACGAGGACCGAACCGCGCCGGGTTCGTGCTTGCCCTGGATCAGAGCGCCAAGGCCCAAGCTCGCCGAGGGCCCTGCGACGCTGCGGAGGCCCCGCCTACCTGGAGAGGCTCGGCGTCCCGGGTATGGCTATGCCCTTGGCCCGGAGGGCCCGGATGTTTTCCAGGGCGACCCCAGCCAGCCCGAAGTCGTCCAGGAAAGCGCCGACCTTCTGCCAGTCCACCCTGCCCAGGGCCCGGACGAACCGGGAGAGCCTGGCGGCGTTGAACGGGGTGATCCTCTCGGGAGGGCGAAAGGAGAGCCTGGCCGCCACCACCGCTTCGGGGACCATTACTTGGAGCCGCATCCCCCACCGCTCTCTGAAGGTCAGGTAGGGGGTCAGCCTCCGGGGGTCGAAGCCGAGGAAGGTCTGGAAGAGCTCCACCACCAGGGGCGTCCCGTCGGCGTGCCTCAGGTAGAAGTGCCCCACGGGGTAGTCCCTCCCTTCGTAATCGAAGACCCCGAAGTCGTACTCCGGACGCCCCAGCGCCCCGCGGACGAGCTCCAGCACCTTCGGGCTCACCCCGGGGACGACCAGGTCCAGGTCCCTGCTAGGGAGCGCCCTTTCCAAGTAGACGCTCATCGCCTGCGAGCCGAAGACCACGAAGTCGTTCGCTTCGCTCTCCGAGAGCGCCGAGGCTACCTTCGCCAGGGTGGCCACCCACACCTTTGCTGGCGCCCGGTCCCCCCGCGCCATCACTTCACCCCCAGCTGCTTCCCGACGACGTCGAGGAGCGCGTCGGGGGAGAACAGCGTCCACTTCGGCGCGGCGTGCGTCCGGTCCCTCATCAGGAGGGGGAGGGAGCGCCTGACCAGATAGAGCGTCTTCAGGTCCCGGCAGGGGAATTTCGGGGCGTAGAGGACCGCCCGGAGCTCGGCAAGGAGTTCGGTCACCTCCGGCTCTATCCCGCGCGCCTTCGCCCTTCGGAGGAGGTATCTCAGGTCCAGCCTGCTCCACACCAGCAGGGCGGCGGAGTAGGTCAGTGACGCCGCCTTGGCCTCTCCCCCCCTTCCGGCCGCCAGCGCGTCGACCACCGTGTCCTCCACCGATGCGTAGAGGACCCCCGAATCGAGCGTCCCCCTGGCGACCCCCTCCAGGTCCAGCTTCACCCCCGCGGCGCCTTCGTCCCCGACCTCCCACGCCAAACCATGATAGGCTATCCCCCGCTCGCCAGCCTGGACGAAGGGGCCCCTTCTCGTCAGGGCGTAGACCTGTCTCGGCCTGACGTTGGGGCGCGAAGCCTCGCTCCTGACGCGCACCGCCCCCGCTGCGATGAGCAGGTCCAGGTACGCTCGCAGCGACCTGTGGTTCGCGATGGTCCCTTCCGTCGCCAGGTGGGCGAGAAGGTCGTTGAAGGTGGGGCCGTGGGCGGAACGGAGGGCGCCGATGGCATCCAGGATGCTCTGCAAGACGTGGACGCTGGCGGGCCTCCTCCTCGCCCTCGCGGGGGTCATGTCGTTATACTCCTATGTACATCGGTACATAGGATATTAATAAATCCAGCCTTGGCCGCTTTGCGGCGGTCACTCCCCCGCAGCCGCCGTCATCAGGTCGATCTTCGTGATGATCCCCTGGGCCTTCTCGTCCGACTCGACGAGCACCGCGGGGAGGTACTTGAAGAGCGAGAAGAGCGCGTCCACAGGCGTGTCCCGCCCCACCACGGCGAAGACGGGTTCGATGTGCTCCCTGACCCTGTCGTCCAGTATCTTCTGAGGCTCGGGGGCAGCAGTCAGGAGGGCCATGACGTGGCTGTCGGTGAGCGTCCCCACGATCCTCTCTCCTGAGAACACGGGGACCTGTGAGAACCCCTTCTTCTTCATCAGCGCTGCGCACTCCCTCACCTTCGCGTCCTCCTGCACCCCGACCACGGGGGACGACATCACGTCCCCGGCCGTCCTCACCTTCCCTCTGTTCCGCGCGCTGAGCGCCTTCGATATGGCCGCCAGGGTGCTGTAGGTCGGGTCCACCGACCCCGCCTCTATCTTCGCGACGATCGACTGGCTCACCCCCGCCTCCCTGGCGAGCTTCCCCTGGGTGAACCCGAGCTGCGTCCGTATCTTCTTGATCTGCCGGGGCTCTATCAGGCTGGACGACATATTCCTATGCGAATATTCTCCGCAACAACGTATTTAACCTGTTACCAGTCGGTACCGCCAGAGATGCCGATCAGGGCTACGATGACAGGTAGCTGGTTCCGGACCCCAGAGGTCAACGCGCTCCTCCCGAAGAGCCCCACCGGGGAGATATCCGCGGAGCACCAGGACGTGATAGAGGCGGCCGAGCGCCAGGCCATCCGCGACCAGGTCCACCCCAAGGGCGCGAAGCGGGGGCTGCACTGGGTCAGCAACGGCGAGCAGAGGAAGTCGGGGTACACCAACTATCTCCCGAGCCGTTTTCACGGGTTTTCAGCCACCGAGCGGGCCGACATGCCGATGCAGCCGACAATGCTCGAGGAGTTCAAGGAGTCGAACCCCCAGATGGCGGCTGCCATGTCGTCCGGCCAGGCGCTGTTTTCGTTCCCCAAGATAGTCGACAGGCTGCAGTACGACGGCGCCGCGCTCGCAAAGAAGGAGGCCGTGGACGCGGCCAGGCTGGCGAAGGAGGAGGGGGCGGAGCGGGTCGACCTTGTGCTCGCTCTTGAGCGGGTAGTGCTCGGCCACCGCCAGGCGCAGCTCGCCGCCGGTCGCCACCCCGTCGCCTGCGAGCGGCGGGCCGGCGGGGATGGTCTCGGTGC
>JAFMAU010000123.1 GCA_029784825.1 Nitrososphaerota archaeon | reverse complement strand
CACGCAGATCTGGCACCCGGTGCACCTATCCTGGTCTATCAGGTACGGCTTCTCCATCATCCAGTCCCTGGGACGGGACCCCTCCATGATGGCGCCGTAGAAGTCCATGTCCGTCGGTCTTGTGAACTCAATACAGGTGGAGGGGCAGAGGTCCATGCAGGCTCCACAGTTCATGCACTTCGTCTCGTCGACGACGAACTTGTAGAGCCCCATCGTCCCTCTCCCCTATTGTATGTACTCGGCACCTTCCACCTGGGGAGGCGCCGAAGCTTGCAGAGAGCCGGCAGCGGGCCCGGCCTGCTGGTGCGCTGGGCGCAGCTGCCTCGAGGGTGCTGACGCCGGAAGCCCGGCCGGGGACGCGGGTCCCTGGGCGTGGGTTATCTTGGGCGTCTGTTTCCCGATTCTGGAGTGGAGTATTGGGTGTGCGAACCCGAAGAGCCCGATGACTCCAAGGGCTGCGAACGTGATGTCGAACGTCGTCATCGCCAGGTTGACGTTCGCCTCTGAGCTGAAGGTGTTGTAGACCGTGTACCAGAAGCCGCTCGAGCTGCTCACGCCCGCCGGGAGCGTGGTGAGTGCCAGAGGGGTCTCCGTCACGAAGATGGTCCCGGTTATCCAAAGGGCCGTCCCCAAGAAGACCAAGATGGTGACTGCGCGGAAGGCGTTCCTGTTGTCATCCGCGTCGAAGTACAGCTTGGTCACCAGGGCGACTCCGAAGAGGACCACGGACACTGGCATGAACGGGACTGCCATGGCGTAGTCCTGGAATGTGCCTGGGAAGAAGACCAGAAGTCCCATCACGAACGACATGAAGATCAGTGCATCTCTGATGAGGACGTATGCGAGCCACCAGATGTCGGCGCCGAGTCTCAGGGTAAACTTCTCAAGTGTCCTGAGGAAGTAGCCTCGGGCTATCTGGAGAGAGAAGGCCATGGCCGTCACGAATACCATCGCGACTGCTATCGTCGTCTCCAGCCAGATCGAACCTCCGGCCACAAGGCCGCTCTGATCTATGGCGTAGGTTGGTGCTGTGCTGACGAGCACGAAGGAAGTCACTGCTAGAATGATTCCTGCAAGCTTTCCGTTTTTTCTAAGGAAGCTCATGCCAGTCCTTAGTGCACGAGTGGAGATAGCGTCGCTCCCTAATGCATTAGGCCGCGGGCAAGAGGATACCTAATGCATTCAGCAAGGAGCGGCAGACTGCAAACTGCGGGTTAGGTTTCTGACAGCACCGGCAAGCTGACGCCTAGTCTTCTTGGAACGGCACGCCCAGGGCGTTCGCCATAATCCTGCGCTCTGCGCTTCTCAGTATCTCGCTGAGGGTGGACGGCTTCACGCCTACGAGCTGGCTCAGCCCTGTCAGGCTGATCTTCCTCGGGAACTCGAAGTAGCCACCTGCCACGGCAGTGGCCATTATCTCCTTCTGCCTCCCCGTCAGTGTGGGCCTCCTTTCAAGAGGGGCCACATCCTCGATCCTGGTCTCGATGCCCTCCTTCTCCAGGTGGGCCAGTATCTGTCGGAAGTCGCTGGTCCTCCTTGCGATGAACCTCCAGGACGCCGGCTGTTCCTCGGCGTTCAATGGGCAGTCGAGGCAGACAATCGCAGCATCGTTGGAAGCCTTGCAGATTGGGGGCCTGTCCATGACGACCAGCACCGGGCTGACGTCCGACTCCGACTCGCCTTCGACCACCTGTCTGACGCCTGGGATTTTGCGCAAGTCCGACGTCGTAGACCTGACGGCGTTCTCCCCTCCACGGAGCTCAAGCAGCAGCGACATGCCCGTCTTGTTGAACGACTTGCAGTCGACGACGGTGAGCTTGGCGTCGTGCGCCCTCGCGGCCTCCTGTAGCCTGTTATCCGCCTTCACCTGGAGCGTTATCTGCCTGAGCATCTGAACCTATTAGGGTGAATGAGGGATATTTAATGCGGAAAGACGATTCCCAGAAGGGGAAATGTGCCCTAATCTGCGCGTCTCCTAACATGTTAGGGAGCCCGTTTAACGTGGTCTCTTCACATCGACCAGGCATGGCCAAAGCCGCAATCACCGGGAAGAACGAGGAGGCCTTCTGGCGCGAGTACCCGGCCATGACAGACTACTTCGCCCCGGGGATCACCCCCCTACTGAAGTACCTAGGCCTCAACTCAAAGCAGGTGATGCACGAGTTCGGGGAGCAGGTGGGCAGAGCGGCCGCCTCCAAGCTGGCCCACATGTCCATGGACCAGATGCTGGCCGAGTTCAGCAGGATCTGGCAGGAGTACAAGATCGGCTCCCTCACTGTAGAGAGCCAGGCCCCGCTGGTCCTGCAGATCTCCAACTGCACCGTGTGCGGCCAGCTTCAGGGGACCGGGGAGATGTTCGAGTGCGCCTTCCACGAGGGGTTCTTCCAGGGAGCTCTGGAGGCACGCCTTGCCAAGCCCGTGACCGTCAGGCAGGAGACCAACTACGAGGGGGAGGCGGGCACCTGGTGCAGACGCCTGGCCGTGGACGTCTCCGAGTGACCTGACCGGGCACCCTCGGAGGGACTCCGCGAATGAGGGTGGCCGTCCGCCGGAGCCGCTTCATACACAGAGAGGACTTCGAAGAAGAGCCGAACTGAGGAAACGCGACGAAGCCCGAACCCGCGCCTGCCGCACGCCTCCTCGAACACGCCGAGGTCTGCCTCCTGGTTGAGGAGAAGCACCACCCTGCCGTCCTTCCTGACGACCCGCAGGGCTTCCTCCAGGAACGCCAGGGGCACCTCGAGCCCTGGCCCCCCGTCCACGGCAAGATCGCCCGTCCCCCCGCCGGCCAGATATGGGGGGTTGAGCGCCACCAGGTCGAAGACCCCGTCCCTGAAGCAGCCGGCCCTGTCGGCAAGAACCATGTCTGAGCTTTCGGTCCAGTCTCTCATCGACGGCCTTGTCACGTCGGTCCCAGCAGTGGTCTCGAACCCCTTCGCGAGCTCGACCAGGTTCCCACCGTTCCCCGCACCTATCTCCAGGCAGGTCCCCCCAGACCGTCCCCGGAGGGCCCCGCGGAGCAGGGCCGAGTCATCCGACGAGATGTACGGGGTCCCGCTCAAGGGGAAAGGTCGTCGTCCTTGAACGACTTGTACTCGTCGGGGGTGAGGACCTGCGTGATGTTCTGCGTCGTGTAGAAGTACGCTGGGGTCCCGTCCGGCGAGAACGCAGGGCTGTTGTCGGGGTTCTGGAGCCTGTACACCTTGACCATGGCGGGCTTGATCCCGAGCACAGTCCCGTCCTCGAGGGCGTAGTAGCTGAACCTCTCCTGCAGAGGCTTGAAGCCGACCAGCTTCCCCTTCGGCTGCGGCGATGGTATCATAGGCCGGCGTCGGCCGAGGGCGTTAAAAGCGTGAGCCGGCGACCAGCTTCTGTATCCCCGAGCTGTACTGGGCCGCCTTCTTCGCGGACTCCGCTATCTCCTCGGGCACCCCCAGGATGACTGCAGCCCTCCGCAGGACCGCCTTCCTGGTCGAAGGGGTGATCTTGTACGACAGTGGCAACGTCGCGGCGAACTCCGTCACCTCAGGGTCGCCGAACGGGAACCTGGGCTGCACCCACCGGGAGCACGCCCCCACGTCTCTCACCCTCCCCCGGCCATCATATCCTCCGAAGTCGGCCTCCATCATCGCCTTCGCCTCGGCCGGGCCGCCGGCGCCGAGCGCCCTGGAGTACTTGGCGTACCCGCCGAACAGCTCGTCTGCCAGCTGTCCGAGGAGCATGACCCGCGCTCCCGCCGCGGCCGCGCTCTGGGCCGCCAGCGAGTAGAGGCACCAGAGGCTCTTGTCCATGATCGTCGGCTCGAAGGGGAGGTCGAGCCTCTCAAGCTCCCTCGCCACCGCCTCTTCAGTCAGCTTCGTCGTGACAGTTTCGACCCCCATGTCGGCGGCCGCACTCCTCGCCTTCGCCCCGTCCCCGGAGGCCTCAGAGTAGCCTGTGCATGCCACCA
>JAFMAU010000122.1 GCA_029784825.1 Nitrososphaerota archaeon | reverse complement strand
ACGGGGTCAGCACCACCTTCATGGCCGCGCCTCCGCTGGCGGCTGCCATGGCCTCATCGAACCTGGACAGGGTGAACCTGTGGGTGATGAGGCTCCCGAACTCAGCCCCCCGGGACGCGAGGACCTTCAACGCCGCCTTGGTGTCGGTCTCGGTGGCGCCGTAGCTGGTGACGACACCCTGCTCGGAGTTGTAGAGGTCCCCGATGTCGTAGTCGAGCACCGAGCCTTTGGCCGGGACCCCGAACAGGCAGACCCTCCCTCCCTTCCTGACAGACCTGAGCCCCTGGACTATGGCCGCCTTGCTCCCAGAAGCGACGATGGCGACGTCCACCCCCTTCCCTTCGGTCTCAGACTTCACCGCTGCTGGCACGTCCCCCTTGGCGTCTACCACCCTACCGGCTTCCGCCTTCTCGGCGAACCTTAGCCTGTCCGGGCTCACGTCGCTCAGGACAACCTTCGTCCCGACCGTCTTCATCAACAGAGCGTGCATCATCCCCACCGGACCTGCTCCCGCCACGAGAGCGGACTCGCCCGGCTCGACGTGGCACTTCCTGATGGCGCGTATGCAGCACGCCAGCGGCTCGATGAGGGACGCGACCTCGAACCCCATGGTGTCCGGGAGCTTCAGCACCCCTCCCCGGTCCAGGTTCCAGGCGGGCACCGCGAACACCTCTGCGAACCCCCCCGGCCTGAGGTTGCTCGCCCTGTAGTGGTCGCACATCGTCTCGTTCCCCGCCTTGCAAAGGCCGCAGCTGTAGTCGGGGACGTGATGGTGGGGGAAGACCCTGTCGCCGCGGACGAACCCCCTCGCTTCGTTGGTCTCCTTCACCACCCCGACCGCTTCATGGCCTATGACCGGCATCGACGCGGTATACTCTCCCCGCACCTTCTCGACGTCCGTGCCGCAGAGCCCGCAGGCGGCCATCGAGACCGTAAGCTCCCCCTTCGCCGGCGACGGCTCGTCCGACTCCACCAGCCTGGGGACGAACCCCTTCCCTCCCGACGGGGCGAGGGCGATCGACTTCATGACAGGCACGGCGTCCCCTGCGGGATTTAAGCCAGTCACCCACCTCCGGCCCCGACGCCATCCGTCCGGATGTCGGAC
The DNA here is from genome assembly GCA_029784825.1 of Nitrososphaerota archaeon. The sequence goes on along the minus strand of JAFMAU010000122.1, from coordinate 2,888 downwards.
CGGCGCGACTCCCAAACTTCTTATCCGCGCGCCCGCGGCAGGCGACAGAACATGCCGGACTGTGAAGACTGCGGAAAGAGTTTTGCCACCCCGGAGGCGCTCCTCCAGCACAGGAAGGACAGGCACGGAGGGGCACAGCCTGCCGCTGCCGCGCCGCAGAAGCCGGCCCAGCAGAGGAAGCCGCGGAGCCTTCGGCGGAGGAACAGGCACCCGGTCGCCATCACGATAGCAGCCCTGGCGCTCGTCGCGGTCGTAGGGGTATACTTCGTCGCCGCTCCCTACCTCCAGGGGCCCCCGTTCCCGTACATTACCGGGGAGAGCTGGATCCACGTCCACCCGTACCTCACGATCGACATCGCGGGGACCAACGTGACAGTCCCCCAGGGTATCGGCATACTCGCGGGAGGGCTGGAGCCGGTGCACACCCACGACTCGTCCGGGCTGCTGCACGTCGAGCTCAGCTCGACAGACGCAAACTCCCACAACTACACCCTGGGCGACTTCTTCACCATCTGGAACTACACGGCAGGGAAGGTCGGGTCGGGGGTCGAGCCCACCCTCAACGGGAGGGTCCTACCTGTGGTCTTCTCTTCGACCGACCTGCTCGGGTTCAAGACCAACTCGACCTACCAGGTCGTCCTGCTCGTCGACGGCCACCCGTCCACGCAGTGGGGGTCGCTGAACCTCGAGCAGCTCGACTACTGCAGCGCCGCGAACTACGGGGCGCCGTGCTGTCCGACCGACTGCACTACCTCCTCGGGCCCCGCTTCCGACCCGAGCTGGGACGGCGGGAGCGCATACCCGTACGGCTACGGGCACACGATAGTCCTGGAGTACGTGAAGGTGTCCTAGGCGATGGGGCTCCCTGAGAAGATAAAGAAGATCGAGGACGACATCCACAAGACGCAGGTCAACAAGAAGACCGAGCACCACATCGGGCTCCTGCGCGCCAAGCTCGCCAAGCTGAGGGCCGAGCTGGAGGAGCAGCACACGCGGAAGTCAGGCTCGAGGCTCGGCTTCGACGTCAAGAAGTCGGGGGACGCGACGGTGGTGCTGATCGGGCTCCCCAGCGTCGGGAAGTCGACCCTCCTCAACAGGCTCACGAACGCAAAGTCGAAGGTCGCGGCGTACCAGTTCACAACCCTCGACGTCGTCCCCGGGGTGATGGAGTTCGGGGGCGCGAGGGTCCAGATCCTCGACCTCCCGGGGATAATCAAGGGCGCCTCGTCAGGGAAGGGGCTGGGGAGGCGGGTGCTGGCGGTCGCCAGGAGCGCGGATCTCATCCTCTTCGTGGTCGACGTCTTCCAGCCCGAGGCGAGGGACCTGCTCGAGCGGGAGCTCAGGACGACCGGGATAAGGGCGGACGAAAGCCCCCCGAACGTGGTCATAGAGAAGGTCGACTCGGGAGGGATAAGCGTCGCGTTGCAGGTGAAGCTTACCAAGATAAGCGAGGCGCTCATCAAGGACATACTCAGGGTGTACGACGTCAACGGCGCCCGGGTGGTGATCAGGCAGGACATCGACGACCAGCAGCTCGTGGACGTGCTGTCGGGGAACAGGATCTACGTCCCCTCCCTGACTGTGATGAACAAGATAGACCTGGTCAACGCGGGGTTCACGGGCGAGTTGTCCCGGAAGCTCCACTACAGGTTCGTCCCGATATCGGCCGAATCGGACGTCAACATCAACGCCCTGAAGGAGGAGATCTACAAGAGGCTGGAGTTCGTCAGGGTGTACATGCGGCGCAGGACGGGCGAGACCGACTTCGAAGAGCCGATGGTGGTCCGAGGGGGCGCGACCATAGGGGACATCTGCGACAAGGTCCACCGGAGCATGAAGGACGAGTTCCGGTACGCCCAGGTCTGGGGGAAGAGCGTGAAGTTCGGGGGCCAGCGGGTGGGGGTGACGCACAGGCTGATGGACCAGGACGTGCTGACGATCATCACGAAGTAACATGCCAGACGCCAACCTCCTGGTGCTCGGGACCCTGGCCGTCCTCGCCGCGCTCCTGCTCGTCCCGTACGGGGGCGCCGCCCTCAAGCTGTTCCTAATACTGGTCGCGTCGGCCGTGCTCGCGTTCTCGCTCGTCAGAGCGGCACGGCGCAGGAGCGCGAACGTGAAGAAAAAGTAGCACCACCGGAAAGGGGCTCCCTCTCTCCGGATGAGACGTCGTTCCTGCTATTTGATTCATCACGCTTTTATACTCGAAACTGTTTCTCAGCCCGAGTTGCCCGCACAGTCTGACATGGCGCTCATAGGCGACATGCTCCAGTTCATCGGGGTCTTCGTCTCATTCTCCATAGCCTACGTCGCGTACAGAGGGGTGAAGCACACTGAGAGCTCGTCGCTCCTCAGGCTCGCCACCGCTTTCGTGTTCCTTGGGTTCGGGTTCCTTGTCGAGGGTCTTGTCGGGCTCGACCAGCTAGTCCCGTTCATCCCGCTGACGGCCACAGCGATAGTCGTCGGGGGGCTGCTCCTGGAGACCACCGGGTACTTCTTCCTGGCCTTCTCCCACGCTGTCGACGTGATGCTCTCCAAGAGCATCGTCCCCGCTCTCATGATCTTCCCGGTCATCACCCTGAGCGGCGCCCAGATCCAGAACGTGCTGAGCTTCTTCGCCTTCTACTTCGTGCTGTACGGTGTAGTGGAGACGATCTACTCGTACTCGAGGACCAAGAGGCCGGACACCCTCTTCATAGCCCTCGGACTGGGGCTGATCAGCAGCGGGACCTTCTTCCAATGGTTATCCCTTTTGTACCAATATGTGGGGGTTCTTTCACTATTGGAGATTTTACTTCAGGAGATGGGTCTGTTGATATTGTTCACGCCGGTATTGGGGTTCGCACGGCGAGGAGTGAGACCAGATGGCACAATATAGGACACAGGTC
>JAFMAU010000121.1 GCA_029784825.1 Nitrososphaerota archaeon | reverse complement strand
AGCTTCGCCGCTGATGCCGACCTTGGCCATGGCTGCCCCCGCCTTCTGGCGGCGCGCGTCCCTGTCGACGCCGAGGAAGTAGAGCGGGAGCTCCACGTTCTCCGCTACAGTGAGCTCGGGGATGACAGTCTGGACCTGGGGGACGAGGCCGATGTTGGCCGCCCTGAAAGCAGCCAGCCCGTCGTCGTCCATCTTGGTGAGGTCCTGCCCCTTCACCACGATGGTCCCTCCGCTGGGCCTCTCGAGCCCGGCGAGCATGTTCAGCATGGTGGTCTTGCCGCTCCCTATGGGCCCCGACAGTGCGACGAAGGTCCCCTTCAGGAGCTGGAAGTGGAGGTCGGAGTAGACCTCGGCCTCGCCGTAGGACTTGCGCACGTGCTTCAGCACCACGGAGAAGCGGTCCTGGGCCGCCGGCTGCTGCGGCGTGAGCGCGGCTAGCTGCGCCAGGTGGATCTCCCCCCTAGGAACGCGCCCGCTGCGACCGCGCCTGCGGAAGCGGCGACGGCGGCGACCACGAGCACTATGGACTGGACCCCGAACGCGCCCCCTGCGAGCGCGGAACCGAGGACCGCCCCGACGAGGCCCCCGAGCGCGGAGCCCGCGGCGCCGTAGGCGAAGAGCGCCCCGAACAGGGCGGAGGAGATGCTCCTCCTCGACGCGCCGACGGAGCGGAGGTCGGAGACCGCCTTGGCAGACCTGCTGAGGACGTCCACCGAGACCGCGGCGGCGCAGGCCGCGACGGAGACGAAGATCACGGCGACGACGGCCGCCTTCCCTATGGGCCCGAGGGCCTGGGCGGCGATTATCCCGTTGAGCGAGATGGCGGCGGAGAAGGCTGCGGCTATGGCGTGGGTCGAGCCTGTTATCCTAAGGGAGCGGGCCACTGGGCTGCCGCGCGGCATGAGAGCTTCCGCTTTCATGTCCCTGGTACCCCTCCGGCCGATGGCATAGGCGGTCCTTCACCCCTCGAGAACCAGCCTCCGGCTATTCTGCGGTCGCCTGGACGGCCTTGGGGACAGGCGCTTCCTCCGCCTGCCTCTGCTGCTGTCCCTGTGAGAGGGGCTCGGTCGCGGACTTCAGCATCCGCGCGAGGTCGTCCATCTCCTGGGAGTTGCGCGCCTGCATCGACTCGCAGGATTCGGCCGCGACCTTGAACGCGGCTTCGTCGATCTCCCCGGCCCTGAACTGGACCTTGATGTCCACCAGGAACCTCTGCAGCGCCTCGCGCTGCCCTTCCAGTTCCCCGATCCGCACCACCATCCCCTCGGCCAGTGACTTGTAGGAGCCCTGTATCTTCGAGGCGTCGGCGGAGTACTTCGACATCATGTCGTCGTAGATGGAGCGCGGTATCTCCCCTTCGCGGGCGAGGTCCTGCAGCGCCTTCGCCCTCCTCCGCACCCCGTCGACCTCCCTGTTGAGGGAGTCGCACTCCACCTTCCAGGCGGGTATCAGCACGAACCCGTCGGAGGCGGACACGATCCGCTGGCTGGGGTACTCGGTGAACTCTCCGTTCCCCTGGTCCACGCCTATCGACTTCAGCTCACCGGAGGTGTCGACGGAGAACCCGACAACAAAACCGACGTACCTCCCGTAGCTGTCCTTGACTGGTCGGTCGACCAGCCTCTCCAAAGCTTCTGCTCGCATGAGCCCAAAAAGCTCCCCAATCGTGCTTTAGTGGGAGGGGTGAACTTTCGGGCGCCAAGCGGTCAAATCGGAGCGAGCCGGAGGAGGCTACCGGCCCTGACGCGCGTGAGCCCCTTCGGGGTAGACCGAGAACTCGCATATGTCGTCCCCGTTCGCTATGCACTTCTCCTCGGTGGCGAGGAGCTCCCTCCCGGACAGGAAGCTGAAGGCGCCGGCGAGGACCCCGGCCATGAAGTACCCTGCGCGCCCCTTCACCCTGCTCTTTTCGCACAGGAAGCACTCCTTCACCTGGACGGCGACCTTCGTGAGGGTGTCGTTCTCGCTCATGATCTCAGGGATCCCCCACCCGGTGGCGCCGAGGATCTTGAGGCCGTAGGCGTGGTTCTTGGCCATGAACGCTGGGGTGAACGACGCTGCGAGCTTGTCGAACAGGCTGTGGCCGTAGTAGTGACCGAGCTGGTACATTATCACGGACCCGCCGGTCCCGAAGTTCTGCTGGATCGCCTCGAACATGGACACCACGGCCCTGGCCTCGAGGACGACCACCCTGTCCCGCGCGAAGTTGACCGGAAAGAGGAGGGTGTCCACGACCGACCCGTCGACGCCGTCGACCGCCCGCGCCTCGATGACGAAGGGGGACTGCCTCAGCTTCCCGAGGAGGACTGAAAGCTCGTACCCCTTCTTGACGGCCGCGAAGGCGCTGTAGACCGCGTACTCTTTGGGGACCGAGTAGGTGATGCTCTGGCGCAGGTCCACCGACTCGCCCGCGGTTATCCTGTTGACGTCGGCGAGGGCGCCGACCGCGTCCTTCATCTTGACGAGGAGCTGCACGAGCCGCTCGTTCGGCGAGTAGCGGGCGATCAAGACCTCCTTTGCGAAGTGCTCGTCCACGAAACCAGTTTCGGCGCGGAGAGTCCTATAAACATGAAGGGTGAGCGCTGATGCGAGAGGCGCCGGCCCTGGGCCGGGGGCGCTCAGACGTGCAGGTCAGTGGGCCCCGCCGCGCACGAGCCGCTCCCGTGGAGCCTGGAAAGGGCCCTGTACGCGAACGACAGGGTGCCCGAGACGAGGGGGCACGACTCGATGGCCTTCGACGCCACCGCCCCGCAGGGGAGCTGCGAAGCGAGGGTGGAGAGGGCTCCCGCCCCGCTCCACGCCCTGCCGTCGGGGGCGACGAGATGAAACGAGGCGCGCCTGCGGTCCTGCGGGACCCGGTCGAGGAGGCCAACGCCCTCCGCGTGCTCCAGCCCGACGTACTTCATGGCCCTGCCCGCGTCGAGGAACTCCACGGCCCTGCGGAACCTCGTGCAGGGGCCGCACTCGGAGTCGTAGGCGAGGGTGAGCATCCTGCCTCCGGGGCGCCGGTCGCCGATAAACTTCGCTACGCCGCGCTTCCGAGGAAGAAGCGCTCCAGCCTGCTGAAGATGGAGGCGCTCTGCCCCGAGGTCACCTGGAAGTAGAGGTCGAGGTTCACCAGCCCCCGCGGGGAGTTCGGCCCGGCCCCCAGGCGCAGGGCCGGCCTGTTGGTGCACTGGGCCGCGACGTTGGCGAGGAAGCGCGCGCCGTCGTCGGCAGACGCGTCGGGGGACGCCTGGAAGCACATGATCTCTCCGGTGTCGACGTCCCTGGCGAGCCAGACGTGGTATCGCTCCCCTTCGACGACGGTGTCAGCGCCGTCCAGGGCGACGAGCCGTCTGTACCTCTTCTCCTCCTTCGGGAGGCTAGTCATCAGCGAGTGGTAAGCGTCTCTGGCTGCGACGTAGGACATCCCTCCCATCATGGTCGCCACGTCCCTGTACGAGTATCCGGAGTTGCAGAGGGCGGCCGCCAGTACCTTCAGCGGCACCGACACCTTGTTCCTCCGAAAGGCGTGCACGGAGACCGCCCATTCGCAGAGGATGGCGAGCGGCCCGAACGGCTGGCCCGGAGGGATGTCGATGGTCATCGTCTTTGACATTGCGTCCGTTAAGTTAACCTCCGCGATGGATACGCAGGGAACTCGAATTATCTTAACAGCTGGGTAAACTGAGTTTACCTGCGGTCAGGGGACGAAGCCGTAGAAGAAGACCAGGACCAGGGGGACGAAGGTGGCGGCCCAGATGACCTTGTTCCAGCGCCAGACCTTGGCACCGTCGAGGGGCCCGATGGGGAGGAGGTTGAACAGAGCGAGGAAGACGTTGATGTACGCTCCGAAGAATCCGATGCCGGCGAGCAGCGCGTTGCTCGAGAAGTAGAGGGGGAAGAAGAGGGTGCCGATCAGCACGTTGACCAGCGGCCCCGCCAGGGAGATCTTGCCGTTCTCCTCCCCGGAGATGTTCGCCCCGGAGATGTACGTGGCGCCGGGCGCCGCGAAGAGGAAGCCGAAGAGGGAGGTCA
>JAFMAU010000120.1 GCA_029784825.1 Nitrososphaerota archaeon | reverse complement strand
GAACCACCCGACGACATCTCGAGAAGGTTGACGCTGCCGTCTGAGTTGGCCCATGCCGTTGCGGTCTGGGAAGAGGTCCCCGCCACCTCGACTATCCTGACCTCGTAGGTGGTCAGCGGACCGGTCGTGTTCGCTGCCAGCACCTGGTATTGGGCAGAATACGAGAACTGCGTCCCGGAAGCGCTCCCGTTGTACACGAGAGACATGGCGGACAGGGCTTTCAGCATGGGGACCATCTCCGTCTGGATCTGCTGCTGATATGACTGGCTGCCGGTTCCACTACAGGTGGCGTTGGATGTGGTGGTGTCCGTCCGCTGGGTCGTCGTTGTCGTCTGTTGCGACGATGTGGTGTGCGGGACGGACACGGTCGACTTTGATCCTGAAGAGCGAGTGGTGTCCTGGGTCGAACCCCCTCCCCCCCCTGAACTGAGATAGTAGGCCCCCGCGACAGCGATGATGGCGATCACCACGACGGCGAGGGCCATCTTCCTGATGTCGTGCCTCCACGACTCCACGAGCCGGGACAGGGGGCTGCGTTATATGAATCTACTACGAAAAAAGGAGTCCGGCTCCATGTCGAGTTCCTCTTCGATACCTCAATAGGGCTTGGACCTCTCAGCTAGGGGGACAACTCGAGCCCAGCGGCGATGCAAGAAACTTCCACGCTCTGCCGGAGTCGAAGAGGGAAATGACCCAGAACCGGTCAAAGCTTGGCGGATGGAAACTTGACAGCCAGCGGCGTTTCAGCGCCCTTCCGAGCCGGGCCTCACTACCTTGGTCATTGCCGCCAGTCCGACGAGGGCGATGGCGACTGCCGCGATCATCCCGGCAGGGAATTCGGGAACCGAAGACGTGGTCGTGTCAGAAGTAGTCGAGGTCGAGGTCGATGATGAAGAGGAGGTCGTTGTCGATGAGGGCGGCGGAAGTGTCGTAGTGAGAGTGATTGTCGTAGTCTGAGTAGACGTTGTGGTCACGGTCGTGGGCTGAGTGGATGTCAGTGTGGTGGTCTCCGTCGTGGTGGTCGGAGACGTCACCGTCGTCGTCGTGGGAGAGGTGTCAGTCACTGTCACCGTCTGAGTCGAGGTGGACCCACTTGTTTCAGTGCTCGTCACGGTGGTGGGAGAGGTCACCGTGGTCGTCTGGGTGGTGCCCCCTCCGGTCACGGTCTGGGTCGTGGTCGCCAGGGAGGTGACCGTCGTCGTTGTGGTCGCCCCTCCGTTCGAAGTGACGGTCGAGGTGACAGTCTCTCCGCCGGTGTAGAGAGTGCTGGTGTAGGTCGTCGTGGCAGGGCTCCCAGTCGAGGTCACCGTCTTCGTCGTGGTCTCGGTGCTCGTCGAGCCAGGCCCAGTCACGGCGGTCGTGGACGTCGTCGGGAGGGTCTGGGTGACCGTCGTGGTGGAAGGAAGCGTCGTCGAGGTGGTCGTCTGTGGAGGCGGAGGCGCCGTTGGCGCGTAGAGGTGAGGTAGAGCGAAGAAGCCAAGGAGCAGGAACAGGAGGACTATGACTATCCCGCCGTAGATCCATGTCCTCTTGCCAGAACTCCCCTGGTTTCCGGCCATGAAATGCACCCACCTGAGATTGTTCTATAAGCATGTAGGTAGAATCTTGGTTCGATATCTGTATCAGCGAGGGGCGATGTTATGGAATCTCTCAGGCGCCGGGCAACAAGCGGATTCCCGAGCCTTCAGGTATGAGGCACCCTCTGTTCTGGAACCAGCTGTCAGCTACTTCCCTGGTCTGCCCTTCGCCGACTTCTTGAGGATGGCCAACGCCAGCACTCCGAATGACGCGGCGATCGCCATGCTACCGAACTCGGGGACCCCTGCAGGGTACCCGCCGATGAAATTCGTGATGGTCGCCGTTCCTGAGAAGGCGACTGCGGGGACGATCCATCCGATGGCGTAGCTTCCGACGAACTGGATGTCCCCGATGTCAAAGGTCCCTGCCGAGCTGAAGCCTGTCTCCGTGCAGGTGCCCGGGATGCCTGTGAGAGAGGAACAGTCGACTGTCCCCGTAGTGGGGATGGTCGAGCTCCCCTGGTATGGTCCGGAAGCGTCGAGACTGCTGGGAGTGACGTTGAGGAAGGTCATCGTGCCGCTCTCCGTTTCTGTCCCCCCCGCCAGGTTCTCGTCCGCGGTCGTCACCATCAAGAACTGACCTGAGATGGTGGACTCTCCCGGCGTGTTGGAGAGTGTCCCGCCCGTCGTGACACCGCTCCAGTGGACATCGGCCTGGGTGTACGTCGCCACTATCAGGAGGCTCGGGGTCCCGGTCAGGCTGTCAGTTATGACTATGGGGCTCCCGAAGGGGTTAAGGAAGGCGGACTCCAGGTAAATGGGTATGATGGAGGTCACACCCGGCGAGCTCAGACCCGAGACGGTTGCCTGGCCTACGAAGAAACCAGGAATGGCGCTCGTATAGGGCTGGGTGAAACAGTCCAGGACCGGGCCTGTGCCGTCGAAGCATTCGGCAGGAATCATGGAAGAGATTGCCACTGAGGCGCTCACATCGATGCTCTCGGGCGACGGGCCGGTTCCGGCCAGGTGGAACGAAGAGGTGCCGGTGACTGTAGAGCCGGTCACAGTGGCGGAGACGGTCAAGGTCCAGGCCGATGGAGGCACCGACACAGCGACGCCGTTGACGGTGGCGTAGACTACCTCCCCCCCGGACTGCGTGTATCCTTGGTTGCCCGAGTCCAGGATCGCGCCGTTGATGCTTAGGTATAGAGGAGGAATGTTGCTTGCACGTGCGACCGGACCCCCGGCGAAGAGAGTCAAGGCGAGCAAGGCCGGGACCAATATCCTCAACCCAAGACGGTTCGGAATCATTCCGCGGTCGTCGCCCTGTCCGCGAGGAATCCTCGATGACCCCGCAACTCCCCAAACAAGTTAAGGAACCAGTGGGCAAGGAGCGTCCCCGGCAAGACGGCGGGACATAGATTTTGAATATATATTAGCAAAATTGCCGTTTGGATGAACTACACCCTGCAAAAACTCGAACTGGTGGCAACCCTTGACCGGGTCATGATATGGTATCGTGACAAGCACCCCCAGATGCTAGGAATGAGTTCAGTTGGTACAGAGGCCGCTGGACATCGGAAATCCCACCCCCGCCCTCGAAGATGCTGAATAGTCATCGCGTCTAGATCCTTCTCCAGAGCCGTTTGGGATTCCGCCGGAAAGCCTACAGGTCTGAAAGATTGAGGGTCAGCCGAAGGGTTCAGCCAGTTGCCTTCCTCGGAGGCGCCCCGACCTTCGACCCGCTCTCGCCGCATTTGGGGCAGGCGGGGGACATCGAGCGGAACCTGTTCCCGCAGCTCCTGCACTGGTAGGACTTCCTCCGCCTTATGAGAGAGCCGTAGTATGGGACCTGGACCGAGCTGATCTTCTTCTTGTGGAACTTCCCCTGGTCGTCGTAGAAGTAGACGTACCAGTGCCTGCGCTTCCCCCGGTAGGCCTTCTTCCCCTTCTTGGTAACGAAGCTCCCGCTAGTCCTCGCCTTCGAGACGCCGACGACGTCCAAGTTCAGCTGCCCTAGTTATCAGATGCCGCATTAAGAGTTGCTCCCGGCCGTCGCAGGTCGAGGAGCCTGCGTCCTGGGGCTAATGATAGGACCGCGCCCGAACTGCCCTGCCTACGCGCGAAAGAGCGCTCCCACGGAGACGCGGCCCAATGGAACCCCGGGGATTGAGATGCCTGCCGAGGATTCTCCCGACGTTCCTGCGCTGTTGCCTTAAGGATTACGCGCTGTTGCCTTAGGCCCAATTGAAACGTCAAGAAATTTAACCCAAAACCAGATACAAACTCCATACGGCTTTTATAAACAAAAGGAGTCTCGTGGGTTCAACGATGAACTTCGAAAAAGTTCTTCAGAAGAAAAGAAAAGCCATCTCACCAGTACTAGCAACAGTCATCCTCATCGCCATCACCCTCATCGCAGCGGTAGCCATCGCGGGCTTCGTGTTCGGCCTGTTCGGGACGTTCTCGAGCTCGGCCAATGTCCAAGCAGCCGTTACCTCAGCAAGCCACACCGGGGCCACGGGGGTCGTCCTTTCCTTGACTAACATTGGGACTTCGAACACCCAGATTTCTGGAGCGGGCAGTATTACCTTCGGCGGAGCAAACCAAGCGCTGACATGCACTCCTACCGCGACAAACATCGTTGCGGGGGGGCCGCTCTACCAGTGACGTGCAAGTTCACTACCAATGGGGTATCTGGTCAAGCCTTCAGCGGCTCATT
>JAFMAU010000011.1 GCA_029784825.1 Nitrososphaerota archaeon | reverse complement strand
GGTCCTTCTTGCCTGCCAGCTCCAAAACGACCGCTCCCTGATAGAACGCTATCACCAATAGTTTCGGCTATAAGCCTATGTATGTTCCGAATCCCGATTTCGGGTACAGCATTCCCATACCTCCCGCCAAGACGGTGTTCCCCCGTCATCCCTCGGGGCAACCTTTAATTAGAATTCGTTATAATAGTTTGCGCTAGAAACTATGCAGAATCCGAAGAACGTCCCTGTATGGGAGTACGCCCCTGACAGGCGGCTGGCCGAGGTCACCGTCCGGCTCAAGAACGTGAAGGGCGCCCTCGCCAAGTGTGCCCGTCTTGTAGCTGAGCTGGACATCAGGGTGCTGGGCGGTTTCACCTCCGCGTCGAGCGCCTCCAGCGTGGGCGTCTGGAGCTTCTTCGCCGACATCACTGATTCCCCGGACCTCACCAAGATACGGAGGGCCCTCATGGACCTGCCTGTGGTGGAGGGCGTCGAAGTGCTGGCTGCGGAAGACGGGTTCATGGTCGACAGGCAGAACTTCCCCCTGATGTTCTCGAACAGGCGGGCGCTGATAATGAGGACGGACGCGCTGAGCGGCATGTTCGCCCATCTCTGGAGCGTCTTCGGCAGCGGCTCGGTGGCGATAATAGACCAGATGGCCGAGTCGATGGGGAGGTTCACCGCCAAGGAGGTCCTGGACGACCTTGGAAGGGAGTTCGCGATCCGCTCGCTCGACGAGATACTCGGGACCTACACTGCCCTGGGCTACGCCCAGGTCGAGGTGACCAGGAGGGACGCCGATTCGGTCAACGTGAGCGCAAAAGGTCTCTTCGAATGCGAGTCAAACGCGAAGAACGGCATCAGGAGGAAGAGCACATTCTTCCGCGCCCATCTGAGAGGGCTCATCTCGACCATCTTCGACGCCGACTTCGAAGTGACGGAGGTCGAATGCGTGGCCGAGGGTGACGAGGCCTGCTCCTTCACGATGACGAAGACGGCGAGCGTTGCCTCCAGGCTGCCCGTCCGGCACGGAATCAAGTGAACGCAATCATCCTTTTAACGGCGCGACCTCGCGGTCGGCCAGCATGCCCCTGAAGAACAGGAGGGGTGAATACAGATGGGGTACCACACGGCTCGCCAGCCCGAAGCTGATGACAGACAAGAAGAGCTACTCCATCGACGACACGATCATCGCGAACCTCGGGTTCAGGATAGTCGGCGGCCTCAGGGAGTCGTTCCATCCTGACGTCTGGACGGTGGCCTGGGAGGACTACGACAAGATACTGAACCTCACCTTCCGCACCTCCCTGCTGGTCAAGAGGGGGCCGATCTCCAGGAAGCTCGGACGGCAGTCAAAGCTCGTCAGGAAGGCCAGCTTCTACTGGAGCCGGGACCCCGACCTTCCCTACAGGATCTGGGCCATGATCATGCCCGAGGACGGAGGTCCTCCCAGGATTCCGCTCAACGTGGAGGACGCCAAGGCCAAGATGCTCAACTTCACGCAGACCTTCGAGGTTCCGGCGTCCCAGCTCGGAACAGGGAAGCATACGCTTTCGGCCCGGGCGGAGGCGAAGTGGCCCCGCCGCAGCTTCATCGAGAAGGGAGCGGCGTCGGGAAAGGCGGCCCAGGTGGTCCAGGTCGGCTAGGGAAGAGTGGCTGGCTGAGGTGTCTTGGGCCGGCGGCTACACCTTCCTCGGGACCGACCTGAAGGGGCACGCGGTGGTCTATGACTCGGACGACCCGCTGTCGAAGGGCATCTCGCCCATGAGGGCGCTCCTGACTTCCCTGGGCGCCTGCAGCGGAATGGACGTCGTTGCCATCCTGGGCAAGAGAAAACAGAAGCTCGGCTCGCTGAAGGTGATGCTGAACGGGGAGCGGCCGGAGCACGGCTATCCGAAGCCCTGGACATCAATCCACGTCGAGTACGTCCTTTCGGGCGAGCTGGAGACAAAGTACGTGGAGGAGGCGATAGACGAGAGCATGGCCAAGTTCTGCAGCGTGTCTGCGACCCTCAAGCCCGGCGTCAAGGTGACCCACTCCTACAGGATCGTCAGCTAGACTGTGAGCACGATCTTCCCAAAGTGCTCGCTCTTCTCCATCCTCGCCTGGGCCTCCGCCGCCCTCGCGAGAGTGAAGGTGCTGTCCACCACCGGCTTCAGCCTCCCTGCCCTGAACAGCTCGACGACCTTCAGGAGCTCTCCCCTGCTGCCCATGAAGCTGCCGTACACTGTCAGCTCCCTGTTGTAGACGTATCTCAGGTCCGTCGTGACTTCCGCTCCCGTAGTTGCGCCGCAGAGCACCAGCCTGCCTCCCTTTGCGAGCGACTTCACGCTCTTCTCCCAGGTCGCCCTTCCTACGTGCTCGACCACGACGTCGACCCCGCGTTTCCCTGTTATCCTCCTCACCTCCTCGGCGACGTCCTGCCTGTAGTGGTTCAAAGCGTGGTCCGCGCCCAGCGCCTTCGCCTTCGAAAGTTTCCCTTCGTCGCCTGCTGTCGCTATGACTGTGGCGCCCCAGAGCTTCGCCACCTGGATCGATGCGCTCCCCACGCCCGAGCCCGCACCAAGCACCAGGACGGTCTCGCCAGCCCTGAGCCCGGCCTTGGTCACGAGCATGTGATGGGCTGTCAGATAGACCAACGGGAACGAAGCGGCGTCCACGAAGCTCATGCCTTCCGGCTTGGGGACCAGGCTGGTCCTCGGGACCTTCACGAGTTCAGCGTAGCCTCCGTCCGTCCCGTAGCCCGTTATGGTGTAGAACCTGCACTGGTTGTCCAGGCCCAGCAGGCACCTGTCGCACCTGCCGCAGCCGACGCCCGGATTGACCAGGACCTCCGCGCCCTTCTGCACCTGCTTCTCCTCCGGAGGCACCCACTCCACCGTTCCGGCAATGTCCGAGCCGGAGATGTGGGGCATCGGGATCTCCACGTTGGGGAGCCCGTTCCTCGCCCAGATGTCCAGGTGGTTGAGGGCGCACGCTTTGACCCTGACCAAGGCTTCGTCGCTGTTGGGCTTGGGGTCGGGCGCGTCCTCGTACTGCAGCACCTCGGGGCCGCCGTGCCTGTGGAACCTGACCGCTTTCACGTGGGCTCCGCCCTCGGCGCGCCCTTTTTGGGTTTCCGTGAATACTTTCACCCAACCCTCCTTCGGTGATTCTATCCAATGGATAATCACGGTTATATAGCAAAAAGTCGAAGAAAGCTAGAATCCCCTTTGCCGCCGCGTTCTGTCTTCAGGGACGAGAGCATCCTTTTCCCCGAATTTCTTCCCCACGACACCCCCCACCGCGACGACCAGCTGAAGGCGCTGGAGCTCTACTTCCAGAGCGTCGTCCAGAACGCCTCCAAGGCCAGCCAGAACGTCATGCTCTCCGGCCCAATCGGCTCCGGAAAGACCATGATCGCGAAGAAGCTGGGCGAGTCCCTCCAGAAGAAGGCCGCGCTCTACGGCAACCTGGTCAAGATGCTCCACGTGAACTGCAGGATCGACAGGACCCTCCAGGCAGTCATGGTCAGGGCGCTCAACTCGCTGGGCCAGAGCTATCCGTCCAGGGGCTACTCCTTCGAGGAGCTGCTCCACGCGCTGGTGGACGGGCTCAAGACGAACCGGGTCCATCTGATAATCGCCTTCGACGAGGCCGACTCGCTGATCTCTGCTGACCCGTCGTCGCTCTACACGATCACCCGGCTGAGGGAGACCGCCCAGGGGAGCCAGGTCTTCTCGTCGCTCCTCATCTCCAAGACGCTGGACTACCTCAAGATGGTGGACCTGAGCACACTCAGCTCGGTCCAGTGGAACCAGATAGTACTGGAGCCCTACTCTGCAAACCAGCTCTTCGACATCATCGTCTCCAGGAGCGAAGAGGCGTTCAACGACGGCGCGCTCGACGACAGCTGCATGCAGCTGGCAGCCAACATAGCGGGCACCTACGGGGACGCTCGCTACGCCCTCGACCTGGTGTACAGGGCGGGCAAGATGGCCGACATGGCAGAATCGTTCAGGATCCTCCCAGAGCACATACGCTCGGCGAAGTCCTCGCTGCCGCCGCAGTTCAGGAAGGAGGAGCTGAGCTACCTGACGAAGCACCAGAGGCTCATCCTGATGGCAGTGTCGAACCTGCTGAAGAAGGGCGACTCGACCCAGGTCACCATAGGCGAGATGGAGAAGAGCTACGCCGCCCTCTGCGAGGACGTGGGCGCGACTGCGAACCACCACACCCAGGTCTGGAACGACGTCAACGAGCTCTCGAGGAAGGGCATCCTGGAGACGCAGCTCTCGGGCAGGGGGGTGAGGGGCAGGACGACCATGATAGGGCTGTCGCTGGTCTCTGCGAAGGAGCTGGTGGGCGAACTGGAAAAGGGGATGATGGCAGACGTTAGAGGTTGAGCAGCTCTTCTCCTCCTATGGGAGGACGAAGGTGCTGACCATCCTGCTGGAGAGCGGCGAGCTGAACATCTCGGAGATAACGCGCAGGTCGGGCCTCTCCCACTCGTCGGCCGCGCGCCACCTCGAGTTTCTGGCGAAGGCCGGGCTGATAACCGAGAAGCGTTTCAACAGGATCAGGATATTCAGGGTGGACCACGGCAGCCCCTACGTGGTCGCCCTCGACAGGCTGCTCTCCGACTGGAAGAGCGCGACCGAGGTCCCGCTGCAGCGCTCCTTCAGCTAGGACTTCGGGCGCCGCTGGGGGGCCTTCCGGGCGTCAGACTCCTTCGCTATGAACTTCTCAGAGGGCTCGTCCAGCCCCAGGCTTGACACCAGCTCGTCCCGGAAGCCCCTGTCGGCGGAGAGCTGCATCATGTATGGGAAATCCGCGACGATTCCGCCCTTCGAGCTGATGCCCAGCCTCCGGCCCGCGAGCCTGCTTATCTCCTTCACCTTCTTCGAGTCGTTCCAGATCCTGAGCTGCAGGAGCCAGGGCACAGCCTCGGCAGAGTAACGCAGCTTCGCTCCGCCCAAGGCATCGCGGAACTCGGTGCTCAGGAGCGGGTCGAGATACCGGAGCTGCCTCCATTCCTGCGTCCGCATGATCCGCCCCATCAGCTGGTCGGCCCTGGAGAGCACACCCAGTGCGTCGGCCCTCTCCTCTTCCGGCATCTTGGCTGCGATCACGCTGGCGAAGAGGTCCCGCAGCTTGTCTCTGGGCTGGCCTGGATAGGTGCGGAGGGCCCTGAGCGCCTCGGCCCTTGTGGGTGCGTCGAAGAATCCGTTGATGGCCTGGGCTACGGTCAGGTCCTGGTCCTTGCCGGCCGGGGCTCCGCCCTGGAGCCCGTTCAGGGCATACCTGAGGTCGCCCTTGGAAGACTCTGCGATGGAGTGCAACTGGGCGTCGGAGAGCCCGAGCTTCTCCTGGTGCTCGATGCGCCTCAGGTGGACGAGCACCTCGCTGGTCGTGAGAGGGACGAACTCGACCTTCGTCGTGACGCTCGCCAGCTTCCTCACCTCGTCCGCATCGGGGTTGTTCGCAGCCATGACGATGGGGTTGAGGCTGCTCCTGACGGCTTCCTTGATGAAATCGATGGCGCCGTAGTCCGACCTCCCCGCCAGTCCGTCAACCTCGTCCAAGAATACCAGAGTCCTTTCTCCGAGCAGGCTCGTGTTTGAAATGGCCGCGCCCATCTTCTTGCCGAGCTTCTCCTTGGTCCTGCTGTCGCTTGCGTTCAGCTCCACCAGGTTGAGCTTCAGCTCTTCGGCGACCAGGTGGACGGTGGTGGTCTTTCCGGTCCCGGGCGGCCCGACCAGGAGCGCAGCCTTCGACTTGCTCTTCCACTTCCTCAGCCAGGCCAGGAACTTCTCCCTCGCCTCCTCGTTGCCCACCATCTCGCCGAGGCTCTTCGGCCTGTACTTCTCGGAGAACATGTCAGAGACCCCCGCCTATGAAGACCACCAGGCCGACAAGCATGCCGACGAGCGCCGCATTCTTCACCCTGTGAGCGTTCTCTGCGCCGCTGTTGCGGAGGATTGAGATGGCCAGATAGACGAACACAGCGTCCGGTACCCAGACGCCGACGAGGTAGATTGGATTTGCCAGAGCAAGGAAGAGGGGCAGCCAGCTGGTCACGACCGCGAGAAGGAAGAATGCTGCTCCCACGGCGCCCGCCGGCCTCGCCCCGCGGCTCCTGGCCAGCGAGCCGACGCCCCGCTTCGAGTCACCCTCCACGTCTGCGATGGCCTTCACCACCTCCCGGCCCACTCCCGCGAAGAACGACGTGAAGGCCATGGCCAAGAGCAGCGAGCTGAAGACGCTTCCCCCGGATATCACGCCGCCGTAGATGAAGGGGATGGCCAGGGACGATGCTACGACCAGGTTGCCGGCCAGGCCGCTCTTCTTCGCCCACCAGTTGTAGAGCCATGAGAGGAAAGCGTACGCCGCCGCGATCGCCACTGCCGCCGGGTCGAGGCTGAGCGCCGCGAACGCCATCCCGACCACCAGGAGGAGCACCGAGAGCCTGGTCGCGCCCGCGACCGATATCTTACCGCTTGGGATCGGACGCCCGGGCTGATTGACCCTGTCGACCTCCACGTCGTAGACGTCGTTCACCACCATCGAGTAGGCGCAGATGAAGAACCCTGTGAGGAAACCCAGGACGCTGGCGAGGAACGGGACCCCCGGAGGCTTGGACACGAACTCCCCGACCAGGACGGCCAGGCCGATCATGCCGCAGTTCACGGGGCGGATTATGCGCAGGACCGACCCGCCCGCCAACCCGGGCTCAGAACCTCGCCCTGCTGACCCTGTAGTAGATCACTTCGCCCCTGCGCTCGATGACCGCGATTATGGCCTCCTTGCCCATCTTCGCCATCTCCCTGACAGACTCCTGGAGGTGCTCCACCCTCCTCTCGATCCCCTCGTCGAGGGCGAAGACGACGTACTTCGCCGCCTTCTTCGGATAGTCGCCGCGCTCGTACACCCTGAGGTCGGTGCCGAACCCGAACCCCTCCTTGACCACGTACCCCCTGCTCCGCAGGTCCCTGTAGATGATGAACTTGGTCCACGAGTCTCTCGCCCTGAGCTGTGTCTCCTCGGCGAGGCCTTCGAAGCCCACCTGCTTGCCCGCCTTGTCAGCAAGGTTCAGCTTCTTGCTGTAGAGGAGGTAGAGGGCCTCGTACTCCTTCAGGACCAGCGACTTTCCCTCCCTGCCGCCGTAACCCGATTCCTCGAGCTCACCGAATCTGTCCGTGTCTGAAATGGTGACCCTGCCGTCCCTGAGCTCCGCGTCGACGGGCGGAGTCTCGGCGGCCTCTGCCTTGGACTCTGCCAAATGTAATCCTCGTCCGCCAGCCTTGGTTGCGCCTTTAACCTTTAGCGGCCGCTCGGAAACCTTTTGTGTTCTCGCGGCGGCGTTGGCGCAGTTGGAAGACTTCTTCACACTTCGAACGATAACTTGGGCGGGACGCTCTGTCAGGATGATTGACCAGACTCTCCTCCCAGCGCGGCTGGTCTACAGGTCGTACACGCGATACACCGACGTCGCAGAGGCGATCAGGACGATGGTCGTGAGGGGAGCGCCAGCCATTGGCGTCGCCGCGGCCATGGGCGTCGCGCTCGCTGCCCTCGAGTCAAAGGCCGACGACAAGCGGAGATTCATGGCTGACATCGAAAGGGCGGCCGCCGTCCTGAGGGCGACGCGGCCCACTGCCGTCAACCTGTTCTGGGGGATTGACAAGGTGCTGCGGACGGCTCGCCGCGCTCCCACCGCACGGGAGGCGAAGGAGGCCGTGGTCTCCGAGGTGAAGAGGATGGAGGAAGAGGACGTCGCGACCAACAGGAAGCTGGGCAAGGTCGGCGCCGAGCTCATCGACGACGGGGACACGGTGATGACCCAGTGCAACGCCGGCGCACTGGCGACCGTGGGCTACGGCACGGCGCTCGGAGTGGTCAGGGCTGCGAGGGAGGCGGGCAAGTTCGTCAAGGTCCTGGTGCCAGAAACCAGACCCGCCCTGCAGGGCGCCAGGCTCACTGCCTTCGAGCTCGTCAGGGACGGATTCGACTGCAGGCTGATCTCCGACACCGCGGTGGGATACATGCTGAGCAAGGGCGCGGTTGACAAGGTGGTGGTTGGCGCCGACAGGATAACCAGGGACGGCTGGGTCTTCAACAAGATAGGCACCTACCAGATTTCGGTCCTTGCAAGACGGCACCGGGTGCCCTTCTATCCGGCCGCGCCCAGGTCCACCTTCGACCTTGGGCGGACCCACGACCAGGTGGCCATCGAGGAGAGGAGCGCGGCAGAGGTGGTGAGCGTCAGAGGAAGGAGGATTGCCCCCAGGGGGATTCCCGTCGGCAACCCCGCGTTCGATGCGACGCCGCCGGACCTCGTCACGTCGATAGTCTCCGATGCCGGGCTCATCAGGAGCCCGGTCGCGAGGAATATACCGAAGGTCATCGCTTAATTAACGAAATGAGCAGCCACGCGACCGGGCCCGTAGCCTAGCACGGATCAAGGCGTCAGCCTTCGGAGCTGAAGGCGGAAGCGTCAGAGACCGTGGGTTCGAATCCCTCCGGGCCCGCTTCATCTTAATGTCCCGAGTCAAGTTCGACCTTCGGTCCGACTCGTCTCAGGCGAGATGACTCGAATTGATCGTGCACCAGCCCAAACCTCCGGTGTAGAGCCGAGTTACAGCTCCGAACAGCGTCGCTCCATCCCCGCCAGGGCGGTCCATCGGCCCCTAGACCGCATCACTATCGGCCCAAGACAACCAGGCGCCGCCTGCAGTCGACGCCGATGCGCCCGATCCTTTCGAGCACTTTGCCCACGCTTGCCCAGTTAGACGATTGATCGGACGCGGAACCCTTCTCCGACGTCACGCCCTCGGTTGGAACCCCTTCCATCTCGACTCCTTCGATCGCTACTCGGCCGATCCTGAAATCATGAAACTGAAGCCTGCCCTGCCCGAGTATCGTCCGCTCGGACCCCCTCCCCAGGTGGACGCCGAGTCGGGAGGCGTTCTTCTCGACCCAGCGGAGCGGAAGCGAGAGGCCCCCGCCGGAGCCTGTGTCGACTGTCCCCGTGAACTCCTCGCCCAGGATCTCCAGTCTCAGAGTCGGCCGGATGTCCTCCATTGAGGCGAAAGGGACGCTTCGTCCAGACCCGAGTCGCAGTTCAATTCTCGTCGTAGGGTAGTCAAGGGTGAATGGCGTCTGAGCGAGGGCGTCCACGCCCAGAATGAAGTCCAGGTTCGCCACACGAAGTGCCAGTGGCAGGATGTACACCTTCTCAACCTCGAGCTTGACTGCTCCCAGGTCGAACCGCGCCGGGCCCGACGTCTCCAGTCTGAGCTCGCCCTCTTCGACGATGCCTGCCTCTGATCCGCGAGCGACCAGGCCGACCTTCGGTGCCAGGCCTGCGTCGATGGCAGTCCCATCTGCTCCGGTATCGAGTGTCCCGAATGCATCCTGCGGGCCGATCTTTGCCCTGACCCACACCCGCTGCCCCTTGTATTCGAAGGGAAGAGAGTCAGCGTCCAACCTGGCTGGACAGTCCGACGCCCGCCTCAAGAGCTAGCGGCCCTGGCCCGGGTTCATTCCCCGCGGGAGGACCGCGAGCTTCGGAATCACGAAATCCAACATCCTTGCGGATGGTGGCGACGAGAGTCGCGCACAAAACATCGAATATCGATGCCAATCGTCATCAGTTGTGCGAAACGCATGGTTCTTATACGATTCTCGCTGCAAGCTACCCACGATGGAGATACTCGATTCCACCCTGAGGGAGGGGGAGCTGTTCAGGGTCCTCCCTGTCGAGGCCCGCGTCAAGGTGGCCGCCCTCTTGGCGGAGGCTGGAGTCCGCAGGGTGGAGCTCACCGTCGATTACCCGCCCAGGACGACCTACGAGCAGGCGTTCCCGGTGGTCAGGGCGCTCAAAGACAGGGGTGTCGACGTCGTCATGCACGGCCGCGCGACCGAGGAGGACGTCAACGCCATCGGCAGGTACGACATAGCCGGCTGCGGTCTCTACGTGGCGGTCAGCAAGCTGCACCGGGACTTCAAACTTCACGGCATAACAGAGCAGGAGGCCATCGACAGGCTGACGGATTCTGTCAAGATGGCAAGGTCGATGGGGTTCCGCTACATCCGGGCCACGATGGAGGACGCTTCCCGCCTCTTCGCCGATGAAGGCGACGCGAGCATAAGGAGGCTCGTCTCGTCCGCCAGGAGCATCAAGGACGCAGGCGCGACGCTGCTCAGCATCCCAGACACCTCTGGTTTGATGACGCCCCGGCTCGCCCGCGACTTCTTCAGGTCCGCGAGGTCGCTGCTCGGTGTCCCGATCTCGGCACACTTCCACAACGACTATGGCTTCGCCTCAGCCAACACCGTCGAAGCGGCGCTCGAAGGGGCGGACGAGGTCCAAGTCACCCTGATGGGCGTGGGCGACAGGAACGGCATCGCCGACCTCTACGAAGTGGTGGCTTCGCTTGAGGACATCTACGGCGTGCGCACTGGAGTGAACAGAAGGGCGCTGAAGAGCCTCTACTCGGTCTTCGCGAAGGTCGCCGAGGTGCAGCTGCCCTGGAGGCATCCTCTCTCCGAGTCTGCCCAGACAGTCCGGGCAGGCGTGCACCAGTCCATGACGGTGAGGAGGAAGGACGGCTACATCCCGATTCAGAAGCTGCTGAACGACTTCGGAGAGCCCCTCTACGCCGTCAGCCCCTACGTCAGCCACAGTCTCGTCCAGAGCATACTCGCGCCCTACGCCCAGCTCAGTTCCGACAGTTCAAGGAAGGTCGCAGAGGCGCTCGCGGTCCACTCGGGGCGGGGCCCGCCCAGCGTCCGCACCGTGCACGACGTGATAGAGAACGAGACCGGGGTGTCGATACCCGAAAGGGACTTCGGGCGCTACTTCGGGTCGGAGAAGATGTACATCCTGCTGAAGCTCAAGCCCCAGTTCCCGGCCGTCGGGCTCCTCGATTCGCTGATCGAAATGGACGAGGTAGACTCGGTGGACGAAGTCTACGGCGACGTCGACATGGTGGTGAAGGCCCACACGCCGCCCGGGAAGGACAGCGTCGTCTCCGTATTGAGGCGAAGGTTTTCGGAGCAGGTCCAGGACATGAGGGTCCTCGTCACGGACTAGTGAGCCGCGTTGGGACAGACAGTATTCTCCAAGATATGGGACAGCCACCAGCTGGCGGAGAGGCCCGACGGCCAGTCGCTGATCTACATCGACAGGCACATCACCCACGAGGTGACCTCGCCCCTGGCCTTCGAGTCGCTCCGGGCGTCGGGAAGGAGCGTCAGGCGGCCCGACCTCACCTTCGCCGTGATGGACCACAACGTGCCCACCGGCGACAGGACGCTGCCTGTGGCCGACCCCATGTCGCAAAGGCAGATGGCCGCCCTCGCTGCGAACACGGGCAGGTACGGAATCACCCTCTTCGACTACGACAGCCCGGACCAGGGAATCTCCCACGTTGTCGGCCCAGAGCTCGGGCTGACGCTGCCGGGAATTACTCTTACCTGCGGCGACAGCCACACTTCGACCCACGGCGCGCTCGGAGCGCTCGCCCTTGGCATCGGGACCAGCGAGGGCGAGCACGTCTTGGCGACCCAGACCCTCTGGATGAAGAAGCCGAGGGAGATGGAGATCAGGATGGACGGCGAGTTCCAGCCGGGAGTCCTGCCCAAGGACGCGGTCATGTGGGTCATCAGGGAGATGGGCACGGGGGGAGCCATAGGCCACGTCGTCCAGTTCAGGGGCGCGGCCGTGGAAGGGATGAGCCTCGAGCAGAGGATGACGATCGCCAACATGATCATCGAAGGGGGAGCGCGCACAGCGATAATCGAACCCGACGAGCAGGTCTATGACTACCTGCGCGGCACCAGGTTCGCACCGACTGGCGGCGACTGGGATGCAGCCGAGGAGCACTGGAGGACACTGGTCACGGACAGCGGCGCGAGGTTCGACTCCTCGCGGTCCTTCGACGTGGGGAGCCTGGAGCCGCAAGCGTCCTGGGGAACCAACCCGGCGATGACCGTCGGCGTCTCCGAGTGCGTCCCCAGGGCGGAGGACTTCGAGGTCATAGCGGACAGGCTTGCGGCTGACAGGGCGCTGAAGTACATGGGCCTGAGGGGCGGCGAGCGTGTCTCGGACATACGTGTCGACAGGGTGTTCATAGGGTCCTGCACGAACGCAAGGCTCTCGGACCTGATCGATGCCGCGAGGGTCGTCTTGGGCAGGAAGGTCGCCCGGGGGGTCAGGGCCATGGTGGTCCCGGGTTCCCAGCGCGTGAAGAGGGCCGCGGAGCAGCTCCGCCTGGACAGGGTGTTCACCGACGCGGGTTTCGAGTGGCGTAACTCAGGCTGCAGCCTCTGCATCGGGATGAACGACGACAAGCTCGCGGCGGACGAAAGGTGCGCAAGCACCTCGAACAGGAACTTCGAGAACAGGCAGGGTCCCGGCGGAAGGACCCACCTCGTGAGCCCATACACCGCCGCTGCCGCAGCCGTCACCGGAACCATAGCCGACCCCAGAGACTTTGCGCTCGCGTCCGACGTCGAGCTGGACCTTGGAGGGTTCTAGATGCCCGAGCCCGTGACCAGGGTCGAAGGAAGAGCCGTGCCGCTGGGCGCGGACGACGTAGACACAGACCAGATAATCCCGGCCCAGTTCCTCAAGGTCACAGAGAAGGCGGGGCTGAGGAAGTACCTGTTCTACAGATGGAGGTACGACGGCAGCGGGAACCTGACGGGGAGGTTCGTGCTCGACCGTCCCGAGTCCGCCGGTTCGAAGGTGCTTGTCGCGGGGCGGAACTTCGGCATAGGCTCGTCGCGCGAGAACGCGGTGTGGGCCCTGCTCGACATGGGGATAACGTGCGTCCTCGCCTCTTCATTCGGAGACATATTCTACAACAACTCCGCAAAGAACGGCCTGCTCTGCGTGAGGCTGCCCGAGACGACGCTCCTCAAGATCAAGGACTCCGTATCCTCCGGCAGGGCCGCGGTGGTCGTCGATTTGGGCGAGCAGACAGTGACGAACGCCGGCGAGAAGACCAGCTTCGACGTCGAGCCGCACATCAAACAGAGGCTGATGAGCGGCATGGACGACATCGCGCTGACCACGTCGAACTTCCTCCCAGCGATCGAGCGCTACGAGGCGTCTATGCCGGCCTACCTGAAGCCCCGCGCGACCCCCTTAGGCCGGCCGCGCTCATCCTTTCATTCCACAGCCTGAGAATCATCTGTCATAGCTAAGTGTGAGTGGCCCGTCCCCGCCCCGACCAAGGTTGGAGAGTCTACCACCGCGGCCGGGCCAGTCGATGCTCCAGGGACTGTCGGCAAGGTCTGGGCTCACCGACTGCCCCCTGGACGCCTTCCGGGTCGTCGTGACCCGTTGCAGCGGAGAGGGAGACTGCGTGGGCGTCTGCCCCGCGAGGGTCTTCGAGAGAGGCATGGACGGCAGATGCACGGTCGTGAACGACTTCTTCTGTTTCGGGTGCATGGCCTGCGTCGCCCAATGCCTTGACGGCGGCGTCCAAGTCACGGAAAGGGCGAGCCCGAGGTACACAGAGCTCCAAGACCTGCTGAAGTAGCGCCGGCTCGACCTCGCGGACCTGAACGAGGGGTCACTCTTGGTCCATCGTTCGCCACACCTGGGAAGCAGGCGTGGACTTCGTGGTCGGCTTCCAGTTCGAAAGCCCCGACCAGGGGCTCCTCACGGGCCGCTTCAGGAAGTCCTTGGTGTATTCCGAGAGCGGGTGCCAAAGACCGTCGTCCGCGATTCGTTCCCGCCGCAAAATCACCGGCTTGGGCCTTGCGGTTGCAGGCTTGGTCGGGTCGGGGACGATTGTAACAGCGTTCGTCGGGCACTCCCTCACGCAGATCATGCATCCGGTGCATCTCTCCTGGTCGATGAGGTAGGGCTTCTCCATCATCCACGTCTTGGGGGACGACCCGCCCATCACATCGCCATAGAACGACACGTCGTCAGGCTTTGTGAACTCAATACAGGTGGAGGGGCAGAGGTCCATGCACGCCCCACAGTTCATGCACCGGCTTTCGTCGACGCCGAAGCTGTAGAGCACCATTTTCTCTCTCGCCCCTATGCTATGTAGTCCACGCGGTCCCTGCTGGGGGACGCGGAAGCTTGCAAGTTGGCTCTCGGCACTGATTGTGCCTGGGAGACAGGCTGCGGCTCTGACAGGACCCTTCCCGTTGGCACTGGGACAGATATCGACGGTGAGGCCGTTGACGCCTGGCCGCCGACAAACTTCTTCGCCTTCATCCTCGAGTGGAGCAGCGGGTGGGCGAGCCCGATCAGAGCTATCACGCCCAGCGCGCCGAACCCTCCGTAGAAGGACGCCATCGCGAGGCCGAGGTTCTGCGTCGAGCTGAATGAGTTGTAGATGCCAGCCCAGAAGCCGGTTGTGCTGCTTACGCCCGCAGGCAGCGTGCTCAGCGCGAGCGGAGTCTCAGTGATGAAGACAGTGCCGAAGATCCACGATACAGTGCCAAGGAAGACCACGACTGTCACGAAGCGGAAGACGTTTCTGTTGTCGTCCGCGTCGAAATAAAGCTTGGTCACTAGTGCCGTACCGAAGAGTACCGCTGATAGCGGCATGAACGGGACAGCGATCGGATAGTCCAGGAACGTCCCTGGGAAGAAGACCATGAGGCTCATGACGAATGCGATGAAGATGAGACCGTCCCTGATGAGCACGTACGCCAGCCACCAGATGTCTGCGCCGAGTCTGAGAGTGAACTTGTCGAGCACCCTCAGGAAGTAGCCCCGAGAGATCTGAAGCGAGAAGGCCATGGCGGTCACGAAGACCATCGCCACTGCTATGGTTGTCTCCAGCCATATTGAGCCGGCGCTTACCATGTCAGCGCCGGAAATGGCGAACGCCGATGGGAGGTTGAGAACAGCGATGAGGGCTGTCGATGTTAGAACTGCTTTCGCAAGCTTGGCTTTTGTTTTCGAAAAACCCATGCCTCCTGAGGCGGGACCAGTCGAGAAAAGGGCGTCTGCCACTCTGTGTGCAGCTTTAGTCACCTTTGGGCATTTGCGCGCTTTTATACTGGGCGTCTGGTCGTGCCATCTGAATGGCCAGGAAGAGCATATCGATAGACCATGACGTCTACGAGGAGTTCGCGCTACAGGCCTCAAGACAGAACAAGACCCTGTTTTCCTTCGCCAACGAAGCCCTGGCGTTGGTCTCCCAGACTAGCGCCGAAGGCGGAACCCCGGACAGGCTAAAGTCAGTCTGGAGGATAACGTCGATCCTGAAGGAGATGGACGTCATCACGCTCCCCGGGGACTTCATGGACGAGCTGGTCGCCAAGGTCTATGCCGAGGACAAGGACTACCTGCTGAAGGCGTTCAAAGACCTGGGAGCCAGAATCGTCCCTCTCCTCAAGACAGTCACCGAAGACCTTGACGGCCTGTCGAGCGTGGCCAAGGAGTTCGCCGCGATACTCCCTGTCAAGGAGATGAACCTCGTGAGGAAGCCTGACGAGAGCGTCGAGATACTCGTGGTTGGGGCAGGCAGGAAGATGGAAGCGACCGCCTGCATGGCGGAATTCATCAGGGGTGTACTGGACGGCTATCAGTACAGCGTGATGAAACAGGAAATGAGCCTTGGAATCATAAGGATAATGGCTGTGCGGCGCGGCGCGTGGGCTAAAGAGCAGGCCAGAACAATCTCACGCTGAACCGTGCAGCCGCCTAATGCTCAATTGCGCAAACCTGCCCGCACCTGAGCAGACAAGTTATTGACCAAGAGGCAGGACTTGAGCTGTGAGACAAATGAGTTCGGAGACCGCGAATGAACTCAAGGTTGTCATGCAAGCGCTGAAGCAGTACGGCGGCCTGGACCCGTCGGGCAACAGGGCCGCAATAAGGGGGATCGGTAGGGTCATGGGCTCGGAGTTCGCCAAGCGGATGATAGCAAGGAACTTCGCCAAGAGTCTGATGGTCGGCAGCCAGTCCAACGCTCAGCTCCTTCTGTCCGACCTCTCCTCGTTCTGGAAGGAAAACGGAATCGGGGAGATGAAGGTCCTCGAGGAGGAGCCACTCACAATAGGCATCGACGGGTGCCACGACTGCTTGGGGTGGATGACCGGCGTGGGCGTGGCGATCTGCCCGTTCAAGGAGGGGTTCCTAGAGGCTGTGTTCGAGGACGTCCTCAAGAGGAAGCAGTCGGTCGAGGAAGTGGAGTGCTGCGGCACCCTCTCACCGGGCTGCAAGTTCAGAGTCTCAGAAGTGGCATCATAGCCCGCTCACCCTGTGACCCGCGACGATGAACCGGGGCCCCGAAGTCACCCTGAGCTCGGTTTCCTTTCTCCTCCAGCTCCCACCCTGATGGCCTTGCGGTACTCGTAGAAGTTGTAGAAGACGATAACCAGCACCAAGAGGGTCACGCCGTGGGAGACCGCCCCAGCCACGAGGGAAGCCGGTTCATCCCCATACCACTCGAACACGTGCTCGACTTCATGCATGATGCTGATGAAGATGAAGAGGTATCCAATGGCGAGTATCCCGGTGAACAACCTGGCCTGCTCTCCGTACCTGTTGAGGAACCTTCGTATCTCCAACGTCGTGAAGAACAGAAGCAAAGAAACCACCAGCAGCGGGATTCCGAGGGCGAAGATGTGGAACAGAAGAAGCAGCTGGATTGTGTTCAAGGACTGATTTCCCCCCTGCGAGTGCCTTTCGCGGTCGATTTGCACTAACTACTTTGTCCCTAATGGGTCAGGCCGGGGTCGAGCTTCGACTTCGCCCGCTGGACCCCTCAGAGACCTACCGCTTGCGCGAGACTTCGTAGGCGCTCAGGCTCTCGTAGAAGAGGTGCTTGGAATCGAGGAGCTTCATCGAGAACCCCAGCTCCTCGCAGGTGGCCCTGACGGGCTGGACAGGGTTGTCGCTGGAGAGCAGCATGACGACGCTGCCGTCGCGCTTCAGCACGCGGACGGCTTCGAGAAGGAACCGGGTCGCCACTTCTATGCCTTGGGCGCCTCCGTCCACCGCCTCGTCCGACAGACCTTCGGAGGGCACGTAGGGCGGGTTGAAGGCCACGAGGTCGAAGGTCCCCTCCCTGAAGGGGCCGGCCGCGTCGGCCAAGACGTAGTCGACCGCGCTGCCTCTCCAAGAGTCGTCGGAGGGCGGACGCAGGTCGGTCCCGACCGGGTGCGCGAATCGCTTGGAGAGCTCTATCAGGCCTCCGCCGTTCCCTGCTCCGATCTCCAGGCAGCGCTTCCCAGAGTACCTCCTCAGCGCGCTTCTCAGCAGCGCCGAATCATCCGACGAGAGGTATGTCCTCGAGCTCATTCGGCGATGTCGTCGCCCTTTACCGACTTGTACTCGTCCGGACTCAGCACCTGCGTGAGGTTCTGCGTCTGGTAGTAGTATGCGGGCGCGCCGTCCGGAGTGGATGCCAGGCTGCCGTCGGGGTTCTGGAGTCGGTACACCTTGATGACGGCCGGCTTGATGCCTATCACTGTGCCGTCATTCAGGGCGTAGTAGCTGAACCTCTCCTGAAGAGGCTTGAATCCCACGAGCTTGCCCTTCGGCTGGGACGATGGTATCATGTCTGTCAGACCCCGCGGCCCGTTAAAAAGGCTGAACTAGACGAGCAACTTCATCACGCCGGAGCTGTACTGCGCCGCCTTCTTTGGCCTGTGCGCTATCTCCTCGGGAAGCCCCAGAAGCAACGCAGCCTGCCTCAGGACCGCCTTCCGGACTCCGTCCCTGATCTTGAACGATACGGGCAGGGCCTGGCCGAACGCTGCGAGCTCCCGCTCGGCGAGGGGGAATCTGGGCTCGCACCACCGCCTGCACGCGGCCTCGTCCCTCAGGAAGCCCCTCGTCGCGCACTCCGCGACATCGTCCGACATCATCCTTCCTGCCTCGGCCTCTCCGCCCCTCCGCAGCGCGAGCTCGTATTTCGCGTAACCTCCGAAGAGCTCGTCGGCGAGCTGCCCCAGCATCACGACTTCCGCGCCGGACTTCGAAGCGAGCCTTGCAGTCATGGAGTAGATGCACCAGAGGCTCTTGTCCATGGGCGACGGCTCGAAGGGCAGGTCGAGGCCGCGCATCTCGCTCGCGACCTCCCTCTTGTCTGCCCGTACGCTTGCGAACTCCACGCCCATGACGCTTGCAGTGTCTCTGGCCACCTTGCTGTCGGTCGAACCTTCCGCCGACACAGAGCACGCGATGACCTTGGCGTGGCCGGCGGCGCAGTGGGCGACTAGGGAGCTGTCGAGTCCTCCAGAGAAAGCCACGGCGACGGCGCGCTTCCCCGCCACCCTGGCCTCGACGGACTCGCGGATCAGGGAAGCCAGCTTCGCCGCGGCGTCTTCGAACGTTCCTTCGTACCTCCCACGCCCTTTGTCCTCGACGGCGAGGCTGCCGCTTGAAATCGCAAGCCGTGCGCCCCTGGGGAGAAGCTCCCTCGCTTCGCCGGGTAGGAACCGGTGGTCGCTGGCGACCCAGCTCCCCGAGCTCCCCAGATACAGGGGCCTGGTGCCGCAATAGTCCCGCTTCGCTACGAAGCCCTCCTCCGTCTCGGACAGCGCGCAGTACTCGCCGGTGTCGTCGCCCTTGCCGAGCCAGCCGTGGACGATGGGAAGGCCATCCCCGCCATAATCGAGCGAGACGAGCACGCCCCGGCCCCCGGGGCCGACGTCCAGCACCCGCAGCTTCGTCCCTGCCACCGCCATCCGCCTCGCAGACTTCGCGGCCGCTTCCGTCATCTCCCGGTCCGTGGAGAAGCAGAACGCGCCGGACCTGATCAATAGCGGGCTACCTGTTCCTTGATTCTGCGTGCGACGCTGGTGCCCACCTTCTCCACCAGCGCTATCCTGTCCGCGGACGCCTCCTTGAGGTCCTCTATGGTCCTGAATCCGGCGGAATGGAGCGCCCTGGCCCTCACCCTGCCTACGCCCTGCAGGCTCGTCAGCTCGATCAGCTCGTCGCTGACTCCGCTCTCGACCCTCCTCCTCAGCCTCTCCACCTGCCTCGCGGTCTCGTCCCGCTTGAACAGCTTGGCCAGCTCGCCCATGCTGTGCAGCAGCCAGTCTGCGTTGTCGACCGCCCTGTGCATGTCGCCCGGCTCGACGCCGAGCTTGGAGAGGAGCTGCTCCTCCTTCCACTCGTCAATCCACCCGTAGAGCGCCATCACCGACCTGGTCCCCTGGAGCACCTCGTCGAAGTCAGCGAACGAGTTGCGGCTCGGCTTCTCGACGAACTCGCCCGAGTGTTCCTCCATGAAAGCCGACGCCGCGTCGTAGTCCTTGCTCCTCAGCGGGAACTTCGGTTCGAAGTCAGGGGAGCTCGAAACCACGTGCAGGAGGCCCGCCGTGTAGCTCTTGCCCGGCTGCATCTTCCTGATCGCTTCGCGGAACTGCACCCCAGTGATTGGGTCGATGTACAGCATGGAGACCCTCTTCCCAAAGTCGGTCGCATGGAAGAGCGTTCCCCTGGACTCGACGAGCCGCTCCGCCAGGAGGTAGCCGAGCCCCGAGTCGATCAGCCTCCCCACCCTCTGCGGTCCGATCTGCATCGACAGCAGCGTCCGCCCGAAGAGGCTCTGGACGTCCAGCTTCGAGAGTCCCGCGGAGCTGGCGATGGTGGCCAAGGTGTGGACCCTCATTGCGCCCTCATCCGCGAGGCGCGACTTGATCGGCTCCGGAGGCTCCCTCGCGAAGTGGTCCAGAACCTGCATGGCAGGCGCGGCGCTCGGGGGAACGAGCACGGTCTCTCCGTACTCGTCGTACTGGGGCCTCCCTGCCCTCCCGGCCATCTGCCTGTACTCCAGCACAGAGATCTCGGCGTTGCCGCCGCTCTCGACGTCGTACCTGCTGATGTCCGCTATGACCACCCTCCTTGCGGGAAGGTTCACACCCGCAGAGTTGTGAACCACGAATGAACCAACGTAGCTGCTGTGCCCTTCGACCTCCAGGTTGTGGACCGTGCCATGATAGCGTTCGAGCTCTATCTTCCTTATCGGCATGTAGTAGTAGTCCGAGTCGACGTGCCCGATGTTGTATTCGCGGTTTCCGGCGAACCTCCGGGGCTTGACGTGTAACACCTCTTCAAGGAAACGATCCAGCTGCTCGCCCGAGACAGAAACGGTATACAGGTCATGCCCGTGAGTTATGTCGAGGCCGTTGCTCGCCATCTTTCCAGCCCTATGACTCACTCTCACTGCGGGCATGTACCCCATCTTGACGAGAACGGCGAAAAGCTGCTTCGCGAGGCTCCTTGAGACAGTGGAGTACCTTGCTGTCCTTGCCTCGCCGCCGGTGACGCCCCCGTCGCCGCGCCACACGCCCCTGACCACATGTGCGATCTTGTCGTTTGGTAGAAGCATCAGCTCGCGCGGAATCCTCCTCTCAGCTGCGTTCGGCCCGCACATCTCTCGAAGCAACTTGGAGAGTTGTTTCGAACACGCCCGGATGACGCGCCTATGCCTATCGCTGTCGGTCACTCGTGGTCTCAGACCCAAGCTCTTCAGCCAACGCACCAGCAACGAGGTCAACGCCTTCTCACGGGTACTCACGGCGAACATCACCTGCCCTTGTTTGCCACTGTATCCTTCAGCAAGATAGAGGCCGAATGACTCGAGCGTCGCCGCGTCGAGCTCGAGCTGCTCGGATCTCAGCCTTGACCAGTGTTTCCCCGCGATACCATACTGGTTCGACAGCGGCCCCGGTGCGGGGAGCTCCAGGCGCTTGATGTCGTGCATCTCCTTCATTCTGGGAAACAGAACAAGGTCGCCGACTCTGAGATTCCTTGACTCGGTCCATTCAGGAATCGAGTAGCTCCACCAGTGCCTGTTAGTCCCTCTCGCGTGTATAGAATGCCTCGTGCGTGTTGCTCGGAGCACCTTGTGCTCGGGGGTCATCCTCATCGGGAGTTGGGACCAGGGCGTGACCTTCAGAAGGACCCCATCGTATCGCCTCGAAGTTGGGCCAATAACCTTCTCGAACACGTTTCCATGGGTCAGTACCCGGTCGTCCTTTGCGAGTTTCTCGATGGCGATGGGTTCAGGGTTCCCGAAGATTTCTTCGCCTGCGGGAAGGCAGAGCGTGGGCGTCGCTGCCAGCACCTTGATGGCCCTCGCCCTGTAGTAGTCTTCCACTATCCTCCTGTGTTCGGGCTCGAGGCCCGCATGGTGGAAGGCCGCGCCCTTCGCGACCACCTCCGCCAGCAGCCGGCTCAGGCTCGTCTCCTCGCCCGAGGCGAGTATCCTTCTGGCCGCCTCCGACAAGGCCCGCTTCTCTTCGGCGCTCGCGAACCCGGAGGCCACCTCCGCCGCCCTGGTCGCCAGGCTCACGGCCCTCCTCCTAGTGTTGGCGAAGATGAGCGACTGGCCCCCGCCCCTGACGGCTTCCATGGCGACGTCGATGGGCGCTCCGTAGGTCGAGGTGGGCACCTTCCTGCTGTCGCCGTCCGTGAACACCACCTTGCCGTAGTCGTAGACCCCCTGCTTCAGCGGCACCGGCCTCCAGTCGACCTCTATGGGTTCGGACTTCAGCCAGCCCGAGACCTCCTTGGCGTTGCTGATCGTTGCTGAGAGGGAGAGTATCTGAGCGTCCAGCCCGGCGTGCATCACCTTGGTCAGTATCATCTCCAGCGTCGGGCCCCTGGAGTCGCTTCCGGCCAGGTGGACCTCGTCTGCTATGAAGAGCCCCACTGAGTGGAGCCAGCTGACGTTGTGCCGCATCACAGAGTCGAACCTCTCGTTTGTCAGGACGATGATGTCCGCCTTGCCAAGCGACTCGCCGCTGCGGTCGTAGTCGCCGGTGGATATCGCCGTCCTGACCCCGAGCCCCGCCAGCTCGGAGAACTCCCCGTACTTCTCCGACGCCAGGGCGCGGAGCGGCGCCAGGTAGACGACCTTCCTGCCGGCCTTCACCTTCGCGTAGGCGGCCAGGATTGCGATCAGAGTCTTGCCTGAGGCCGTCGGAGAGGAAATCACCAGGTTCTTCCCGTCGAGGAGCCCGGACTTCACGGCCGCTTCCTGGGGCGGATACAGCTCTGCGAATCCCTTGCTCTGCACGAACTTCAGGAGGTCGGGCGGAATCTGGAGCTCGTCAAACCTCAACAGGCGGTCTCCAGGTGCTAGGCATTGACCCTTCTAAAGAAACCAGGCTTGGATTCGTATATCAGCCCCTCCCTGAACATCGTCTTGATCATCTTCTCCGCGTCGTCGTCGCTGAACTTCGCCTTCAGCAGCTCTTCCTTGAACGTCTTCCTTTCTATCGGCTTCTTCTCTGGACCCTCGAGGCTCTTGAATATCTCCATGGCCCTCCCCAGGTTCTTCCTCTCGCCCACGGGCTTTCCAAGCTGGATGCCGAAGTCAGTCTTCTTCGTGGTCGCGTCTGTCAGCACATCCTGCACCATCCTGTTCATCAGCGAGACCGCGGACAGCGCATCCTCCTCGCTGACCTCGTCCTTCAACAGCAGCTTCGCCCTGGCGGTCGCCAGCCGTATCAGTGACTCCAGGGTCCTGGGCGTCGGCGGCAGCTGTCCCTCCTCGCCGCCGCTCTTCCTCAAGTCCAGGTAGTACTCCTTCAGTTTGTCCATGGCCTCCTTGGTCAGGGACGGCGTCCCCTTCTTGGCGTAGGAGATGTACTTCTTGAGCAGCGTGAACTCGACCGGCGGCGGCTTGGTGTACGTCTTCCTCGAGTGGACAGTGAGGATGTGCGTCGCGAGTCTCTCGTCCTCGCCGAGGGAAGGCTGGTCCTTGATGACGAAGATCAGGTCGAACCTCGTGAGCAGCGGGATTGGCACGTCGCCTATGTTGTCCGTCAGGTTCTGGAACGGGTTGTACTTGCCCAGGACCGGGTTCATCGCTGCCAGGATCGCCGTCCTCGCGTTCAGGCTCGCGTAGATGCCCCCCTTGGCTATT
Organism: Nitrososphaerota archaeon; assembly: GCA_029784825.1. The sequence continues at coordinate 36,273 of JAFMAU010000011.1, read as the reverse complement.
GTGACTGAATTGTGGAGGATCACTCCGCTGCTTACGAAGTTGTGCGTCCGGTCCACCGTCACGTCGTAGACCCATTCAGTTCTTGCCTTCCCATCATTGGGAAATTCTTCTGCCTCAACCACTCGCAGGAACCTGAAGTCTTCCAACCTCCTGACATATCCTATCGCTCCCTTCATTGCTTCCAGATGAACCAACAGGGCAGCCCTGATCTTCTCCTCTAGGAGCCGTCTCCTCTCACCTCGGTATCCTCCACTCTCGAGATAGTCGACCTCCCGTCTGGTAAGACCTGCCAACTTCGCCTCGGCCTGCTGAGACCACCCGGACTTCAGCCGCACTTCCCGCGGACCCAACGCCGCGTCGTCGACGTTTTGCCGCAGACGGAAGTAATGCTCTTCAAGCTCGCGAAGTTCAGCCTCGACTTTCGCACGAGTGATTCCAAACTGTCCTCGCAGATTCGCCCAGTACCCACCGTCATGGCTTAGGCCCAGAGCCTTCCTGATTCCAACCAACATGGTAGCTACCTCTGTTGGGAGGATGTCGTGGCTCCTGGGATTGTCAGAGCTCCTGCGCAAGAGCTTCTCTATCCTCTCCTTTCTCGAATCCCATGTCTGCACTATCTGTTTGACGAAGAGCGCTATTGAGTCTCCCCTGATGCAGACCTTGAATGAATCGTTCGACGCGTCTTCGTCAACCCTCGAAGCTATCCCGAGCCGGAGCAGGAGGTCCTGGTAGTCCGAGGCGAGCCCAGGGGAACTCGTTCTGTAGCATATCGCGTCTGTCTCGACACTTCCATCACCAAGGAATGCCGCGGAGAGGAATTCAGTAACCACAGCGGGGCCCGCAGCCATCACTTGGTGAGGTACACGCTTTGCTTTGGCTTTCACAGCCATTTCTGGGAAGTTACGTTCGAACCAGCCCAGAATGACTTTCGAAGGCAATCTCCACCCTGCCGGTCTCGTTCCAATCTTCCTCTCGTTTGGCTCGACGCCGAACTCACTTTTCAGACCATTCAGCATGTCCTTCAGGATTGGCCTATCGAGGTTTGTCAAGTCCACTTCCGGATTTGAGCCTTTGTAGAAATTGCCCTCGGAAACCAGATACCCGAGCACTCTCCCAAGGCCCGAGGAGAGGGCTGTCGGCTGTTTCACTAGCTTCCTCGCACCCTCTGCCGTGACGTCCTCAAGCTCCACCATCGAGCCTACCGCGGGCAGGCGCAAAGGCGCTGGGACGAACATGCCTTCACGCACGCGCTCGGCGTCTACAGTTTCGATTCTTCCTTCCCTCACGACGTAGACAGGATGCTCCGGCGTTACAGTTACAGACCTTCCGTTTGAGTACTTGATTCTGATGAAGCGCGATGGAGCGATGTGCCTACTCAATCGGCTAATCCGAGAGACCATGACGCGATTCTCAAAGATGTCGGCGGTGTAAACGGAGAGCGACGAACCGGCATCAAGGAATTCGCAGTCGAATCCAGTCCTTATCTCCGAATTCCTCTGTTTGAACTCCGACTCCACGAGTTCCCCGATGGTTGTCCTCGCGCCATTCGCCAGGAGAATCTCCGTTGATGGATGGTAGGACTGCTGCTCCATCTGCTCGTGCAGTGCGCTCCTGTCCTCGGCCCTCATTTTATCGAATTCGTCGATGCAAGCAATTCCCTGGTCTGCCAAGACCACGACGCCCGCTTCCAGCATGAGCACGTTCTTCTCCCTGATAACAGCCGCCGAAAGTCCGGCAGCGGTCGTGCCCCTGCCACTGGCGAACAACCCCCGGGGCGCCACTTGAGCCGTGAACTTCAGCAGCTCCGACTTCGCGGTTCCAGGATCTCCCACCAACAGTATGTTGATGTCGCCCCTCAGCTTGGTCCCGTCGGGCAGGGTGTTCGACGTCCCTCCTACCAGCAGCAGAAGTATGGCCTCCTTCTCCGGCTCGTGCCCGAGAATCGCGGGCGCCATGGAAGCGACCAGCTTCTCGTAGGCGTCCGGGCCCTTCGCCACGCTCTTTATCATTGCCTCGTCCTGCTTTGTTATCTGAATCTGCTCCTGCTCCTTTCCCTTCACCTCAACGTAGTTGCAGTCTATCTGCGACCTGAACAGCCTCATCCGGAGCTGCCCCGGCGAGTAGTCGGGAACCGCCCTCAGAATCCCGGTCAGCACCACCCTGTCTCCCGGCCGCGCCGCGTTGACCACGTCGCCTTCCAGGTTGACGTCGAAGAACTGCGGCAGCTGGCCCGGAGGGAGCTCCTCGGGCAGCTCCTGGATCCTCACTATCTGGAAATCGATGAAGCGGCTCTGCTTCCTGTCAAGCTCGAAGTTCCTCACCTCTCCGCAGAGCTCGCACCGGGGCGGCTTCTCGAGCTGCAGGTCGTCCTGCTCCTGTACCGTGGTGTGGCCGTTGGGGCAGACCCAGGCAGCGTCCACGACCAGCGGCCTCAGTTCCGAAGTCCGGACCACCATGCCGGAGACAGCGAGCATCCTGTCCAGGAAGGAGGTGTCAACCTTCCTCAGCGGAACCTGGTCCGAGACCCCCCTAATCCTCACAACCAGGTCTCGCTTTATCTTGTCGGCGTAGAGCACGTTCTCGCTCCGCATGGTCTCGAAGGCCGCCGTCTTGAACGAGGCAAGAGCTGAATCCGGGTTCTGGAGGACCTTGTTGGCCAGGTCGTCGTTGTACTTCAGGAGGTCCCCGAAGTCCACAGCGAGCGACTTCGACCCGCTCGAAATCATCCGCGATATCGCCTGCCTGTATATGGGCTCGCCCGCCCTGTCCGTCGCCTCCTTCAGGAAGTCCTCGAACTGGTGCGACAGCTCGCCGCTGGCCATGGTCGCCGTCTAGGTCGCCCCTCCAAGCATCGCTTCCTTCCATTCCCTCGAGAACGACTGGGACGTCGAAAAGAACGCCCTCTCCTCAGGCGAAAGCTTGTCTGCGAGGGATGCCGCCGTCGCCGACGTGCTCGAAAGGGCGAGCAGCTTGCTCAGCCTCATTCCGATCAGGTCGTAGCTCGACGCCCGCACTCTCTCGTGGTCTTCCCGCCGGACCTTTCCCTCCTTGGCGGCAGCCTCCAGGTACGCCAGCCTCCTGCGCATCCTGACGTAGAAGTCCCCGGGCAGAGGCGAGAGCTGCAGCGGCCCCATCATCTTCTCCCTGCTGAGCGCCTTCACTATCTCCATCTCGAAGGGCTCCTCTGGCGCATCTGCCAGGTTCATCCGGACGAGCTCTTCGGCCACCCAGCGCGGCAGCTCCACCGACTCTCCTTCCTTGACGCCGTCGAGTTTGTAGTCTCCTAGGTCGATGTTCTCGAGGGACGACTTCATGGTGACCCTGGCCTTCGCGAGCAGGAAGTCCCGCTCCCTTTCGTCCAACACCGTCCTGGCATCGCGCGATTCGTCCCTCAAAGCAGAAAGGCGCGGATGCCCCTCTCGCTAATTAAACGTTGGGAGAATCTCGGTCACTCGCGGGCCTCGACCAGCGGCTTCGCCAGAGCCATTCCTTCAACTTCATCATCGTCGATGCTTTGACGGGTTCGCCCGCGCCGGCGGTTGGCACCACTGCGCCGACGCCGCCCGAGCCGATTATGGCGGAGATCTTCCGCTTTGAAAGCGTGGGAGCGGATTTCTCGCGCAGGATTCCGTCAGGCCGGAGCATCATTATGGCAATCAGCAGCCCCGCGAAGAGCAGGTCCTGCAGCCAGTTCGCGTCGAAGAATATGTAGGGCTGGACGTAGGGCTGGATCTGCTGGAGCCCCTTGAACAGGAGGGCGAAGAAGAAGGTCCCGACGGCAACGCCGACGTTGTTCCCCGCTCCGCCGATGATGACGATCAGGAACGGCCAGAATGTCCACGCGAACCTGGTCCAGGTGTCATATTCCACCGAGGCTATGTAGAATGTGAATATCGCGCCTGCCATGCCCGCGATTGCTGACGAGACTATCAGTATGTTCCTTCTTATGGCGGCGTCGTCCTTTCCGAGGGAGCGCGCCGCGTCCTCGTTCTCTCTCACTGCCTTCAGCGTCCTTCCAAGAGGAGACCTCGCCACCCTTTCGGCGTACACGAAGACGCATATTGCGAAGACGCTCACCACCGCGGCTGCTACCAGGTCCCTGTAGCCCGTCCCCAGGGATATCCACGCGAAATATGGGTCTGGGACGTCGATGTTCTGAGCCCCGCCAGTGAGTGGTTCGTAGGTCCTCATTATGACCTGCCAGAACTGGGCGACGCCCAGCAGGAGCATCCCGAGGTAGTCTTCCCTGAGCCTGATGGCGGGGTAGGAGGAGATGAAGCCGAAGAGCCCGCCCACCCCGGCGCCGATGGCCAGAGAGAGCGCGAAGAGGAGCGCCACAAGGGAGAAGTGGGAAGGCAGGAGGCCGTCCACCTGGGTGATTATCCCGGTGTTGAAGACTATGAAGTTCCCGTGGGTGTTGACATTGAGCACTGCGGCAGCGATTCTGCCCGACACCGACCCCGACACCGCAGCCCCTCCGGCTATGAACAGGACCTTGCCGAAGTTGGGGATGCCGGCGTACCCGAACTCCAAGTTCAGCGAGAGGCTGATGGCGAGGTAGAGCGCGTAGAAGTTGAGGAATCCTGTGAGGAAGCTGACGAGGTCGAACCCTGGAAAGAGGAAGAAGACTGGCAGGCCCACCTACTTCCTCAGCCTCCTGAGTCTCCCAAGATTGAGGGAGACAATCCCCTTGGGGATGATCAGCAGCGTCGCGACCATGACGAGCAACGGAATAGCCTTCTGATAGGGCGTCACGTTGGGCCCGAACCCGTTGACAAGGCCAGAAACGAACAGGTCCGTCGAGAATCCAGTCGCCATCTCGAGGAACACGTAGATGCCGATGGCTGCGATCACCCCTCCGATTATCTTCATGCGTCTGCCCTTGCCCCTGAAGATCAGCGCGCCTCCCAGGATGGCGACAGCCCCCAGTGCGCCAGTAAGCAAGTACCCGAATCCCAGACCGAGCCCCGTGGTCACAAGGTCTTCGCTCGCCCCTATCATCAATCCTCCGGCGACCGCCCCGAATATGCTGTTCAGGCCTCCCAATACGCTCGCCGCGAATATCTCTACGATGAGGTCGGACCCTGTGCTGGTGCCTCCGGGAAGCCACAGCGTGTACAGCGAGCCGGCCACTCCCGCGAAGCCGCCCGCGAGCATCCAGGAGACTACGTACACCCTCTCAACGTCGATTCCTAGGACGCGAGCCAGCGAGGCGTTCTCGACACAGGCGCGCATCGCTATGCCGAACTTCGTTCGCGTGAAGAGCACGTATATGGCCAACGTGATGAGCGCCAGCGCGGCGGGGGCCGCGAACACCACTCCCTGGACCCCAAAGAGCTTGAAGTCTCCGGGGAGCGCGTAGAACTGCTTTGCGTCTATGAGTTTGTAGGTGTACTGCATGTAGTCGGTGTAGATGCCGAAGAGTCCGGCGAATCCGATGTCAACGCCGAACGTCGCAATCATCAGGCCGACCAGGGGCGTTCCCCTCCTGGCCAGCGGCCGGAGGACTCCCACGTACATCACCACTGAGCTCAGGCCCGCGACGATGAATGCGGCCACACTTGCGCCATATGGGCCGATGTTGTCCAGTTTCTGCAGGTGGTACGCAGTGTACAACCCTATCGTCACGAACGACCCGTAGGCGAAGTTGGGAACCTTGGTCGTCATGTAAGTCAAGGTCAGGCCCATCGCCATCAGGGCGAACAGAGTTCCGTAGACCACTGTGGAAATGAGGTACCCCGGAACCAAATGTGCTTGACTTTGCTCAAAGCACCACAAAGGGTTAAAATACTTTCGCGGCTAACTCGGGAGCTCCGTTGAAAAAGAGAGGGGCATCAACAGCAGCAGTAATCGGATCTCTAGTCATAGGCCTTCTAATCGGCGCAGGAGTCTTCTACGCCGCGGGCCCGTCGCTCGGCTTCGGTGGAACGACCACCGTGGGCGGCAGCACGCAAACAGTGATTTCAACCACAACCATCTCGGCAGCGGCTGCGGGCGGACTGTGCAACAGCCAGACCGTAACCATCGGCGCACTCAACGACCTGAGCGGAGAACTTTCGGCTCAGGGGAAGGGTGAATTGGCAGCCGAACAAATCGCCATCCAGGAAATCAACTCCCAGCTTCAGAACGCAGGGTGCAAGCTCACCTTCACCCTGAACAACCAGGACTACGCGCTAGACAACACAAAGGCGCTTAACGCGCTGCAGGCCATGGCCGCAGCCGGAACGCAAGTTGTCGTCGGTCCGCTTAACAGCGGGACCGCAAGCGCATTGCTGAGCTACGCCAACTCCAACCACATCGTCCTCATCAGCCCGTCATCCACTTCTCAGGCGCTTCACGTCAATGACGTGACTAACAACTACCTGTTCAGGACCGCACCCAACGACGGGGCTCAGGGACAGGGAATCGCCAGAGAGGTAATGACACAAGGGGCCAAGGCAGCCATCGTCATAAACCGGGACGACACCTACGGGGACGGACTGGGCAACGCCACTGTCACCAACCTGAAGTTGGACGGCATGCCATCAGCGAACATAGCCGGTCCGTTCAAGTACGACCCGGCGACAACAGACTTCACTTCACTGATAACTCAGGTCACAAACTCGTACAACAGCTTGAACACCGGCGCTAATGCGGGGCATGTGGCAATAGTCTGCGTCTCGTTCCAAGAGATTGGGACGCTTCTAGCGCAAGCTTCCACGCAGAGCCCTGCAATCTACAACAACGTGCCGTGGTATGGCAGCGACGGAGAGGCCCAGAACTCGCTTCTGAGCAACTCGACCGTCGGCCAGTACACATCGCACGTTGAGCTACCGTCCACACTCTTCAATGTGGTCAACAACAGCAAGACACTCGCATTCTTCGCCAAGTACAAGGGCACATCCCAGCTTGCTTCCATAGTCGGAGGCGGGGTCTTCTACACGCTGGAAGGCTACGACGACGTCTGGCTAGCGGCGCTGTCCATCATGGCGGCAGGGCAGAACTCTGGGACAGCAATCCACGCGGTCTTCCCGAATGTAGCCAACGGCTACTACGGCCTGACCGGCTGGGAGGGCCTGAGCGGTAACGACAGAATCCCCGGTGCATACCAAATCTGGAAGGTCGTCTCATCGGCCGGCACGTACAAGTGGGTACTTGCTGGGACCTGGGACTTCAACACAGACACGGTAACGTGGCTACCTGGCCAAGCACCTTAGAAATAGAGATCCCCCACCTTCTTTTTTGACTCCTTATGGCCCCAATCCTGGAAGTACGGGAGCTCAGAAAGTCATTCGGTAGTCTTGTCGCGCTGGACGGCGTCTCCCTAGACGTCGAGCCGGAGAAGGTCAACATCCTGATAGGGCCCAACGGCTCGGGCAAGACGACGCTCATCAACACGATCAGCGGCTTCTACAGGCCGGACTCGGGGTCTGTCCTCCTTGAGGGGAAAGACATCACTGGCTTGCAGTCCTTCAAGCTCTACGCCCGAGGTCTCGGCAGGACCTTCCAAATCCCGAACCTCTTCTGGAAGATGACGGTCCTGGAAAACGTGCTCGTGGCTGCCAAGGGAAACCCCGGAGAATCCTTCATCAGTTCGCTCCTGAAGAGAAGGTGGGTCAAGGCAGAGACGGAGGCGACCGAGAAGGCGACCAGAATCCTCGAGCTCCTCGGAATAAGCAAGATGTGGGACGCCCGGGCCAACACGCTGAGCGGAGGGCAGATGAAACTGCTCGAGCTCGCCAGGGCGCTCATGAGCGGGTCCAGAATGGTGCTTCTCGACGAGCCGGTCTCGGGCGTCAACCCCACGCTTGCCCACGAGATATTCAGCAGGATTCTGAAGCTGAGGGACGAGCTCGGCGTGACTTTTCTCATAGTGGAGCACAGGCTGGACATCGCGTTGAGCTACGTCGACACTGTTACTGCAATGGCCTTCGGCAAGGTAATAGCGACAGGCGTCCCGGAGACCGTCATCGCCGACAAACAGGTGATAGACTCGTACCTGGGTGCCTAGCTTGCTCAGAGTCGAAACCGTTTCATCTGGATACGGGAAGCTGCAGATTCTCAACGAGGTCTCCTTGGAGGCCGACGAGGGCAGGGTCACCGTGGTCGTCGGTCCCAACGGCTCGGGCAAGTCCACCCTGCTGAAGACCATAGCTGGATTGACCAACATCTACCATGGCGCGGTCACGCTGAACGGGGAGACCATCTCGAAGCTCCAGCCCCATGAGATCGCGAGGAAAGGACTGGCCTACCTTCCACAGACGGAGAGCACCTTCACTCAGCTTACAGTCGCAGAGAACATCAAGATGGCCGCCTACATGGTGCGCGCTTCGGATGCTCCCGGACGGCTCGGGACAGCCCTCGAGATGTTCCCCCAGATCTCGAAATACATGGGTACCAAGGTCCAGAGCCTCAGCGGCGGCGAGAGGCAGATGGTCGCCATGGCCATGGCGCTGATGAGGAAGCCCACAGTCATGATGTTCGACGAGCCCACCGCGAACCTCTCGCCCAAGCTCGCTCTCCAGGTCCTGAGGACAGTGGAGAGCTTCGCCAAGGAGCGCGGAATAACCGTGGTGCTGGTGGAACAGAACGCCAGGAGGGCCCTCGAGATAGGGGATAGGGCCTACCTTCTGGTCGGCGGCAAGAACACCTTCAGCGGTCCCGCCAGCGAGCTGCTGGCCCACAAGGAACTGGCCCAGCTCTACCTGGGGCTCAAGGTCGCCTAGCCGAGTCCTGGGTGTCCCCGGCTACAACGGATAAATACAAAGACGAGCCGAGCGGAAATCGGACTCGGGAGAGACCGCATCGCAAACATGGTGTATCGTTGATTGCCCATAGAACAGCTAATGTGGGTCGAGAAGTACAGGCCTTGGTCGCTCGATGGACTGGCCAACCAGAACGAAATCAAGCAACGGCTGAAGCTGCTGGTCGAAAAGAAGGGCGAGATGCCGCACCTCCTCTTCGCGGGGCCCCCCGGGTCGGGCAAGACCACTACGGCCCTAATCATAGCGCGACAGTTGCTGGGCGAGCAGTGGCGCGACTACACTCTGTCGCTCAACGCCAGCGACGAGAGGGGCATAGATATCGTGAGGGAAAGGGTGAAGACCTTCGCCCGCTTCTCTGACCGCCGCGAGGGCATCCCCTTCAGGCTGGTCATCCTGGACGAGGGCGACGAGATGACGAATGACGCGCAAACCGCCCTCCGACGGATAATGGAAGAGACCTCCACGCACACCAGGTTCATCCTCGTGTGCAACTACTCCTCGGGCATAATCGAGCCGCTCCAGAGCAGGTGCGTCATCTTCCGGTTCCAGCGGCTCGGCGAGGCGGCACTTGTGGCCCACATCAAGGAGATCGCCTCCAAGGAGAAGGTCAAGGTCGTCGGCGCGGGCACTCTCGGGGCGGTCTTCGAGGCCACCCAGGGCGACCTCAGGCAGGCCATCAACCTGGTCCAGGCGGCATCGGTCTCGGGCGAGCTCACGGCAGAGAGCGTCGCTGCGGTGACAGGGACCTCGGTGAAAGCCAGGGTAGCAGAGATAATCAGCAAGGCGATGGACGGCGATTTCAGCGGCGCCCGCTCCAAGATGGTGGAGCTGACCAGGGTCTACGGCGTCCCGGAAAGGGACTTCCTCCGCTTCGCCAACGAATCGCTAGCTTCCTCAGAATCCAACAGCGTCGCAAAGGCCATCTCGATCCTCGCAGAGTACGACTTCCGGCTGGTCCAGGGATCCCAGCCCGAGCTTCAGCTCACCGCGATGCTTGCGGAGCTGGCCGCCCTGAAGGGGAAAGGCGAGTAGGACGGACCTCTCCCTCCCGCGGGGGATAAGGGACGTCGAACCCGAGGAGTACGAGAGGCACGCCCGAGTCAGGCGTGCCTTCGAGGAAACCGCTTCCATCTTCAACTTCAAGCAGATGGAGCCGGCCACGATCGAGACGCTCTCGATACTGCGGGCCAAGAGCGGGACGGAGGTGGACAAGGAGATTTACGCGTTCAAAGACAAGGGAGGCCGTGACGTCGGGCTGCGTTTCGACCTGACGGTGGGAATGACGAGGTACGTCTGCTCGAGGAGGGACCTCAGGCCACCGGTCAAGCTGGCCTGCGTCGGGGGGGTCTGGCGCTACGACGAGCCGCAGCACGCGCGCTACAGGTTCCACACCCAGTGGGACATCGAAGTCTACGGGGCGAGCTCCATCGACTCCGACGCCGAGGTCATCGACTTCAGCAGGAGCATCTTCGACAGGCTCGGAATGTCCAAGGACTCGGTTGAGATCGGCGACAGGAGGGTGATCCAGGAGTTCATCTCAAAGCAGCTGAAGATAGATTCCGAGGAGAGGGCAGTGGAAGTCATGCGCGCCCTCGACAAGGTCCAGAAGAAGTCGCGGTCCGAGCTGTTGAAGGAATACACGCAGAAGGGCTTCGAGTCGAACGACCTGGAGCAGCTGCTCGAGTTCGGGAACCTGAAGGGAAGCCCGAAGGCGGTCGTGGCAAGGCTCCAAGAGCTCAGGCTGGAGAGCGCAACGGAGCTGGCGGAGCTGGCCGACAGGCTCGCGAGCAGGGGCGCGAGGAACTACGAGTACAACCTCAGCATAGTGAGGGGCATCGACTATTACACCGCGGTCGTATTCGAAGTGGTCGACGCCGCGAGGCCAGACCTCGGTTCCCTCTGCGGCGGCGGCAGGTACGACCTGCTGCCGAAGCTGCTCGGCAGGCCGGAGCTCTCGGCGACCGGGGCGGCGGGCGGCATTGACAGAGCCGCCCTCTCCCTGGAAGGCGCCCAGTCGAAGCAGCCTCCGCTCACGCTGGTGACGTTTGCGAGCAGAGACGTCTTCGGGAACGCGCTCGAGCTGCTGGCCAAGATAAGGTCGGCCGGGGTGAGGGCCGAAATGGAGGGCCCAGAGAAGCCCCTCGGAAAGCAGCTGGAAGACGCGAGCGCCATGGGCGCCAGGTGGGCGGTGATACTCGGGAAGAAGGAGCTCTCCGGGGGAGTGGTGACCCTCCGCGATATGAACCAGAGAAACGAGGCCCAGCTGCCATTCAAGGAAGCCCTCGAACGGATGGCAAAGGGTGACTGAACCGTCTATTCGACCCTCTTGCGTTCTTCGTCTATCAGCTCGGTGAGAGCCTCGAAGGCCTTCCCAGCGTCCTTCACCTTCACCACCATTATGGTGTCGGTGTGGCAGCTGACGGTGTCCTCCATGTTCACGTGCCTCCGAGACAGCTGGTTGTAGAAGGCTATCACGCAGCCCGGCGTGGAGACGATCTTCTCCGGGCTCTGCACGATGATGGCCGCCAGGTCGTCCCCTTCGGCGAGGATCTCGCCGCCCGACAGCTCCCGCGTGACCCTTTTGTGGAGCCGCTGGTCGAAGATCAATGTGATCGCAGAAAGGCTCTCCGAGACCTGGATGAAATCCTCCTGATGCTTGGTGAGCATCGATGCGACGGCCTGCAGAGTCCGCCGGTTCTTCTCCACGGAGACCTTGGATACGTGCGTCCTCATGTTGACCACGCTCCCGGCGATGACCTTTCCTATCTCATGGGAGGCGGGCGAATAGGCACCGCGGAGCCGCTTCAACGCCGTGATTACTCCCTCAACCCTCACCTTCTTCCTCGTCCGCTTCGCGACCTTCGGGACGAGCATCCTCGCGAGGGCGCTTAGGTTGACGTAGTCGCGCGCCAGCGCATCCTGGACCGAGAGGTCGAAGTTGACCTCCTCTCTCACCGCGGAAGTGATCGAGAGCGGGTTGGCCAGTTTCGGACCACGGCGTGCCAAGTTTCGGTCAGACGCGGCCAAAATCTATAAAAGAGTTTCTCGCTGTCGACGAGATTCGTCATTGTCAAGGAGCATTGCGCTCGCTTTCTCCGGAGGCCTCGACACCTCGGTTTGCGTGAAGTGGCTTCAAGAGAAGTACGACGCTGACGTCGTTACCGTCACGCTGGACCTGGGGCAGCAGGAGAACCTGGCCGACATAGAGAAACGCTCCAGGATTCTCGGCGCCAGGAAGCACTACACAGTCGACGCCAAGAGCGAGTTCGTCTCTGACTACATCTTCCCAGCCATAAAGGCAAACGCGATGTACGAGGGTAAGTATCCCCTGAGCACAGCCCTCGGCAGACCTCTGATTGCGAAGAAGCTCGTCGAGGTCGCGGAGAAGGAGGGCTCCTTCGCCGTCGCCCACGGCTCCACCGGCAAGGGGAACGACCAGGTTCGACTGGACGTGACTGTCAGGGCCATGAGCCCGACCCTGGAAGTGATCGCGCCCGTGAGAGACTGGAACATGGCGCGGGACGAGGAGATAGTCTATGCGCAGAAACACGGAATCCCGATCAAGCCCAAGAAGTCAGTCTACAGCATAGACCAGAATCTCTGGGGCCGCTCCATCGAAAGCGGCCCAATGGAGCACCCGGAAGCGGAGCCCCCGGACGACGCCTTCGAGTGGGTGACCTTGCCCGAAAGGGCACCTGACGCGCCCGGCTACGTCGAGATCGGGTTCGACGCCGGCATTCCAGTGAGAGTGAACGGAAGAACGATGGACCCATTGGTCCTTATCGACCACCTCAACCGCCTCGTCGGAGGGCACGGGGTCGGGATAATCGACCACATGGAGGACAGGTTGGTCGGCATAAAGTCCAGGGAAGTGTATGAGTGCCCCGCTGCCTTGGCCATCACCGAGGCCCACAGGGACCTGGAGAAGCTGGTCCTCACGCGCCATGAGCTCGACTTCAAGGCCGGTGTGGAGAGGGAGTGGGCCTGGCTTGTCTACTCCGGCCTCTGGCTGGAGCCTCTGAGGGTAGCGCTTGACAGGTTCATCCAGGCTACCCAGCACAGGGTCACGGGGAAGGTGAAGCTCAAGCTGTACAAGGGGGGGATGCGCGTCGTGGGGAGGTCTTCGGACTACTCGATCTACAGGCTGAACCTCTCGACATACGGCAAGACCTCGACCTTCGACCAGAAGAGCGCCGTGGGATTCATCGAACTGTGGGGACTCCAGTCCAGGGTTGCGGCGAGCATGGAACAATTCAAGGAGGACAGGGGAAAGAGTGGACATCAGAGGGCGAAGGCTAAGGAAGCAGAGTGACGAAGTCACCGCCTTCACATCCTCCATGGCGTTCGACGGGCAGATTGCCGGGGCTGTGATCGAGGTGAACATGGCCCACATGATTGCGCTGGTCGAAGGCGGAGAGGTCAGCAGGAAGACCGGAAGCAGATGCCTAGGCTTCCTCATCAAAGCATCCGATTCGCCGCCCGCATCGGCGCTTGCGGAGGACTTCCACCAGTATCTGGAGCAGCAGGCCGTGGACGCCATCGGCATCGACACCGCGGGCTACCTCAACCTGGGGAAGAGCAGGAACGACCAGGTGGCCACGGCGATCAGGATCACGCTCAGGAAGAGGATCGTCGACCTCATCGCTGAGATCCTGGCACTGCAGAATTCGATGCTGAGCCTCGCGTCAAAGCAGGGCGCCAACATGATTCCAGGCTACACTCACGTGCAGCGGGCGCAGCCCATCACCCTGGCCCACCACTACCTGGCATACTTCGACTCATACCAGAGGAACGTCCGAAGGCTCCTGCAGCTGTACGCCCGGGTCAACGTGTCGCCCATGGGCTCGGCGGCCCTGGGGGGGACCTCGGTCAACGTGGACAGGGCGCGGGTGGCGCAGCTCCTCGGCTTCGGCGGAACCACCTCCAACGCGATGGATTCGGTGGCTTCGCGCGACCTCCTGCCGGAGGCGCTCGCCTGCTGCTCAATGGTCATGGTCGACGTGAGCAGGATGTCGGAGGAGTTCGTCATCTGGAGCTCCAAGGAGTTCGGCTTCGTCGAAGTCTCCGACGAGTATGCGACCTCCAGCAGCATCATGCCCCAGAAGAAGAACCCCGTCGTCGCGGAGGTCGCGAGGTCGAAGTTCGGCTCGGTCCTGGGGGCGCTGGTCGCCACGCTCTCCATCGCAAAGTCCCTCCCGTTCGCCTACAACATGGACCTCCAGGAGGCCACCCTTCACCTGTGGAGGGGCCTGGACGATACGATTGCGTCTGTGAAGATGATGGAGGGCATGCTCAGGACCTCGAAGTTCAACCTCGAAGCGATCAAGGAATCCATGGCCGACGACTACTCGACCGCGACGCACCTGGCCAACCATCTCGTCTCGGCCTACGGCATCCCGTTCCGGATGGCGCACGCAGTCGTGGGCGAGCTGGTCAGGGCGTCGGCAGACGAGAACATCAGCCTGCAGGAGTCGGTCGCACGCCATATGGCCGCTGTTTCGTCAAAGATGGGAAGGCGAGTCACAATGGACGGGAAGGAAGCTGCAGAGCTGCTCGACCCCGCGAGATTCCTTTCGGCCATCAGGTCCAAGGGCGGGAGCAACCCCGGCTTCATTGCCGCCGAGGTCCGCGCCAGGGCGCGACAGATGGATGCGGACGGAGGCGAGCTCTCGAGCATCTCAAAGGGGTTGACGAGCTCGGAAGGTCGGCTCATGCGAACCGTTAAGCGGCTGGCAGCGGGGGTGAAATGACAACAATGGAGACGCGATGCACAGAATGCGACGCAGTGATATCCGTCCCGGGCGACGCCATAGTCGGAGAAATAGTCTCCTGCAAGGACTGCGGGGCAGAGTACGAGGTCGCAGAGATCAAGGGAGGGGTGGCTGTCATCAAGCCCGCCGACCAGGTTGAGGAGGACTGGGGAGAGTAGATGAAAGCGAGCATCACCTTCGACAGGTTGAGGTGGGAGGAGAAGGCGCTGAAGGACGAGGCAGACTCCATGGGGATGGAGGCCAACCTTGTTGACGCCAAGGCACTCCTCTTCGACATCTCCAGGGGCGACGGCCATAGCCACCAACTGGGCGACGTCGTCGTCCAGCGGTGCATAAGCCACTACAGATCCCTCTTTCTCACGAGGATGCTCGAGGGAGCGGGTGCCGCGGTCATCAACCGCTACGAGGTCGCGGACCTGTGCGGGAACAAGCTGGCAACCACCATGGCCCTGGCGAAGGCGGGGGTTCCCACGCCGAAGACGTTCGTCGCACTGTCATCTGAGATGGTCGAGAAGGCGGCAGAGGAGCTGGGCTTCCCAGTGGTGCTGAAGCCCTTCGTGGGGAGCTGGGGAAGGATGGTCAGCGTCATCAGGGACAAGCCGACGCTCCAGTCCATAGTGGAGCTGAGGGAGGAACTGCCCAACCCAGTGGAGCACATGTACTACGTCCAGGAGTACATCCAGAGGCCTCCACGCGACATCAGGGCAGTCGTTGCCGGCAGCGACCTGGTCGCCTGCGTGCACAGATACGCCCCCGAAGGCGACTGGAGGACCAACGTCGCAAGGGGCGGAGTCTCAAAGGCGTTCACACCAGGACCGGAGCTGAGGGAGATGATTCTGAAGGCCGCGGTGGTCGTCGGCGGCGGGGTGCTCGGGGTGGATGCCATGGAAGGCCCCAAGGGCCACGTGGTCCACGAAGTGAACAACACGGTCGAGTTCAAGGGCGCGCAGTCCGCCGTCGAGTGGAGCATCCCGAAGAAGATCATGGGGTACATCGCCAGCACGGTGAAGCGCTGATGGTCAAGGTTGCCGTCCTGGCGGCGTCCGGCTACATCGGCGGCGAGCTGGTCCGGCTGCTCCTTCAACACCCGGACGTGGAGCTGACAGTCGCGACGTCGAGGAAGTACGACGGCGAGTACCTCTTCAGGGTGCACCCCAATCTGAGGGGCATCACCGAGCTGAAGTTCACAAGATACGACCAGTCCAAGGTGACCGAGAACGCGGAGGTGGCCTTCGCCGCCCTTCCCCACGGCGAGTCCGTGAAGCTCATACCCGGCTTGGCGGCGACTGGCATCAAGGTCGTCGACCTGAGCGCCGACTTCCGCCTACACGACAGAGAGCAGTACACGCGCTGGTACGGCTACGAGCACCCCTCTCCCGACCTTCTCGAGAAGTTCGTCTTCTCCGTCCCCGAGCTGAACCGTGACCAGGTCAAGGGCGCGAGGCTGGTCGCGTCCCCCGGTTGCATGGCCATCACTTCCATCCTGGCCATGGCACCTCTCTTCAAGGAGAAGTCGCTGGGGATCGACCGCGAGAAGGTCGTCGTGGACGCCAAGATAGGGTCCTCGGGAGCCGGCGGAAAGCCCTCGACCGCCACCCACTTCTCCGAGCGGTTCAACGTGGTGCGCCCGTACGCTCCTGCGGGCCACAGGCATTCTGCTGAGATAGAACAGGTGATGTCAGCCCTTTCAGGCGAGAGCGTGAGGGTCTCGATGTCAGCCCACGCAGTCAACATGGTCCGCGGGATCCTCTGCACCTGCCACCTGTTCACCGACGCGGATCTCAAGCCCATAGACGTCTGGAAGGCCTACCGGGCGACCTACTCTGGCAGCTACTTCGTCAGACTCGTGAGGGACAAACAGGGACCCTTCAGGCTCCCCGACCCGAAGGTCGTCATCGGATCCAACTTCTGCGACCTCGGCTTCGAGCTCGAGGAGAGGACTGGAAGGATCGTGGCCCTGGGCGCCATTGACAACCTCATCAAGGGGGCGGCAGGGAACGCCGTCCAGTCGATGAACCTGATGCTCGGGTTCGACGAGAAGACCGGCCTGACACAGGCGCCGCTCCACCCGGTGTGAATGAGATGAGAATGGTAGTCAAGATCGGCGGCAGCCTGCTCAAGAGCGGAGTCCCAGAGACGTTCCTCACCGACCTGGCCAGCCTGGCCCCGACCACGGAGATTGCGCTTGTCCACGGGGGCGGCGACGCCGTGACAGAGATGGCCACAAGACTCGGCAAGGAACAGAAGTTCGTTGTCTCGCCCGACGGCATCAAGAGCAGATACACCGACAGAGAGACCGCGGAAATCTACACCATGGTGATGAGCGGCATGCTTGCGAAGAGACTCGTTCTCGCGCTGCGGGGAAAGGGCGTCGGAGCGGTCTCGCTGACCGGCCTCGACGGCTCGCTCTTCCAGGGGAAGCGCAAGAAGAAGCTCGTGATCGTCGACGAACGGGGGAGGAAGCTGCTGATCGAGGGGGGCTACACGGGGAAGGTCGAGTCCGTCAATTCGGACCTCGTCGAGATTCTCATGTCGGGGGGCTACGTGCCGGTGGTGTCCCCGGTGGCGGTAGGCGAGGACTCGGAACCTCTCAACATCGACGGGGACAGGGCCGCAGCGTCCCTTGCCTCTGGCATCACGGCGGACGCCGTCCTATTCCTCACCAACGTCGATGGCCTGATGCTCGAGGGCAAGCTGGTGGAGAGCATCTCGCCCGCATCCATGTCGGCCCGGGTCTCAGAGGTTGGTTTCGGGATGCAGAAGAAAGTGATGGCCGCCGTAGATTCTGTGAACTCGGGCGTCAAGGAGGCGATCATCTGTTCGGGCACGCGAGATCAACCATTATCCAACGCCCTGGCCCACAGGGGCTGCACGGTGATAGCCTAGATGGCGAGCCCGCAAGAGATGGAGGAGAGGTTCGGCGCAGCCATCTTCCAGAAGTTCCCCCTCACAATCGTGAAGGGCAAGGGCGCCCTGGTCTGGGACAACGCGGGCAAAGAATACGTGGACTTCATGGCCGGGATAGGAGTGGCCATCGTGGGCCACTGCAACCCCGACGTCGTCGAGGCGGTGAAAGGACAGGCGGAGAAGCTGATCACCTGCCACGGTTCTTTCTACAACGATGCGAGAGCCGACTTCCTCGAGAAGCTCGCTTCGGTCACCCCGAAGGGGCTGGAGAAGGCCGTCCTCACCAACAGCGGCACCGAGACGGTCGAGGCAGCGATGAAGCTCGCTAGGCGTTACACCGGACGCAAGAGGTTCGTCTCGATGAAGGGGGCGTTCCACGGGAAGACAATGGGCGCGCTCTCGGCAACCTGGAACAAGAAGTACAGGGAGCCCTTCTTCCCGCTGCTCGACGGTGTGGACTTCGCGGAGTTCGGCAACGCGCCATCCCTGGCGCCACTTGTGACCGGCGAGACTGCGGCCGTCATCGCGGAGCCAATCCAGGGAGAGACAGGCGTCGTCATCCCCCCACCCGACTTCCTGAAGCAGGTCCGGGAGATCTGCGACAGAACCGGGGCGCTGATGATACTGGACGAGATTCAGACGGGGCTGGGGAGGACCGGCAAGATGTGGGCATCGGAACATTGGGGAGTCGTGCCAGACATCATGGCCGTCTCGAAAGGGCTGGGCGGCGGTGTGCCGCTCGGAGCTGCCGTCTCTACCGCTGAGATCATGTCGCGGCTCCAGAAGGGTGAGCACACGGGAACCTTCGCCGGGAACCCGCTCGCCTGCGCGGCGGGCTCTGCGGCGCTCGGCTTCATCAAGAAGAACAACTTCCCAGCGACGGCTGAGGTCAAGGGAAGACGGCTGAAGGAAGGACTGGCGAAGATCGCCTCGAATCACAAGGTGGCGAGGGAGGCGAGGGGCTTGGGCATGATGCTCGCGCTCGAGACAAGGGTCGACATCCACCAGCTCTTGCTGGATGCCATCGGTCGGGGAGCCATCTTCGCCTATTCGGGCAAGGAGACCTTCCGACTCCTCCCGCCCCTTGTCGTAGACGACAGCCAAATAGCCAGGGGTCTGGAGGCGCTGGAGGGAGTTCTGGATGCCGAGGACAAGAGGCGCTTCGGATAGGACCGATGAACAGATCGTCGCAATCCTGACCCAGGACTCTAGAACCTCCAACACTGAGCTGGCCCAGAGGTTGGGAATGTCAGAGTCGGCAGTAAGGCGGAGAATCATGAACCTCAAGGACAGCGGAAGAATCCGCAGGTTCACCGTCGAGGTCGACGACCAGAAACTCAGCAGCGCCATCACGTGGGTCTCGGTCAATCCGTCGGTCCCAACCGGCCAGGTCAGCTCGAAGTTGAAGGCGGTGACTGGCGTGGAGGTTGTCTACGAGACCGCTGGGCAGTTTGACATCGCGGTGCTGGTCAAAGGTGCGAATATCGTCGAGGTCAACAAGTCAATCGAGGCTATTCGGCGTGTGGAAGGGGTCATCAATACGAACACGACGATGGTGCTCCGCACAATTCGCTAATTTCGTGCGGATATCGTTTTATAATGTGGCCCCCGCGGTTGGAATCGCAAGGTGCGGAGGTGAACTCGTCTGAAGTGCACAGAATGCGATGCTGAACTCGCAGTCCCGTCGGACGCGATTCAGGGAGAGATCCTGACCTGCAGGGACTGCAGCGCAACTTACGAACTGGTCAGAGAGCAGAGTGGCTCACTCTTCACCCTTCGCCCGGCGGAGCTCGAAGAGGAAGACTGGGGCGAGTAACCGACGGCCTCGTTCGCCCTGCTCTACGACACCATCCGCTGGGAAGAGAAGGCCATAGTCTCTGCGGCGGAGAAGCTTGGAGTCAAGGTCAATCTCACCGATTCCAAGGGCCTCGACATCGACATCAACTCGCGCAAGACCGGGATAACAGACAAGGTCGTCCTCCAGCGATGCGTGAGCTACTTTAGGAACGTGCACTCAACGGCGGCCCTCGAGGCCGCCGACATCAGAGTGGTGAACTGCTTCGATTCAGCATGGACGTGCGGCAACAAGCTCTTCGGGACGCTGCAGCTCGTGAGGCGCGGTGTACCCACTCCCAAGACAAGGCTGTCCTTCACCGAAGAAGCCGCCCTCAGATCTGCAGCTCGCTTGGGTTATCCAGCGGTAATCAAGCCGGTCGTCGGGAGCTGGGGCAGGTTATCGGCGCTGCTGAAGGACGAGGACTTCGCCAAGGCCGTCCTGGAGGACAGGGAATACATGTTCCCGCTGTATCAGGTCTACTACCTCCAGGAGTTCGTGAAGCGGCCGCCGCGCGACATACGCTCGTTCGTCATAGGCGGCAGGACTGTGGCCGCCATCTACAGGTACAGCGGCTCGACCGACTGGAGGACGAACACTGCCAGAGGCGGAAAGGCCGAAGCCTGCAAGATAGACAAGGAGCTCGACGAGCTCTCGATAAGGGCGGCGTCGGCCACGAAGTGCGAGATCGCAGGAGTCGACCTCATGGAGTCCGAGAGCGAGGGCCTGCTGGTGCACGAAGTGAACAACACGACGGAGTTCAAGAACACGGTCCCGGCCACCGGCGTCGACATACCGAAGCTGATAGTGGACTATTTAGTAACCCTCCAGAAAAGATGAGCGGCGTGGTCCCCGACCCTGTTGCGCTCCTAGCAGGCGCCCTCAAGATCTACTCTCCGACAGGTGAGGAGTCCGGCCTTGCCAGATATCTTGCATCGAAGATGAAGCAGCTGGGCTACAGGAAGGTGAGGATCGACGATGCGGGCAACGCGGCGGGCGAGATCGGCTCGGGGGGGGCGAGTGTCCTCCTCTGCGGGCACATGGACACTGTGCCCGGGAACCTCCCCGTGGCGCGCAGGGCGGGCAAGATGTTCGGCAGGGGGGCGGCCGACGCCAAGTCCGCCCTATGCGCCCTTCTGGTGGCAGGCTCCCGAGCCTCGAACGCGGCGCTATCGGTGACCTTCGTGGGGGCCACCCAGGAAGAAGGGAACGGCGAGGGGATTGACGCCATCATCAGAGGCAGCAAGCGCTACGACTACGCAGTCTTCGGAGAACCGTCCGGAGCCAACAGGGTGGCCATAGGTTACCGAGGAAGGTTCGGCGTCCGCCTGACCATCGAAACCGAGGGCGGCCACGCGGCCTCGCCCTGGGCATACGTCAGCGCAGTCGACGAGTTCTTCTCCATCCTGAATGCGCTCAAGAGATTCGAAGCAAGCAAGAGCCGCGCTGATGACCACTTCAGGTCGCTCTCAATCTCTCCCACTCTGGTCGGGGCAGGGACCTACCACAACGTGATTCCGCCAGTCTGCAGGGCTGACTTCGACGTCAGGCTGCCCCCGGGTCTGACGGCAGCCGCAGTGAAGAGGGACCTCAAGAAGGTGATTTCCGGGTCGCACAAGGGGAGGACTCGCGTCGCTGTCGAATTCGAAGAGGCGACCGAAGCCTATGAGGCAGACCCCAACTCGACGCTGGTCAGGTCCTTCCAGCGAGCAATCATACTGAAGCTCAAGGACAAGCCAGTGTTCGTCAGGAAGACCAGCTCGGGCGACATGAACACCTTCGCCGCGGCCACAGGCGCAGAGTGCGTCACCTACGGCCCCGCGGACTCGAAGCTCTCCCACACTGACGGGGAAGCAGTCTCCGTCAAAGACTACCTGGACAGCATCGAGGTTGTCACCGAGTCGCTAAGGCAGCTGGAGCGGCTGAGCAAGAGCGTCTAGACTGGCAGGGTTCTCGCGTTTCTCGGTTTGGGTCTTGCGGGCCTTCCAGCGCCCCGAAACCGCGTCAGATCGAGAGCGATGACTGCAAGCGAGACAAGGTCAGCGACTGCCAGCAATCCGATCGCCGGCCAGACGACTCCCGCGAGCGGGGGCACACAGCACGGCACGATGTGACCTGGCATCTCGGCGGGACAGCTGCACACCCAGCCATCCACCAAATACCAGTTCACCCCGGTCTGGAATGCCGCGCCCCAGCCTCCGTGCGCGCATGAAACCGACTCGTATCGAACGATATCCGTCATGCATCCGTGCGGGCTGCACCCCGTCATGCTTCCTCCACCTTGAGACGGCACGACAGGAACGAAAATGATGAACACGAGGAGAACGGCGACACCCAGCGGTACCGCGGCGGCGAGGAGTCGGCTGATTCTCATGCCAGACCGCCTGTCTCGGCATGGGTGGGGATTGATGGTCCTACTCATGACAACGGCGGCGAGCGCGCAGAGCGAACCGGGACGAACAGGACCCGCGGAGTGGTCGGAGCCCGCTCGGGATATTCTTTAATCGTGGCTTCCCCCAATCGATTGCATGGAGCGGGCGATTGTCCTCGTGAACCTCTCGCCAGGGACGGAGGAAGGAAGCATAGCCTCGCTCAAGAAGACCCCAGGCATCGCCGCCGTCTACCAGACGTACGGGATCTACGACCTCCTTGTGCTCGTGGAAGGCCCAGATGAACAGGCGGTGAAGGCAGTGATAACTGAGAAGCTCAGGGCGAACCCCGGAGTACTCTCTACGATAACAATGAAGGTAGTTGCATAGGGGCCACCCAAGGCTTAAACGAGGTCCGACTCCGCCGCTCGTCGAATGGGGCCCAAGGTACTCGTCACCGGTTCGACCGGGCAGATTGGTTCCGAACTTGTCCCCGCGCTCCGCGAGAAGTACGGGGCCGAGAACGTGGTCGCGGGTGTCCTCCCCGGGCTGCAGGCCGCGAACATCGGACCCGGTCCCGAGGAGCACTTCGATGTCACAAACAAGGCCGCCCTTCTGACGGTCCTCAAGAAGCACAGGATACGGGTCGTCTACCACCTGGCCGCGATCCTGTCTGCCGTAGCCGAGTCGAAGCCCGACCTCGCCTGGGGCGTCAACATCCAGGGGCTCAGGAACGTCCTCGAAGGCGCGGCCGAACTGGGCGTGTCGCGTGTGTTCTGGCCGAGCTCCATGGCGGTCTTCGGCCCGGCGGCCCCGAAGAGGGCAACCCCCCAGGACGCCCCGCTCACGCCGACGTCGCTCTACGGTGTGACCAAGGTCGCGGGGGAGCTGCTATGCAACTACTACTTCGCCAGATACCACGTCGACACCAGGTGCATCCGCTACCCGGGCCTGATAAGCAGCAAGACGAAACCGGGAGGCGGAACCACCGACTACGCCGTCGAGATGTTCGACGCCGCCGTGCGCGCTGACGGGTACCGCTGCTTCCTGGCGGAGAAGACGACCCTCCCGATGATGTACATGCCTGACGCCATCTCCGCAGCCATGAGACTGATGGAGACTGACCTCGGACGCGTGAGGACCCACATGGGCTACAACCTCTCGGCCATGAGCTTCTCCCCGGGCCAGCTCGCAGAGTCCATCAGGAAGCGCC
Organism: Nitrososphaerota archaeon; assembly: GCA_029784825.1. Next base: position 13,435 of record JAFMAU010000011.1, on the reverse strand, counting down.
TGCCGTCCTTCACCTGCGGCTACGCGCCCGACGCGCGCCAGCAGATCGCCGACTCCTGGCCCGAATCCATCGACGACAGCCGCGCCCGCAAGGAGTGGGGCTGGTCGCCCGCCTTCGACCTGCCGAAGATGACCGACGACATGATATTGAAGCTGAGCGAGCGGCTTCCCGCCTCGGAGAAAAGCCGATTAGACTTCCTTCTGACATCGTTGCGCAGGAGCTCCCTTGCGCGACCCTGACGGATTCCTGAAGGAGGAGTACGACCAGCTGGTGGACCAGGAGCTCGACTGGAAGCTCAGGGTCCTGGCAGGGCCCAGCACCCCCCGCTGCATCATCGACGGGAAGAGCGTCATCATGCTCTGCTCCAACAACTACCTGGGTCTCAGCAACCACCCGAAGGTCAAGGCAGCGGCCGTCGACGCGGTGAAGACCCACGGCGCCGGCTCTGGCTCGGTAAGGCCCATAGCAGGCAACATGGACATCCACCTGGAGCTGGAGCGGAGGCTTGCCAGGTTCAAGGGCGCAGAGGCGTCGCTGGCCTACCAGTCGGGATTCGCGACCAACTCGGGCCTGATTCCGCAGCTCGCAGGCAAGGGGGACCTGATAGTCAGCGACGAGCTGAACCACGGGAGCATCATCGACGGGACCAGGCTCTCCTACGCAGAGCGCTCGGTCTACAAACACTGCAACACCGACGACCTGGCCAGGGTCTTGGACGAGGCGGAGAAGGCGACCCAACCCTACAGGAGAGTCCTGATCATCACCGACGGAGTCTTCTCCATGGACGGCGACGTCGCACCGCTGGACAGGATCGCGAAGCTGGGCGAGCAGCACGGCGCCATGGTGTACGTCGACGACGCCCACGGCGAAGGGGTGCTGGGCGAGGGAGGAAGGGGGATAGTCTCGCACTTCAGGCTGCCAAGGAAGTCCGTCCAGGTCGAGATGGGCACCTTCTCAAAGGCGTTCGGCGTCGTGGGCGGCCACATCTCGGGCTCCCGCGAGCTGATTAACTTCGCGTACAACAAGTCGAGGACCTGGCTCCTAAGCGGTTCGGCTCCGCCCGCCGTGGCAGCCGCCTGCCTGGCGGCCGTAGACGTCCTCGAGAGGGAGCCCCAGCACGTGAAGAGGCTCTGGGAGAACACGCGCCGCTTCAAGGCGGCCATGAAGGACCTCGGGTTCGACATCGGGAAGAGCGAGACGCCGATAACCCCGGTGATGGTCGGAGACAGCGGCCTGGCGAAGAGGCTCAGCGCGAAGCTCTTCGACCTGGGGGTCTTCGCGCTCCCCATCGTCTTCCCGATGGTGGCCCAGGGGAAGGCGAGGATAAGGACGATAATGAACGCCGCCCTGACGGACAAGGACCTGGACGCGGCGACCGGCGCGTTCGAAAGGGCGGGAAGGGATCTCGGGATAATCCCGGGCCATTCCTGACCCGCCCCCGCACTAACAGTTTTCAAGTGGAAGATTGACGCAGCCGCGATTGCCCTTCAGGTTCATACCGGACATCGCCCTTGCGGACGTGGCCTACGAGGCGAGCTCGACCACCCTGAAAGGCCTCTTCGAGGCTTCGGCCCTCGGTCTGACGGACGTGATGGTTGACCCGCGCACGGTGAAGGCGAGGGAGGAGAGGACCCTCCGGCTCTCGTCCGAGACCACGGACCGCCTTCTCTACGATTTCCTCACCGAACTCATAATCATCAAGGACGTTGACTCGATGCTCTTCAAGAGCTTCAGGGTCAGCCTCGGCAAGGACTCAAAGTCGCTTGTCTGCGTCGCAGCCGGGGAGTCGATCGATAGGGAGAGGCACGCCCTGAGGAACGACGCCAAGGCCGTCACCATGCACATGTTCGGACTTCGCCGCAGCGGGAGGGCCTGGAAGGCCACCATAGTCCTGGACATCTGACGCAGACCCGCTAAACGCTTAAAGAACGAACCGGAAGCCTCGCCCAAGAGGGCTCCGATTCTGAAATCAGTTGAAGGGATAAAGCAAGTCTCAGAGGTTTCCTGGGAGATACCGACATCCTTCAAGCCCGGCATGAATGTTCCGGCCCGCATCTACGCGAGCAAGGCGTTGCTTGAGAACATGGACTCGGGCGTCTTCGAGCAGGTCACCAACGTCGCCTGCCTTCCAGGCATAGTCAAGTGCGCCTACGCCATGGCGGACGCCCACTGGGGCTACGGATTCCCCATCGGCGGCGTCGCAGCCTTCGACACGGAGAAGGGCGTGATCTCTCCCGGCGGCGTCGGCTTCGACGTCAACTGCGGAATGCGTCTCATCAGGACCAACCTCAGGGCATCTGACGTGCAGCCGAAGATTCGGGAGCTCGTCGACCTGATCTACAGCCTCGTCCCCGTGGGTGTGGGCGCCAGGAGCGCCCAGGGCTTCGCAGAGTCGCAAATCGGGGACATCACCTCCCTCGGCGTCCGCTGGTGCGCCGAGCACGACCTCGCATGGGACGACGACCCCGAGCACGTCGAGGAGGGGGGCTACATCAAGGGGGCCGACATAGGCAAGGTGAGCAGGGAAGCCATCAGGAGGGGCATCAACCAGTTCGGCACCCTCGGGTCAGGCAATCACTATCTTGAGGTCCAGGTGGTCGACCCCGACAGGTTCCTGGACCGGGCTCTGGCGAAGGAGTTCGGAATCGTCCACGAAGACCAGGTCATGGTGATGATCCACTGCGGGAGCAGGGGCTTCGGCCACCAGATATGCACCGACTACCTCAGGACCTTCGAGACAGGCATGAGGAAGTTCGACATCCAGGTGAGGGACCGGGACCTTGCATGCCTGCCCTTCAGTTCGAAGGAGGGGAAGGACTACTACTCCGCCATGGTCTGCGCGGCGAACTACGCCTTCGTCAACAGACAGATCATAGTGAACAAGGTGAGGGAGGCCTTCGCCCGCACCTTCCACAAAGACGCCGAAGCCCTCGACATGCATCTGATCTACGACGTCTGCCACAACGTGGCCAAGGTGGAGAGGCACTCCTACGACGGGTCGGCCAAGGACGTCGTTGTTCACAGGAAGGGAGCGACCAGGAGCTTCGGCCCAGGTCATCCGGACGTGCCCCGGCCCTACAGGAGCGTGGGCCAGCCTGTGATAATCGGCGGCTCCATGGAGACTGGCTCGTATCTTCTCGTGGGCACCCAGAAGGCCATGGAGGAGACCTTCGGCTCCACGGCCCACGGCTCGGGCAGGACCATGTCCAGGACCGCCGCGAAGAGGACGGTCAGGGGCAACGAGCTGCAGAAGAAAATGCTGCAGCACGGCATCTACGTCAAGGCCGCCACCATGGACGGGCTTGCGGAAGAGGCGGGGCTGGCCTACAAGGACATCTCACAGGTCGTCGAGACGATGCACAGGGCGGGCATCTCGAAGAAGGTCGTGGCCCTTCGTCCCATCGGCAACATCAAGGGCTAGCCGGTCCAGAGATTACTCTAGGTAACCAGACTCCCCTTCGGCTCCCTCGAGCCTAGGAGGGGCCGGGCGTCGCCGGGGCGGGCTGCATCCTGCCCCACCTGAACGCGTAGAACGTCATGGCTATGGAGATCCCGAACATTATGAGCGCGTTGACGAAGTGGATTACTACGAGCTGGTCGCTCGTCTGCGCCTGGAAGCCGATGGCTCCCTGGATCAGGGCCAGGACGAACAGCACCAGCGAAGAGTACCTCAGCGCGCTGTACTTTGGCTTCGAGATGAATGCGACTACGACCGAGACTAGAGCGAATATGGCGACCACATACCCCGACACCAAGTGGGCGCCGAAATCGTAGAAGTTCAGGACCGTCGCGGCACCTGTGATGGCTTGAACGAAGACGACGAAGGCAGTGACTGGGAAGATATACCCTACAGTCTTCATGTTTCCTGCTCCCTGGGAATTTTCCTATTAAGTCTTGGGCGTAATTCTCACCGTGGACACGCCCGGGCGGTCAGGGCCTAGCTGATGTATCCGGGCCGCTGCTCCCTCCGTGGCTGCTGCGCTGCCTCCTGCGTCTGCTCCGCAGACATGCTCTGGAGCTGGCTGATCACCTTCTGCGTCTCCTCGGCCTTTTCCCTCAGCTTCGCGGTGTCGATAGGCACCCCTATGATTCTGGACAGCGCTTCCATGACGGCCTGCGACGCGGCCGCGTCGACGACATAGCCCGAGGTCTCGCCCAGAAGGCAGGCTCCCTCGAGCCCCCTCAGCGATGCGATGCCGATCAGCAGCCCGTTCATGCCGCTTATCCCTCCTTCCTTCATCAGCGTGACTCCATTGCTCGACAGTGCCTCCAGCATCGCCTTGGATGTGCCAGCCCCGAAGACGCGCGGCGAGTTGGAGAACGCTCCCGTGATGTATGCCGCGAGGGTATACACCGTCCTCACGCCCATCTTCCTCGCGAAACTGACCACAGCGTCGGAGAGCCCATATTCGCCCTCCGAGGTGGTCGGCTGGGCCTCCGCCGTGAAGACGAGGATGTCGTGGCCCTTCTTCTGGGACGCGAAGTAGAGCTCTGCCCTGGGCGTCTGGGCAGTGCCGTCCTCCTTCACGTTCACCTGCGGAGGGAAGCTCTCGCAGCTGTACTCTGCGACCTTCTTGGCTTTGAACAGGTCAATCAAGTGGTCGGCACCCAGCTTCCCGACGTAGCCGCTGCCTGGCATCCCGCAGACCAGCACCGGGTTCCTCGCCCTCGGCGTGGAAAGCACCCGCTCGGTGACCCCCTGCAGAGCGGGCTTCGAAGCGATGGGCAGCCTAGCCCTCCTCCTTCCGCATCAGCTTCTCGCTCAGGTCCACCAGCCTTCCCCTGTCCTGCACCTTGAACGAGGTCTTCAGGTTGAACCTCAGGCCGATCTGTCTGAAGACAGAATAGAGCTCGCCGCCGGAGATCTGGCCCGCCAGCCGCCCGTCCTTCACCATGGCCGCCAGCTCGTCGACTATCTTCGCAGTCTGCTCAGGGAAGTAGGAGTAGGCTGCGTCAAGGACCTCAGTCCCCCTGTCGTACAGCTTCTCCTCGACCAGCTGCCTGGACGTCTTCTCGTCCTTCGGTGACTTCGGGGCCGCAGTCGCTGTGATCCTCTTCCTCATCTGGGCGAGCTTCCTCTGCTCGATCAGCTTGAGCTCGTTGTCCTCTTCCAAGATTTCCGCCCCTCCTGACCCTTCGCCGATAAATGGCTTGCTCATCGGCGGCGCCAGGTGACCAGGGTCACGGCTAGCAGGAGGACGACGCCGCCGGCCACCGTGAAGATGCTGAGAGACTCGCCGAGAAGAATGACCCCGCCTGTCACCGAGACCAGCGGCACGAGGTAGAGCTGGACGCTCAGCTTGGAGACCGGGTGGCGCCCCACGAGCGTGTAGTAGATCGTGTTAGCAAGAACGGTGCTCAGCAGAGAGAGGTACAGGACAGATGCCCAGCCTACGGGGGAGAGCGACTCCGCCTGCAGCAGGAGGCTGGGGGTGACCAGCGGAAGAAGGAGCGCCGTGCCAATCAGGGCTGACCACACCGACACCGCTATCGGGCCGTACTTGGTCACCAGCGGCTTCGAAGCCACCGTGTACGCGCCGGAGGCGAAGCTGGACAGGACCACTGCGAGAGGTCCAAGCATGGTCGTGATCCCCAGATCCAGGTCGGGCACGAAGATGATGAACGTCCCGGTCAACCCCAGTGCCAGTGCGAGCACCACCCTGCGGCCCACTTTCTCCTGCAGGAAGATTGCCGAGAGTACCACGCCGAAGAGCGGCGCCAGCGAGATGAGCAGCCCGGCCAGGGACGCATCGACCGTCTTCTCGGAGAAGTTGAGCGAGAGGTGGTAGACGGCCACGTTGAAGGCGCCCACCACGAGGAATCTGGGAAGGTCGCGGAGCTCGAGCTTGCCCCTCGGCCTGACTATGAACGGGTAGAGGACCAGGAAGCACGCGCAGACTATGAACCACCTCATTATCGTGAGGTTGACCGACGAAAGCTCGAAGTCTGCCTGCCTGATGGCTACGAAGGCCCCGCCCCAGATCATCGACAGCGGGATGAGAAGGCCATAGCCTCTGTCTCCAGCCAATTTCCTCTCTCTCGATTCGGTCTCGCTTTAAGGTCAGCGCAGATGGGCGTCCCAGAAATGCCCCGCGGCCTGCGCGCTGCATGAAGTCCCCTCTGCTTTCAGACGGAAATGCGGGAGAGGCGAACTCTACCTGCCTAGGGCTGCGTTATCTTAATGCACTGCGTGGGGCAGGACGTTTCACACGCCATGCAGAATATGCAGTCCGGCTCCCTGACAGGGTCCGACTTGTCCGACCTGTACTGGTTGTACTCCTCCGAGCCCGCATCGAGGACCTTGTCCTTGCCCGTCCCGGCCTGCCCAGGGTTCAGCAGCCATTCGAAAACGAAAACGGGGCAGACGTCCATGCAAACGCCGTCTGCGGTGCAGTTCTCCCAGTCCACTGCGACAGCGGTCCCGTGAATCCCATGCGCAGTCGGATACGGTTTGCCTTCTCCGTCCATCCGCTGCACTCCTTGGGCCCTCACCTTGTGCCCGTTGTGCTCTCCTGTGATCGGGAACTCAGCAACCTTCTGCTGGAAATTCGGGTCTATCGGATGAGTCTTGTAGCCGACTTCTCTCGTCACTGTGGCTCTTGAAACTCCGCGTCAACTGCCCCGATATAAGCACTACTTTACAGAAGGTCACTGGAGCACGTCGAATGTTCCTTCAGAGACTAGCTTGTACACGGTTATCGGCTTGAAGGTGAAGATGCCCACCTCGGCGACACCAGGCACCGACTTTGCGCTCATCTCCAGCTCCCTCGGCTTCGCCAAGGGCTCGAATGCGGTGTCCAGAATCACGTTCCCGTTTTCCGTGAAGTAGGGATAGCCCTTCGGGAGAAGCCTCTCCTCGGGGACCCCTCCCAGCCTCGAGAGGCCGACCTTGGCGCTCCTCCTGGCAAAGGGCAGCACTTCCACCGGCACGCGAACCCCGTTTTCGCACAGCCTCCTTGCGAACTTGTTCTCGGAAGCCACTATCGCCGTCCCTCCGGTGTTCCCCATGAGGATCTTCTCCCTGAGCAGCGCACCTCCTCCGCCCTTGATCAGGTTGAGCTCGTCGTCCACCTGGTCTGCCCCGTCGATGACGAAGTCCACAGAGCCCTGGAATTGAGTGAGCTTGAACCCGTTCCTGGCTGCGACCATCTCTATCTGCGTGGACGTCGGGACGCCGAGCACCTCCGCCTTCCTGGCCACCAGCAGAGGCGCGAGCTCCTCCAGCAGTGCTGCGACGGTCGCGCCGCTCCCGAGCCCTACGGTGTCTCCCTGGGAGATGCTCTTCGAGATGTGCTCCGCGACCCCTCTCAGGGCGCGTCTCTGGCTTTCCATCAGGTTTCCTGCTGCTTCTTCTCTACGTCGATGCGCTCGAGCTTGGTGAGCGCCTCCATGACCTCGCTGGTGATCTCCTTCCTCCTCTTCTCGGACTCGGACATCTCTGGCTTTGCCTTCTTCTCAACCGCCTTCTCAAGCTCCGTCGGCCTCTCGGCCTTGGGGGGCGTCTCCTTCCTGACCGACGCCTGGACGGCGGAAGGGGCCTGCAGTTGAGGCGCAGCCGCCTCGAGCCTCTCCCTGGCCTGGTCCAGCCTCGTCTCCAGATGCTGGATCTTCTCCTGGAACATGGTAACGAGCTCCTCCCTGAGGCCCTCAAGCTCGCCTACCTCGACGACAAGCTCGACGTCCTTCAGCTTCGACTGCAGGTCCTTAATCTGGTCGCTGTACTTCTTGGCTATCATCTCCCTTTCCTCCTTGGTTATCCTTCCGTCGGTCTCAGCCTCGTAGACCTTCATGAGGGCGGAGGAGAGCAGGTCCCTCTCCACCATGAGGGCTCTCATCTCCCTCCTCGACCTTTCCAGACTCGGGGCAGGGATCGTGAGCCTTGAAGCCGTCCCCTCGGGTTCCCTCACCGCCGCCCTCGCTCTGGACGAGCGGGGGCGCGCGAAGAATGCCACATAGGACGCGATTGATGCTCCAGCAACTCCTACTATCGCCCCGAGGAGGGTGGAGAGAAAGTCGACCAAGACTAGGACCTTGTTGCAGACGCTGAAGCCTGCTCGGTATTAAAGCACAATTCAGTTAGGCGGCGGCGATATCATGATTATGTTGTCACCGCGGACTATCAGGGCCCCCAGCGAGTTGGACTTACCGTCCTCCGTCACCTCTTCCGCATTCTCCAGGGACAGGTTCATGTGCTGGTCGAAGCCCTGAAGCGAACCCCTGATCACCTTGCCACCCTTCAACTTAATCAGGACCACCTTGCCGACGCTCTCGTCGAGAACCTTGACCGCCATGTCAACTGACATGAATTGCTTGTCGCCCCGTCGAACGGATTTATTTAAGCAGTAACAAGCGGTGAAAACGAATGAAGAAGTGGGTCCTTTCGAGGCACGACTCCATGGACATGGTCGGGAAGGTGGAGGCGTCGACGGGTGTGAACCTCGGGCTCGGCAAGTCGGCCCAGGCAAGATGCGAGGAGCCGACCGAGGGCGTGGTCTTCGTGAACCTCGACGGCCTGACATTCATCCAGTCGGAGGAAGGGTTCCTTCCGTTCCTGGGCTCCAAGGAGACCCTCGACCTGTTCCCGTCGGCTACGGTCGACGAGGGCGCAATCAAGTTCATGCTCAACGGCGCAGACGTGATGAGGCCCGGCATCAAGTCCTTCGACCAGTGGGGCGAGACGGGGAGGTTGGTCGTCGTCAGGGAGGAGAAGAAGGGGCGGGCCATCGCGATAGGCAAAGCCACCGTGACCAACGGCGACGCGCTGTCCATGACCAAAGGCGTCTGCCTCAAGAACGTGCACCACGTCGGCGACAGGTATTGGACAATCCACAGGATGGTCTAGCCCGAAGCAGCCACCCATGATACGCCTCTGCGCGTCCGCACACTTTCACTCACCCCTCCACCTCCGGCACTGAGCTTAGCAACTAATCTCCACAATCTTGTCTACCAATTCAGCGGAGCGTCTAATTCTGGGATACGAGTTTAATAATGCCGCACAGGCACAAGGAGAAACAAGCGCGAAATTGTCGTCGAACGTGATACAGGAAAAGAAGATGGAAGGCAAGGGCAAGGAGATACTTCTGAAGGCTCTCGCCCTCCGGAGCGTGGAGGACATCCCGAAGATCCAGGAGGACGTCTCCAACAAGACGATCGTGATCCTGAAGGTGACGCCTCTGGCCCAGAAGAGCCTCGACGAACTGAAATCATCGGTGGAGCAGCTGTACGAATATGCGACATCGGTCGGCGGTGACATAGCAAGGCTCGGTGACGAGCGAGTGGTGATCACTCCGCCCGGCGTCCGTATATGGCGCGGCCTCCAGTAGGCTCACTACCGCGAACTCTTGGACGGCGGCTCGGGGGGCCAGTTGAGCGGGTCGCTCACGTCCGTGTCCATCATGCTGCGCTTTCCGCACGACGGGCACTTGACAAGCTTCAGACTTCCGAGGTGGACGAGTGACATCATCGTCGTGCGTTCAAAGACTGCGCCGCACTTTGGGCATTTGGCCCGCATGCGTCAACGCCTGTCGCGGCCCGTACGATGCACTTCGGAGGAGACCACGATTCAGGATGTCCTCGAAGTCAGTAGACGCGGATCGCTTCCTGGACGGCAGGGTGCATCGTCGGGACCCTGTATATGCGCTGAATCGCGTAGGCGAGGTTCTCCGTCTTCCTTTTGTCGCCATGGTTGACTAGCACGACCTGAAGCTTCGGTCTCAGTTTCCCGACAAAGCGGATGATCTGGTTGTAGTCGCTGTGGCCGCTGAAGCCTTCCACCTTCTGCACCTGGCACTTCACGTCGACGATCTTGATTTTCCCGCCCTGGTCCATCAGGCTCGCCTGGCCGCTGCCGTCCAGCACGCGCCTCCCGAGCGTGCCCTGGACCTGGTAGGATACGAAAAGAATCTTGTTGCGCTCCGACGGCGCTATGTTCTCGAAATAGTCCAGCACGGGCCCTCCCTCCAGCATGCCGGATGTCGCCATGATTATCGCAGGTCCCTCGCGGTAGGCCTCTTCCCTGTTGGAGGGGTGCTCGACCTCGGTGAAGTACTCCGACGTGAATGGGTTCACCCCTTCTTCCAGTATCTTGGCCCTCAGCTCCCTCGAAAGGTAGTCTGCGTAGGAGACGTGGATGGCCGTGGCTTCGGATATCATTCCCTCCATGAACACCGGCGCCTCCACGAGCACCTTGTTCCGCATGTAGTGGTCGAGCACAAGCAGGATCTCCTGCGCCCTGCCGACCGCAGGTATCGGGATCAGCACCTTGCCGCCCACCTTCAGCACGCTGTTGATGGCGTTGACGAAGGTCATCTCCACCTCCTCCCTCACCGGCATAATGTCCTCCTTGGCGCCATAGGTGCTCTCTGTAATGAGAGTCTCCACCCTGGGGTAGTTCCAGGTCGCCGAATCGAAGAGCTGCGTCCTCCCGTACTTGTAATCGCCGGTGTAGACTATGTTGTGGGCCCCGTCGCCTATGTGCAGGTGCACGGTGGCAGAGCCGAGGATGTGGCCGGCGTTGTTGAAGACGAGCTTGATGTCCGGGGAGACGTCGGTGACCATGCCGTAGGGCAGCGTTATCGTGTGCGAGATCTCGTCCCTGATGTCTTTCTGCTCGTAGATCAGCCTGCCGCCCTCTATCTGGGCGATCTTGACGAAGTCGTTCTGGAGCAGCGTCATCAGGGGGAGGGTCGGCTCGGTGCAGTAGACCGGCCCGTCGTAGCCGTACTTGAACATGGCCGGCAGGAAGCCCATGTGGTCCAGGTGGGAGTGGCTGATGATTATGGCGTCAATCTCTCCGGGGGAGACGTCCGCCCAGTCGAGCCGCGGGTAGGCGTCCCAGGTGTACCGCGAGCCAGGGTGGATCCCGCAGTCGAGCATCACCTTGCTCTCGGCCGTCTCGACCAAGAGACACGACCTGCCCACCTCCTGGAAGGCGCCGAGCGTCTTGATGGTGACGTGCTCGGTGGACGTGAGCCTCGGTCGGAATATCGACTCCCCCAGGTCCTTGTAGAACTTCTCCCTGCTGTCGCTCTCCGCCTTCATGGTGTAGTAGACGTTCTGGATGGCTGTGGACTGTATGTGGGGGGCCTTCCTCACCTTCACCTTCCAGCCGGTCTGCTCCATGGCGTTGCCGAGGTCGAAGCCCGCCTCCTGCGAAAGCAGCTTGGGCATGGCAGCCTCGACGATTATCTCGCCCAGGGCGTCGTCGAAGTAGTAGCCGTTCGCTCCCGCTTCGACGGGCACCAGCTGCTCCAGTATCTTCCGCGCGTCGCTCTCCGGCTTGCGTATGGACTTCTCAGTCCTGGTGACCACCCTCTTCTTCAGATTGTTGACGATGTCAGATATCACGTAGCTGTTCTTGTGGAGGAAGGCCGGGTTCCTCGTGTACAGCGCTATCCTGGGACCTTCATACTCGATCCTGGTGATCTGAGCGTCCGCTGGGATATTGTTCAGAATGGTGCTCATCATGCCTGCACCGTTCGTTTTCTGTTCCAAACTCTAATTGCGATTCGTGAACTGGGCGAGCAGCTTGTCCTTCTCCTGCTCGCTGAGCTCCCTGAAGCCGTCCTTGTCGATAATGGCCACGTCGAAGTGGTCCCCGGTCGCTACGTTCCTCTTGGTGGCCGCTATGATTGCCTTGGCTGCCAGGGGGTAAGCCTTGGCGACGGGCATCCCTTCCTTGAACTCCCCCTCGAGGACGCCGTAGGCGACGGGGGAACCGCTGCCCGTTGCCACCATCTTCTCCTGGTTCACGGACCCGAAGAAGTCCACGTTGTAGAGCGAACCGCCGGTCTTGTCCATTCCGCCGACGAGGACATCCGCGATGTATGGGTACAGTCTGGAAGAGAACAGGACGTTGGAGAGTATCTGAGCGGCCGACTTTATCGGGAGCCGCCTTCCCTTTTCGACCCTGTAGATGTTGGTGTAGTACTTCAGGATGTCAACCACGTTCTGGGCGTCTGCGACCCCGCCCGAGATGGTCATCGCCATGTTCTCGTCGATCTTGAGGAGTTTCTTCCCCCGCTTGTGGGCGATGAAGCCGCCAGCGGTCACCCTGGTGTCGGTAGCCAAGACCACGCCGTCGCTGCAGACCACGCCCACCGTGGTGGTGCCGTGATACACAGCGGCGCCCAGAGGCTTTCCACTCATCCCATTGGTTTCTCGTGACATCAGAAAAAACATGCCTCCTAAGAAGAGACGATTTTAGTCTGTCCCGCGTATCCTATTTAATCTTTCGACGTCGAGGCTCTGTAGACTTGTCGTCTTCCCGGGCCAGCCCTGAAGCATGCTGCGTGAAGCCATCCACTGCGGTTGCTGTCGACGGTCGGGGCATGGCTCCCTACCTCACCGCGTGGGGGAACTGGCAGTTCCAGTTTGGTGATGCCACCCAGGACGGCGCTTGACCGACCATCGACCCGTTTGGCACCTCGATTACGACTCCACCCACGAAAGCGCCGCACTGGAACAATCCGAATGACGGCGATATCCGGGCCGAACGGGCGCCAGCGGGGGTCAGGCTTGTCACGGGAACAATTGGGGCGAAGAAGAAGGCAAGCACGATGACGACCAGCGCTCCCGCAACCGCCGCCTCCACCGTCAGTCTCACGTCACCATGACAGTCTGCGCTGCATAAAGTTCTGGTGTCGCGAACGCCAGCAGCACGCGAGGCTGGCAGACCAGGATTGGCGCGGCGAGCTTAAATCATGTGGGAAGTCGTCGGCCCTCGTGGCTCCTGCCTCTCACCTGATGGAGCTCCCCACCAAGGTCCTGATCGGAGAAGGCGTCCTGTCTCAGCTCGGAGATTTCATCGAGGAATCGGCCAGAGGAGGCGGGATTGTGATTGCTTCGGGCACCAACGTTCAGACCAAGGTGAAGGAATCGGTGGACGACGCCATCCGCCGCAGGGGACAGTGGGTCGACGTCACGGCCGCGGACCTGGTGAACGTCGAGAAGGTAATGGCGGCGGCAGCGGGAGCGAACTGCATTGTGGGCATCGGAGGTGGGAAGAGTGTCGACGTCGGAAAGCTCGCTGCGTTTCGAAAGGGCCTTCCCTTCTACTCCGTGCCGACGAGCGCATCTCACGACGGGATCTCGTCGCCTTTCGCATCGCTGAGGGGCCTCGACAGGCCCTACTCGGTGAAGGCCAAGCCCCCCCTGGGAATCCTCGCCGACGTCGACGTGATCCACAAAGCGCCCAGGAGGCTCCTCGCAGCCGGCTGCGGGGACCTGGTAGCGAAGCTGACGGCTGTCAAGGACTGGCAGCTTGCTCACGAGAAGAACGGCGAGTACTATGGAAGCTATGCGGCCAACCTCGCGCTGATGAGCGCGCAGGTGGTGACCGAAGGGTCGCGGAGGATCGGCAGGTTCACCAAGGAGGGAGTCAGAGACCTGGTCGAAGGGTTGATCAGCACGGGCGTGGCTGCCGGCATAGCGGGAA
>JAFMAU010000119.1 GCA_029784825.1 Nitrososphaerota archaeon | reverse complement strand
ACGACCGCCCCGAAGGATGCGATCCCCGCGCCGAAGGAGAAGTACCTGAACCCCGCCAAGACCCTACTTCGCCTTCGCTGCGAGCCTGATGTATGACTCTTTCCTCGCCGCGGCCACCACCGCTAAGGAGACCCCCAGGATGGAAAGCGAGATCACGATGGGCTCCAGCCTGATCCCCCATGGGGTGTAGTTGAGGAGTAGGCCCACCAGAGGGACCAGGGCGAGGCTCAGCCCTATGGAGAGCGCCAGGCGCTCGAGGCTGTCGAGGTCCTCCTTCTTGGGGTAGAGCGCCTCGATGAGGTTGTAGCCGGGGAAGTAGAAGACGGCGACCGCGCCGAAGACGTACCTCACGTAGACGAAGGGAGGCGCCTGGGGGAAGAGGTAGATCGAGCCCATGGTGATGGCCAGGTAGAGCATCTCCCCCCAGAACCACATGGCGTACCCGCTCCCGAGGTATCCGAATGTGGAGGCAGGCGGAGCGGGGTCGAACAGGGCGGCTTTCTTCTCGTCCGTCAGGGAGCAGAGCGCGCGCCCCGCGTCCACGTAGCTCGCCCCCGTCCCCCTGGTGGCTCTGCCAATCACGTCGTCGACCGACGCCTCGCTCCCGAGGCCCGCGGCGATGACGTCCTTGGCGCGGGCCATCTTGGAGTCGGCCTGGCTGCTCATATCGAGGGCCCCGTCACGTTGAGGTAGAGCCAGTCGGAGGTGTAGAACGAGAAGGCCGACGTGTTCGCCTGGTAGTACCACAGCTCGAAGACCAGGCGGACGTCGGTGCCGTTGTGGTCGAGGGAGAGGGTCATGGGGGCGGTCTGGTTCTGGTCGTTGAGGAGGACCACTCCGTAGCTGTCGACGGCCGGGGCTGCGAGAGGGACGCTCTGGTTGGCGTTGGCGCTGGTCCCGAGCTTCACCTGGACCTGATAGTACTCGACCTGGCCTTCGTGGTTCCCGACGTAGAGGTAGACAGTGAAGTTCTGGCCGGTCAGGACGCTGGACGGGTAGTCGGCGATCTTCTGGGTCGGCCCCAGTATGCCCAGCTCGGAGAAGGGCTCCACGTTCCTGTTCGCCAGGTAGTAGCCTGAGACGTTGAACACCGCGAGCAGTATGATGATCCCGACGGCGGCCACGCGGACGTCCTCGTCGATCATGGCCTCTTCACCCTCCAGCCCCTGTGGACCCTGAGCCAGACCCTCCAATAGGCGCGCGGGAGGTAGAGGTAGGTGACGACGGCCAGGGCGCCGAGGACGACGGTCTCGACTGCGAGGTCCAGCTGGGCCGCCGCGACCGACGCCTTCCCTGCCGCAGCGACCGCCGGGGCCCCGCTGATCACCTGCTGGACGAGCACCGACGCCTGGGAGGAGAGCGAGCTGGCCCCGGACGGGTCGGTGGCGTTCAACAGGCCGGCCTGCTGGTAGAGGGCGATCGCAGAGTTCAGCTTCGCGACCAGCGCGGTCACGTTCCCCCCGCTCTGCTGGGCGCTGAGTATGGCGGCGTAGGCCTGCCCGATCTGCGCGTCGGCCTGGGCGGAAGTCTGCGCATGCGAAGGGGCCGAAGACGCGGCCACGGCAAGGACGATGAGTAGGAAGACCGCCGCCCTTCCCGCGGCTCTGCTCTTATTCATGCGGCAGGCGACCCGCCCCCATGAAGGATAAAACCGTGATTGTCCCGCCGCCCCGTGCTCCCCGAGGGGCCTCGGGAGCAGGGCTTAAGTGGGCCGCCGGGCGAATCTGAAGACAGAGATGTCCGGGGTGAGAGGGGGCGAGACCAGCTACCGGACCTTCGTCCCTGTGGCGGTCGCCACCGCGGTGTCCCTCGGGCTCTACTACCAGCAGGCGCTTCTGCTCCTCCTCAAGATAGGCGAGGTGCTCAACGGGGTCTTCGACACAAGCGTCCCTTCGTTCCCGCTGGCAGGGATGCTCTTCGTCGTGATGTTCATCGCGCTCAGACGGGAGGAGTTCCTCCGCTATCTCGGACAGAAGAGATGGGACGGCTACGTCGCTGCGTCGGGGGTCGCCATGGCGGTCCTCCCGCTCGTCGCCCTCGCCCTTGCCGGCGGTTCGCTGTCCGGTTCCTACTCCTTCGCCGCCATCGCCCTCACGACCTGCTGGGTCGGCGTGTTGGTCGCCCTGAAGCCGTCGACCTTCAGGTTCCTCTGGCCCTACCTCCTCGCCTACCTGTTGGCCGTGGGCTCGGTGGGGATGCTCACGACCGCATTCGGAGACCCTCTCGCCATAGTCGTGGCCTCGGTCAGCAGGGCCATCACCACGCTGCTGCACGTCCCGGTCTCCTGGACCTCGGTGTACATGACGTTCACCGCGGCCGGCGGGGGCCCCGTGAGCCTCTACATCTCCCAGGAGTGCTCGGGGATGGCGTCCATGGCGATCTTCCTGCTGCTCATAGCGATGATGCACCTGGACGTGAGGCCGAGCCTGAGGACGAGCACGCTCTTCGCCATAGGAGGCTCGCTGCTCTTCATCCTGCTGAACTCCCTGAGGGTGGTCATCCTGATAGTGGCGGGGGTGTACTACAGCGAAGGCCTCCTGTGGAACCTGCACGGATGGGTCGGATACGTGTTCTACGTCGTCGGCTACGCCGGGCTGGTGGCCGCCTACGTCAGGGTGAAGGACCGCGAGGTGCTGCGGGGGCGGCACGGAGGGGGCGAGCCGAGCGGGAGCCCGCCCAGGTCCACACCGGGGTAGTCAGGGCCACTGGCGCGGAGGAACCGGCCGGGCTTCAGACGACCAGGGTCTGGGAGTAGAGCGGGTTCGAGCCCGGCCCGCCGCCGTAGACGCGCATGGTCACCACGCTGACCGCAGAGGCGGAAGGAGGGTCGCACAGCCAGAAGGTGAACGCCGTGTGGGGCGCGAGCAGGACGTGCTGGGAGTAGGCTGACCCCCCGTCGGAGGTGCCGTTCCAGGAGACGACGTAGTCGAACTCTCCCCTGCCCATCCCCGTGTAGTTTATCGTGAGGTACACGTTCGCCGTGTGCAGGCCTGGGAAGCCGGGGTCGCGCTGCAGGACCCCGGAAGTGACCTTCACGTTGGAAGAGGCGAGGGTGTTGAGATACAACCCTGGCAACAGCAGCAGGGCCGCTGCGAGCACCACGACCAGGGGGAGGGTCCTCCGGTGCGTCCTCGCGAGGCTCTTCAGCCTTCCGCCTATGACGGGCGTGGCCTCTGCGCCCCCCTGACCTTCAGGAAGTACATGACCAGTGTCACGGCTGCCAGCAGAGGGAGGACTCCATAGGGGAAGACGGGGATTCCTGCGGTGGTGACGAACGCGTCGATGCCCATGGTCGACTCCACCGGGGCCGGCGAAGCGCTCAGTGTGTACGACTGCTGCTGGGTCCCAGAACTGGTGGTCGTGGAGTACTCGGCGCTGGCGAGATAGTAGTTCGCGCTGCCATGCACAACTGTGGCGGTGGTCACCAGGGTGCTGCCGGAGGTCACCGTCTGGCCGCTACTGCCGGCGGCCGCACCTAGGAATCCCACGACCAAGTCTGCCGTCCCGGTGGTCGAGGCCGAATCAGACTGCGAAGTGGCCGTGGTCGCGAAGGAGCCTGCCGCGCAGCTCCCGAGGTTCCGGTCGAACGGGTTGCTCGAGTCTGCCCCGCTGACGCCGAACGCGACCATGGTCGCGGTGTTCTTGGATGCTCCCGTGCCTGCGGTGATCGAGTACGCGCCGGCTGTCGACGCGAGGGCGTAGTAGGTGTTGACGTACAGGTTGTTGGTCGCGGAGGTCAGGGTGCACCTCGCGTTGAAGGTGAGGCCGGTGGCAGTGGGGGTCGTGGGGGCAGACGGTCCGGCGCTGTAGCCGTAGGCGAGGACGAAGTAGATCCAGTCGTTGCTCTGGGTGGTCGTGACGGTGATTGAAGCCGTACAGGAGCCGCTCGACGAGTAGCATCCGTTGGACCCGCTGCCATCGATGGCGGGCACCGCCGCATGCACGACCCCCGCGAGCGGCAGCGCCAGACCGGCTGCGACCATCAGCAACACTAGAGAAATGACGGCGTGACCGGACCTCGGGTGGGCCACGCGGCCCGTCGTGACAGAACGCGAAGACAGAATCCCAGGCCGGCCGAAGGGACTCATCTCAGGTCGTGGCCCCTCCACTTCATGACGAGTTGCCGAATCCCTTTGGCGGTGCCGCACCGCTCGAGGTACTCTCTGATTATCGCGTTCACTTCTTCGCTCCTGGTGACCTTCTCCTCCCCCATGAGCTTGACGTTCTCGTCCAGGGCTGCGACTATAGGCGCGTCGAACGAGATTCCAGCCCTTACCTTCCTAG
>JAFMAU010000118.1:1896-4391 GCA_029784825.1 Nitrososphaerota archaeon | reverse complement strand
ACTTGTCCATCGCCTTCTGCAATCGCATCAGTCGCGACATGTCTTTGTTGTCTGAGAACATATTCACCACTAGCGAAATACTTACATGGAACTCCCTCCCTGACACATATTTATGTGTTTAGCCTCTTTTATAGGAATTTCAACGCACATTCAAATTATCGAACAGAATTAGAGCGGCAGGAGTCGCGCGACCGGCCCTCTGGCACGTTTTCATAGGTCGTTTTCAGAGCTGCAGAAAGGCGACTCCCTCATGAAAGGCAAGACCGGGCCAGTGGCCGAGCACCTGAGGCCGATCCTCGACACATACATGGACTCCGCTGTCGCCGTGGTCGGCTGCACCTCCAGCGGGATAGCCAGGTACTCGTGCGAGTTCGACGTCCTCGTCGTCGGGAGCGAGAAAAGGCAGCAGACTTCGATCAGGATCGGAGACGAGTTTGTCGACTTGATGTTCACAACCGAGAAGGAGGTCCTGAAGCCGGCGAGCCCGGAGCACGCCCTGGCGCTCGCATGGGCCAAGCCGGTCAGGGACACGTCCCTCATCCTGTCGACGTCGTCCGCTGCCAGCTCTGCGACCCTTTCCGAGTCTGCGGCCAAGGCGAGCAGGACCCGGCTCGCGTCCTCCCTGAAGTCCCTGGGGAGGGCCGAGGTCGCGCTTGCGAAGAAGAACACGGTCGATGCGGACTTCTGGCTGCTTGCGTCCGCCTACGAGTTCGGGTACGCCTGGCTCCTGTCGAAGGAGGTGCCCCCTTCTCCCAGCCATCTGCTGGCCCAGTTGAGGTCTGCGAAGGGCGCGCCCAGGAGCTTCGAGGGGGTCTCCATCGGCGGCGGGCTGGAGGCCGCAGGGCGGGCGGGGTGCGGAGCCAGGCTCGAAGGGCTCGGCGTGCTGCACGACCTCCTGCGTGAGGGGTCGAGAGGAGGGAGCCCAGACTCTCGGCGACAGCCTGTCAGGACCCAGATCCTGACCGCGAAGGCCGGCGAGCTCATCACCAGGGTCGAGCTCGCGGAGTGCTACTCCTTCCTAGGGCAGGAGCTGGTGGACGGGGTCATGGAGCTCCTGAGGCTCCACCCCAAGAAGACCCTTACGACCCTGACCTCCGGGAAGGACAGGCTCCTCGGGGAGCGGCTCGTGCGCCAGCTCGGCCTGGCCAGGACCGAGGATGCGATCCGGTCAGGGCTGGAGGTGCTGAAGGGGCAGGTCGGCGCCCTGGCGAAGTCCTGAGCAGCTCCCGAGTTCGCTTGAAGGCTTATTTGGAGTTCGTCTAGTGCCTAAGCCCGTTGGAGACGACAGCCACGGACGCGCTAGCCAAGATCGCAGGGAACGTGGTCGCCAGCCCTGATGCAGGGAGGGCGATGCGCGCCTGGAGGGAGAAGCTGGGGATCAAGCAGGTGGCGCTGGCGAAGGCGCTGGGCATCTCCGCCTCGGTCCTGAGCGACTACGAGAGCGGGAGGAGGCCCTCCCCTGGGGTCCAGTTCGTCAAGAAGTACATCGAGGCGCTCGTCCGCCTGGACGAAGGGAAGGGGAGGGTGGTCTCGCGGCTGGTTTCGAGCGACAAGGACGAGGCGATCCTTTCCATAGGCGAGTTCCACTCCCCGATAGAGGCTTCGAAGATCCTGAAGGCGCTGGACGCGACCCTCCTCGCCGGGGACCCGGACAGCGTGAAGCTCTACGGGTACACCGTGGTGGACAGCATCAAGACGATCTACGCCCTTTCGGGGTACGACTTCTACCGCATCTTCGGCGCGACCACGGAGAGGGCCCTTGTTTTCACCAAGGTGGGGATGGGCCGGAGCCCCCTGGTCGCGATCCGGGTGTCGCAGCTGAAGCCCAGGGTGGTAGTCATCCACGGCCCCAGGGAGGTAGACCCCCTCGCAGTGGACCTCGCGAAGCGCGAAGGGCTCGTCCTAGCCCTGTCCGGTGCCCCTACGGAAGAGGCCATGATATCGGCGCTGTCTACGGTCGCCCGCTGACCAAGAGCGACGTCAACAGCTCGGCCGCGCGCTTCTCTCCGCTGTAGGCCTGAGCCTTCTCCCTCTTCCCAAGCTTCTCGCGGACGAGCTCGGCGAGCCTGCGGCCGTCGTCGCTCCTGTATCCCAGAGCGAGGGCGTTCCTCTCCTGCTCAGCATGGTGCCTGATCGGGATCGCTATCATCGGGGTCCCGGCCGCCGACGCCTCGTCGATGGTGCTCTTCCCGGCGGTCGAGACGACGAGGTCCGCGCAGGCGACGAGGTTCTGGTTGTCCGGGAGGACGCCGAGGTCGTATACCCCGCTCCCTGAGACCTTGTCCCCCCTGTTCCCGGATATCACGAGGGGGACCCCGGGGGCTGCCTCGTCCCTCACCCCCGCGAGCCTGAGCGCGAGCTCCATCCCCGCGCCGCTCCCGCTGGCGCTGAAGAGGATGAACGGACCGCCCGGTATCCCGTACTTGCGCCTGGTCTCTTCGCTGGTCATCGTGGTCGGCCTGACTATCGGGCCGACGTGCCGCCTGTTGCCGCTG
>JAFMAU010000118.1:0-1886 GCA_029784825.1 Nitrososphaerota archaeon | reverse complement strand
GGACCATCCTTCCCTCGGGGATGCCGTGTCTCCTCCTGACTTCCGGGCAGGTCATGGTCATGGGCCGGACTATGGGCCCGACGAACCTCCTGTTCCCCGAGTCTTCCCCCTCCTCGGGGACGATCAGGACGTCCACCGAGCTCTGCAGCCGCCTGTACCACCCTTCCACCCTCCTCTCGAGCCTGCGGGCGAGCCACGACCGGGCGAAGCCCAGCTCCAGCTCGTCGGAGATGAACACCCTCCTCTCCCCCCTCCTTTCGGCTGCCACCATGCCAGAGAACTCTTCGTCGCAGACCACCAGGTCGTGGGGGTAGGCGTCGAACAGGCGCTCCGTCCTCTTCAGGGTCCGCCTGTTGGCAAGCCAGGAGCGGACGTACCAGAGGGAAGCCCGTTTCATCTCCCCGTCCACCACAGAGAGCCCGGGGTCCTCGACTATGTCTTCCACCTGGACCCCGGCCGACCGGAGGAACTCGGCAGCCCTCCCCCCTGAGAACATCTTGACCTCGACGCCTCTCCGCTCCAGCTCCGCCCTGACGACCATGGCCCTGGTAGCGTGGCCCAGTCCGATCGGGCTCACTCCGAAGAGTATCCTGGGCAACGTGGTTCCGGCCGTAGGCGCGTATTTAACGCCAAGAGCGCCGGGGGTGTGAAAGCCCGATGCTCCCAGGAGGTGGCCGGAAGTGCTGACCCTTGTCAACGTCACAATCGAGTTCTTCGTGGTGGTGGCCGTCGCCCTTGCGGCTGTCCTGCTGAACACCATCGACGCCAGGGGGTTCCTTTCGAGCGCGGCTGTGGGGTTCGCCGTGGTGTATGGCGGAGGGATCCAGTGGTTCGTGATAGTCGCCGCCTTCTTCATACTGGGGGTCGTGTTCACGCTCTACAAGTACGGGTACAAGCGGAAGATCGGAGGAGCCCAGGGGAAGGGCGGGGCGAGGAACTGGCCCCACATACTCGCGAACGGAGGGTTGGCCTCGATCGTCGCCGTGCTGAACTTCTTCTCCCCGAGCCCATACTTCGCCGCTATGTTCCTGGGCGCGATCTCGGCCTCGGCTGCAGACACCGCGGCCACGGAGCTCGGCCTTCTGAGCAAGAGCAGGCCCAGGCTCATCACCCACCCGTCGAAGGTGGTACAGCCGGGGACTTCGGGGGGAGTCTCCGCCCTCGGGTTCCTGGGCGGGCTCCTGGCTTCTCTGGTGATCGGAGGGATGGCCTACTCGCTCGGGATACTCTGGGGGGCTGTCTCCGTGGTCCCCGCGTGCGCAGTAGGGGGGCTCGGCGGGGCAGTGGTCGACAGCCTCGCAGGGGCGGCCGTCCAAAGGAAGGGGCACTGCGTCATATGCCTGAAGCCCACGGAGGCGCTGAAGCACTGCGGGGAGAGGACGAAGGCGACGAAGGGCTGGGCCTACGTCGAGAACAACCTGGTGAACGTCCTTTCCACGGTCGCCGGGGCCGGGATCGCCGCCCTCATCTACCTGGCGATGTCCCCTGCAGCCTCGGGAACTTTGTGAGC
This sequence comes from Nitrososphaerota archaeon, assembly GCA_029784825.1. Next base: position 376 of record JAFMAU010000118.1, on the reverse strand, counting down.
GCGCCGATCTTCCCCGGGAGGTCCGCGAGCGGGACCCGCTCCTGCTCCCTCGTGTCCCTGTTCCGGAGCGTGGCGGTCCCGTCCTTGAGGGTGTCGTAGTCCACGGTCACGCACCAGGGCGTCCCGATCTCGTCCTGCCGGCGGTACAGCTTGCCGATCGAGGCCGTGTCGTCGTAGACGGCCATCACGTCGCGCTTGAGGTCGTCGCGGATCCGGTGGCACAGCTCGACGATCTCCGGCCGCTTCTTGAGCAGCGGCAGCACGGCCACCTTGTACGGCGCGAGGTCGTGGTGGAGCGAGAGCACGACGCGGGTCTCGCCCCTGACCTCCTCCTCGCGATAGGCGTCGATCAGGAACGTGAACGCCGCACGGTCGG
>JAFMAU010000117.1 GCA_029784825.1 Nitrososphaerota archaeon | reverse complement strand
GGAAGTCCATCCTGCTAGCGGAGCAGGGCGCCGACATCGCCTTGGCTGCATCGGACAGAGCGTACTTCTTCGAAAACGGCTGCGTCGCATTCGGCGGCAGCAGTCGAGAGTTCGAGGACGACTCCAGGGTGTCCAGCCTGTACGCAGGGGCGGGTGTTTAGGGCAAGTGCTCGCAGGGCTCGCCCAGGCGGCGGCAAGCGGCTTGCTTCAAGGGGGCTTCTTCGCCCTCGCCGCGTCAGGATTTTCCCTCGTCTTCGGCGTGCAGAGGGTGCTCAACATCGCCCACGGCGCTTTCATCGTGTTCGCCGCCTTCATCACCGTGCAGTTCTCCATCCTCGTCACACCTGTCCTCCACCTCGACCCCCTCGCGTCCTTGCCGCTGGACTTTGTAGTCGTCGCGGCCTTCGGCGCCGCGGCTTACCTCCTGCTCGTCAGCCGCGTTGACCGGTCGACCTTCGAGGCACCGCTGCTTGTCACATTCGGCCTCGCGATGATGATGGAGTACGTCTTCGCGAACGGCCTCGGGCCGATCCCCCCAATCGACCCCTCCGGCGGGCTGGGGGCGACCGCTGCCTCCCAGGGCTACTCGGCTACGTCGTTGCAGGTAGGGGGAGTCTATCTGCCGGTTGCGCAGCTGGTCGCCTTCGGTATCGCCCTCGCAGCGATCCCTCTGCTGCATCTCTTCCTGGGAAGGACATACCTGGGACGCGCAATAAGGGCGACCGCGCAGGACGCCGAAGCCGCCGAGTTCTCCGGAGTCGACACTCGGAGGATGAAGCTGGCGTCCTTCTCCCTGGGCTCGGGGCTGGCCGGAGTCGCCGGCGCCCTGTTCGCTCTGACGAACTCTGTCACCCCTACGTCAGGAGACAGCGTCCTCCTCCCGACAGTCATCGTGGTCGTCGTGCTTGGCGGGCTCGGTAGCCTCGGAGGGACCCTCGCAGCCGGTCTCCTTGTGGGAGTAGTATCCAACGTCGCAGGGTACGCAGCTCTCGCTCTCCCGCTCCAGTCGGGGTTCCACGCCGACCTCGGCACCCTCGTGACCTTCTCCCTCTTCCTCGGCGTGCTCATGCTGAGGCCGACAGGCCTCTTCGGGAGGGGGAGCCAGCTTTGACCCTTCGCGCCGGTCCGAGGCTAGGCAGGATGATGGGAGCAGGCGCCATGAAGGTCGTCGTAGCCGGCTCGCTCGCGGCCGCCCTCGTCCCGCTGGCTGCCGGTTCTGACCAGGGCATCCTCGGTGCGTTTGCAATCTACTTCGTATGGATCACCCTGGCGGTGAGCTGGAACGTCGCGGGAGGGTTCGCCGGCCTGCTGAATCTGGGGATCGTCGCGTTCTTCGGGCTCGGCGTGGCCGTCGCCGGGGCAGGGTTGCAGTCTGGCTTCCCACTTCCGGAGGTGGTGGCTCTGTCGGCACTGGCAGGGGCGTTGCTGGCCGCAGTCCTGGTCCCCGTGTTCAGGCTGAAGAGCTTCTACTTCGCCATGGGGACGTTCGTCATCCCTTACATGGTCAAACCGTTGGTCGAGCTGGTCGGCGGGAGCGCGGTCTCGGTGGTCCCAGGCGGCGACATCCTGTCTTCTTCTCAGATCTACTATGCGGGGCTCGCGCTCGCGGTCTTCTCAGTGTCCGGCGTCTTCCTATTGATGAACACGAAGTCGGGCCTGGCATTGAGGGCCATAGGGGCTGACGAGACCGCCTCTTCCGGAGCGGGGGTCGACGTGGTGAAGTACAAGGCGATAGCCCTGGCGGCAAGCGGCGCGCTCGCGTCACTGGCAGGGATGTACTACCTCGAGATAGCGGGGACCGTGGACACCACGATATTCCAGAACCTCAACTTCTCCCTGCTCCCTCTTTTCATGGTCATCATCGGAGGGGTCGGGACCATAGAGGGCCCTGTGATAGGTGCCCTCATCTACAGCGCGCTGAGCTATTTCATCATCAGTCAGTTTCCAGGGTCCACGGCCGACGTGTTCGTGCTCTCGCTCGCGGTGATAGCGATGGCGATCTTCCGCCCTCGGGGGTTGGCGTCGAGGGTGGTCCGAAGATGACGACAAGACTAACCAGGAGAGGGTACGCCGACATCGAGTACGGTGCATCGCTCGATCCGGACGACCTCCCCAGGCGCTGGTACAACATCGTCCCAGACCTCCCGGAGAAGCTCGCTCCGATGCTCGACCCTCGCACCCTCGAGCCGGTGACCGCCAAGGGGTTCGAGGCCTTGTTCCCCAAGGAACTCGTCAGACAGCAGTTCTCGGAGGAAAGATGGTTCGACATCCCTGAAGATGTCTGGGACGCGTACAGGAGGCTCCCGAGGCCGACGCCGCTCGTCAGGGCGAAGAGGCTGGAGGCGTTCCTGAAGACCCCGGCCAAGATATTCTACAAGGCCGAGCAGTCTACGCCGGTAGGGAGCATGAAGCCCAACACAGCGCTCCCCCAGGCGTACTACGCGAAGAAGCAGGGGCTCGACCTGGCCGTCTCGGAGACGGGAGCTGGACAGTGGGGGTCGGCCCTCGCCATGTCGTGCGCCCTGTTCGGGCTGAAGGCAAGGATCTACATGGTAAGAGTGAGCGCGCAGCAGAAGCCAGGGAGGAAGATCCTCATGCAGACCTACGGGTCCGAGGTCATGGACTCCCCCAGCATGAACACCAAGACAGGCAGGAAACTCCTGGAGGCGGATCCGAACCACCCTGGGTCGCTCGGCATCGCGATCAGCGAAGCGATAGAGGATACCCTGGCCCACGAAAATTCGAGGTACCTGCTGGCATCCGCGTTCAATTACGCTCTGGCGCACCAGACGATGATAGGCCTCGAGACGCAGAAGGAGTTCGAGCTCCTCGACATCGTGCCAAACGTCATGTGCGGGTGCATCGGCGGCGGTTCAAACTTCTCTGGTTTCATCTATCCGTTCGTCAGGGAGAAGCTGCGCGGCAAGGCGGACACCGAATTCGTGGCCTGCGAGCCCAGCGCGGTCCCTTCGACCACCAGAGGAAAGTTCACCTATGACTACGCGGACACAGCCGAACACACCCCCCTCGTGAAGATGTACAGCGTGGGGCACAGTTTCGCGAACCCCCCGATCCATGCGGGCGGGCTCCGGTTCCATGGGAAGGCTCCCAGCCTTTCACTTCTCATCTACAAGAAGGTCGTCCGATCCGTAGCTTTCGCGCAGACCAGGATATTCGAGGCCGCCAAGATCTTCGCCGAGACCGAAGGCGTAGTCACCGCGCCGGAGTCGGCCCACGGCCTGAGATACGCCATCGACGAAGCGATCAGGTGCCGGAAGACGGGGGAGAAGAAGGTCATAGCATTCAACAACTGCGGCCACGGCCTGCTCGACCTTTCAGCATACGACGAATACAACCGGGGGGCGCTGAAGGACTGGGAACCTGGAGAGTTCACCGTCCCCGAATACGCAAAGGGAAGATGAGGGGACCGCAGCACAGGGGACGTCAAGGCTTTTGCCGCAGCAGGTCCAAGCAGGATAACCAAAGGGGACGCGCCCAGCACAAATCCGCCGGCGTCGGGCCATTTACGGTTCGCGTCGACGCAAAGATGGCCCGATGCCGGTTGGAAAAAGAGTGGGGTCCTGGCGCGTGGCCTAGGACAGCCCTATCTGCTTCATGAACCCGACAAGGTCGTAGAACAGGCGTTCCTCGACTATCTCGCCCTTGTCGTTCCAGCGGGCGATCGTGGCGAACTCCACTTCGAACTTCTTGTTCGTCGGTGGAATGGTCTTGCCGCCTGGCCCTTTCATGGGTCCGGCAAAGGTCCCTGTGAACCTGGCGACCGACGTAGTGTAGTCGCCTGACGCGAAGAAGACCTTGTAGGGCCTGTTGTCGATGTGCTGGTCCGGGAAAGCCTTGAAGAAATCGACGGCTTCCAGGTCGTGGTTGTGCCGCCCGATGGTCGGCGGTGCTCCCCCCGGCCAATAGACGGTGACGTCTTCCGTATGGCGCTTCTTGAAAGTCTCCCAGAGTGGACTCCCAGGGCCGGCGTTCCAGGCGTCATCCAGGGTCTGCATCAGTTCCATGTTTCTCTGCTCTTTCGAGCTATGTAGTGGATTCATGTCATCTAGTAGCAAAAGGAAAGTTAATATAGGTTGTTGGCCTCGGTGCGAGCAGGTGGCACTGGTGCCAGTTAAGAGAACGGACATGATGGAGGAACACGAGCTCTGCCCAGTCGTGGAGTCGGTAAGGAGGGTGGGCAATGAATGGCGGTTGATCGTGATAAGGTACCTGTTGGACCGTCCGATGAGGTTTAACGAGATTCTGAGGGTCGCAGGCGGCGTCGACGCGAAGACCCTTTCGCGTGTCCTGAGATACCTCGCATCCGAGGGGATCGTCAAAAGGGAAGTACTGGGCACCCAGCCGTTCGTCGTCCAATACGAGCTGACCCAGAAAGGCGAAC
>JAFMAU010000116.1 GCA_029784825.1 Nitrososphaerota archaeon | reverse complement strand
CGGTGGTCGTCGCCTCCTTCACAATCGCATTCTCCGGCGTCTGTGACAAGGAGATGTGCGTCTTCAGGGACGGGTTTGGGGCCCTCCAGCAAGCCAACGCGCGGCTCGTGGGCGTGAGCGTCGACAGCTCGTTCTCACTCAAGGCGTTCGCCCAGACCTACAACCTCCAGTTCCCGCTGCTGAGCGACTTCAACAAGAGGGTCACGAAGCTCTACGGCGTCCTCCAGGACCCGTGGGTCGGCCTTGGATACAAGGGGGTGGCGAAGCGTTCGACCTTCGTGATCGACAGGAAGGGGACCCTCCGACACCGGTGGGTGACCGACGTCCCTTCGGAAGAGCCGCCATATTCAGAGGTAGTGAAGGCGGTCCGGAAACTAGCTTCGTGAGATGTGGGTTTTTATACGGGCGAGGGGTTTCAGCGTCCAGATTGAGCCAGGGGACCGAGATCAAGCCGATAGTGCAGCTCACTCCGAAGGCGTCGGAGGAGCTGAAGGTCTACCTCGAGAAGCAGGGTAAGCCAGCGGCCGCCCTCAGGATATTCGTGACGGCGGGCGGATGCTCTGGCCTGTCCTATGGCATGGTGGTGGACGAGAAGTTCTCCGATGACGATTACGTGATCGATGTGGGAGGCGCGAGGGTCGTCGTCGACAGGTCCAGCGCTCCGTTCATCGCGGGGTCGACCGTCGACTACCGGTCGGAGAAGCTCATGGGCGGGGGGTTCGTCGTCAGCAACCCCAACGCCGTTTCCACCTGCGGCTGCGGCGAGTCTTTCAAGACGGCCTAGGGCCGTACGGCCCGGGCGTCTCCAAAGAGGCGTGCATCCGCCTCGCAGGGCCTAAGTTGGTCTGGGGTCGATTGTGGCGCCGGGGGTAGGATTCGAACCCACGCGACCCGAAGGTCACGGGCTGACTGGTCTTTTGATCTCGAGTTGCGGATCCGCTTCGGAGCCAAGCGGGTTGCCCGCGCATTAACCACTCTGCCACCCCGGCCCGAGGGAAGGGCGTGGCAGTCCACTATTATCTCTTTGAGCTCGGCCGCCTGTGCGCCAAGGTCCTCGTCAGGAACCGCGTTGTGAACCCCCACGCCTCCTCCGCGGCCCGACGGTCGTATCGGTCCTTCATCGTCTGATTGAAGAAGTCGTGCTGGGTGTTCGGGAGGGTCTTCACCGTCAGGTCAACCCCGCGGTTCAGGGCCGCGTCCACAAATGGGGGCATCAGGGGGTTCATCAGGTCGTCGTGGCTGGCGCATATCGCGAGCATGGGCGCCGTGGCCCCCATGGGGCTCCGGAGCTTGGGCGGCTCCGCACAATACGCGACCGCCGAGTCGGGGTGGCCCCGTTGGGTCGCCGAAGTCAGCGAGAGGCCGCCCCCCAAGGAAAACCCCAGGGTAGCCACGCGTCCGTACCTCGACCTCGCGTCGTGGATGGCATCCATGGTGATTTCAACCAGCCCGTCCCTGAAGTCCCGGTCATACATGACTGCCAGGACCTCCAGGTCGGTAGCGTCCGCCCCTTTCTTGTCGGCCTCGGCCGCCACCCTCTTCTTGTCGCGCCGCTCCTTCAGAGACAGGTCCCACACCACGTCCATCGCGCTTCGGATGTTGCGGGGGGTGAGGAGCTGTTCGTGCCCTTCGTAGAGGGACGGCGTGGTGGTTGCAAATCCGAGTTTGCCGAGCCGTTTGCAGGCGCTCTCAATGTTCGAGTCCGGCCCCCAGACCTCGTGTAGCACCACGACGCAGCCCGCGTCGCCCCTCTTGACAGTCAACAGGTTTGGCCTTGGGTAAGCGCTTGTTTAAATCGAATAAGAGCCCAGGTGCGCTTCAACCATGAAGGTCGCTCTCGTCTGGTCTTCGCCAGCCCCCGAGAGGACCATTGCGGTCGCCATGAGGCGGTGCTATAGCACCAAGACCATCGAAGAGATCGAGTCGGAGCTCGAGCAGAAAGGCCCCGACTACTGGAAGTACCTCCTTACCAAGGCGATGCAAGACAAGTCGCTCGACGTCCTCGAACACTTCACGCTGACGCTGCTGCTCGAAAACGCGGGAGACTCGGAGGCGGGCGTGCTCGCGCGCAGCTTCCCGTATCTGCGGATGACCGGGCTCTCTCAGGGTAGATGGCTGGTCTCGCTCAACGCCAGGACGCTGGTGGAACTCTGGCGGAGCCCCACGGGGAAGGCTCTCGCTGAGCTATTAGTCTCCGAGTTGGACGCCAAGGGCGTCTGCCCCGTCTTCAACGAGGTCGCTTTCGGGGTCAGGGCCCATGCGAGTTAAGCTCCTTTACAACACAGATTTCGCCAGTGTCAAGCGGGTCTTCTCTGAGAGAGGCGGCCCCGTCGATCCCGAAGTGATGCTCGACCACGTCGTGTATATGTTCGAGATAGAAGACTGCAGCAGGGTCACGACCCACCAGCTGGTCCGCCATAGGGTCGTCTCCTACGACCAAGAGTCCCAGCGCTTCTCTGCGGCGACCAGAGAGGGCATGGTGACGCCACCCAGTATCTCGTCTAACGAGGAGGCCTGCAAGGTCTACGACGATGCTCTGAAGGCGGTCTACACCGCATATGAGAAGATGGTCGCCGCAGGGGTCCCCAAGGAGGACGCCAGGTACATCCTCCCCAGCGCGATCAAGACGAAGCTGGTCATGACGCTCAGTGCTAGGAGTCTGATGCACGTGGTCTGGCAGAGGACCGCCCTCCAGGCCCAGTGGGAGATCAGAGAACTCGCGACCGCTCTCCACTCCCTGGCCAAGGACGCTACCCCCGAGCTCTGGACCAAGATCATAGAGAGATAGAGTTGGTCAAGGCTTTCGGTACGGCCGGCGTCAGGGGGGTCTTCAACAAGACTCAGACCCCAGAACAGGTCTATCGTCTCGCCGAGGCCATCGCCTTCGCCTCCGGGAAGGGCCGCTATGGGATAGGGTGGGACGGCCGGAAGACTTCAGCCCTCCTGGCCAGGACGGTGATGGCGGCCGTGAACGCTGTCGGAAGCGATGCCGATGTGTTCGGGTTGGTCCCTACTCCGGTGCTTGCGTTCGGGACACGGTCGAGAAAGTGTCTGGTCGGGTTCTCTGTGACTGCCTCTCACAACCCCGCGGAGTTCTCCGGGGTCAAGGTGTTCAACCGGGAGGGTATGGAGCTCCCGAAGTCGGATGAGGAAAGGATAGAGCGGGCGATGGGTGTGGACGTGATGAAGCCCTCTGGGACCTTCGGCCAGGTAATCCCCGACGAAGACATTGTGGACGAGTACATCGCCGGTGTGGTCTCCCGGTACCCGAGGGCCCCCCAGCCCCTCCGCATAGCCATCGACTGCGCCAGCGGCCCGGGCGGGCTGGTCACCCCAACGATTCTGAAGGCGTTGGGTCACCAAGTGATCCCGGTGAACGCCCAAGTGTCTTGGCGTTTCCCAGCGAGGCCTCCCGAACCCACAGCCTCGAACCTCGCCGACTTCGCCGCCATGATCCCCACCCTCGGTGTGGACTTGGCGTTCGCCCATGATGGCGACGCGGACCGGCTCGTGATGATTGACGCCCTCGGCAGCGTAGTCCCCGACGCGGTGCTCACCATCCTGGCTCTGCGCGGTTTGGGCCTCGGCTCGGGGACCGCTGTAATCTCCGAGAACACTTCCACCGCCGTCGCCGAGGAAGCCGAAAGGTTGGGTCTGAAGGTCCAGCGGAGCCGGGTCGGCAAGACTTTCGCTGTCCTCGCTGCAGAGGGGGGTGTTTTCGCGGCCGAGCCGAGTAAGGTGGTCGACCCGGGGTGGGGGCTGTGGGAGGACGGTATCAACGCGGCCGCCCTGATTTCTACCCTCCTTTCGTCTGACCGCGGAGTGCTGGGCCGGGTCATGCAGGAGGCTCAGTGGAGGTTCAGGCAGACCAACCTCCGGGCGCAGGTGAAGATGGATGCGCTCGTCCCACGCGCCACCGAGGCGTTCAAGAAGTTTAGAATTTCAGAGGAGAGGTCCCTCGACGGCCTGAAGTTGGTGATGAGCGATGGGTCCTGGGTGATGTTCAGGCCCTCCGGCACGGAGCCGATAACACGACTGTATTGCGAGTCCAAGGACCCCCAGGTACTCGAGGCCTTCGTCCAACTGGGTTCTCAGTGCGTAGAAGCCTCTAATACGCCGTAGCCGTTTCGGGCGTCGGATGTCAGATTCGAACGCCGTCGCACGGGTGCTGGCGTCTGGCTACATGCTCGATGCCAAGGCCTTCGAGATGATTAGCTCGCTCCCGCCGGGCGCCGATGAAGGTGTGGTTGAGAGGCTCCTCGAGCAAAAAGCAGGCGCCATGGGAGAAGCACGGCGCATTACAGTGAATGATGTTGCGAAGCTGATGCCCCGGGAGGCTCCTCGTGTCCAGGAGAGGGCCACCGTGGATGAGCCCGCGCAGGTCGAGGTGCTGTCCGACCCCACCCCCGCCCTCGCTCCCGTGGAGGGAGTCGAAGGGTTCGCAAGGCTGTTCCACGACAGATACCAGCGTCTCTTTTCGATTGTAAAGGAGCGGCTAGACACCAAGAACAGCGGGAGTGTATCCGCGGCGAA
>JAFMAU010000115.1 GCA_029784825.1 Nitrososphaerota archaeon | reverse complement strand
TATCAGAAAGGGCAAGTCTGGGGAGCCCTACGCAAGGCCTGGAAGGGCTACCGCATAGCCAAAGTCCAGGGCGACAACGCCCGAATGAGAGAGTATGCCACGCGCATAAAGACTCTCCAGGGGCAGCTTGGCGTTCCTCAGGCGAGCTTTCCGAATCTAGGAATGTAGAGGAGCACGGCTCCTCTTTCCCTTTTTAGTCCGAACCGCCCAGCTCTCGCTCTATTTCCTCGACGATGTCCCCGACGACCTGCTTCTGGACGCCCAGGGACGAGCATATGCTTCCGAGGTTGTCCCCGTCCTCCCGCATCAGGTAGCGGAGGACTCTCCTCCTGTCCATGGCTGGGAGCGACGTGGTGATCCGCGCAGCTTCACGGAGCGCAAGGCTGCGGATGTAGAGCAACACCGCCCTCTCCTCTTCCATCTCTGTCAGCTTCTTGTCCACTTCGGCCACCACCCGCGTGAGCGGTCTGATCCTCGAAGCACCATCCGGATACCTCGGGACCTCGCTGATCTGGGTCATCATCTGCGCGTGCTCGTCTGACTCTTCCACCCCGGGAAGGGCTCCGAAAGAGAAGATGCGGGCCCTGAACAGGTTCGGCGCCAGATCTACTGTGACGGAAAAGCTGTTCTTCAGGAGATACTCCTTCCTCTGCGGACCCCTCGGGCTGTCCTGCGAGACGCTGCTGACGAGCCCTGCCCTCTCCATGGTAAACAGGTGCTTCGCCACGAGCTGCTGGCTGATCTTCAGGTCCTTCGAAAGCTGCAGCTGGTAGTTCGGCTCCTCGCTGATCTTCGAAATGATTCTGCGTCTGATGGGGTTCTCGACGGTCCCCAGCACCGCGTCAAGTTCAGATTGGCTCAATCGCTGTGGACCCTCATTAGCTCGCTCCGATGTATAAATAGATTCCCGGCGGGCACACCCCGCCAAGCGCGCCACTTCGCCTTGGGCATCTAGGTTCGCGAATTTTTAAGAACGGCCCCCGGCCGAGGGACTCCGATGGGGCTCGGCCGGACGCTCATCGGACGGCGCGCAGCCGTCGCCAGCGAGCAGCCTCTCGCCTCCCTCTCGGGGTACGACGTCCTGAGGAAGGGCGGGAACGCCTTCGACGCGGCCGTAGCCGTCAGCTATTCCCTCGCAGTGACATTCCATCCGGCGGGTGGGTTGGGCGGGGACTTCTTCGGCATGTTCTACGAGGCGAAGACCGGCAGGGTCCACTGCCTCAACGCCAGCGGGTGGTCGCCTTCGGGGCTGACCCTCGAACTTGTCCGGGAGAGGGGAGGAGGCAAGATCCCGACTTTCGGTCCGCTCACCTGCGTCGTCCCGGGCTTCGTGGCCGGAGTCTCGGACATGCACAAGAGGCTTGGAACCCTCGAATTCAAGGAGCTCCTGGCGCCCGCGTTGGAGTACGCGTCCGGAGGCTTCCCGGCGGGCGAGGGGATCTGCAGGTCAGTGGCGGGAGCGTTCCAGGAACTTCCAAGGGAGGCAAAGGGCATCTTCGCGCCCAGCGGAAAGCCAACCGTGCCCGGAGAGAAGATCCGGCAGGAGAGGTTGGCAGAGGTCATCTCGGACGTCGCCGAGGGAGGGGAGAGGGCATTCTACGCCGGCTGGCCGGCAGAGAAAATCGCTTCAGCCCTGGACTCGCTGGGGGTGCCATGCCGGCCGGAGGACTTCGCCGAATACAAACCAGAGTGGGTCCAGCCGCTTACACTCGACTACCGCGGGACGACGGTGTATGAGGTCCCGCCCAACAGCATGGGGGCTACCAGCCTTCTGATCCTGAAGCTTCTTTCCGGGGCGAACCTCTCCGCCATGGGTCCGCTCTCGGGAGGGAGGATCGAGACAACGATGAGGGCCGTCCTTGCGGCCTACCTCCGCCGAGACCAGATGTTGGGGGACCCGCGCTTCGGCAAGATCGACCTCGACCTTTTCATGTCTCCCGAAGTCTCAGACTACACGCCCCAGAGCACCATAAGGTCCGGGGACACTACGGCCTTCTCCGTCGCCGACGGCGAGGGGAACATGGTTTCAGGCATACAGAGCCTGTTCAATCACTTCGGCTCCAGGGTCTTCGTCCCCGAGTGTGGGATCGCGCTGAACAACAGGGCTTCGGGGTTCAGCACCGCGGGGCCCAACATGGTGGCTCCCAGGAAGCGCCCGCTGCACACCCTGTCATCGATCATCCTCGAAAGGGGAGGGCGTCCCTATCTCGCCATCGGCGCGAGCGGGGGAGACTACAGGCCGATGCAGCACGCCCTCTTCGTCACCAACTCCGTCGACTATTCGATGCCGGCAGAGCAGAACGTTTCGCACCCGAGGTTCCTCTGGGGGGGCGGGAAGACTCTGCTCGTCGAGCATGGGTATGAGCTTCCGAAGGGCGGCGACTACGACGTCCGAGACCTACCCATGCCAGGAAGGACGGGAGTCTGCCAGGCCGTGGAGGTGGCAGACGGATACAGGAAAGCTGTCTGCGACGTCCGGGGGGACGGCGTGCCCGCAGGGTTCTAGGCAGAAACCGCCGAGGTCAAAAAAAAGGGAACCGAGGGTCTCGCGACCCTCTGACCTAGGTCGAGCTTTGGCTCGACGAGCTGCTCGATGTCGTGCTCGATGTAGTGCTTGACGTTGAACTCGACGCCGCAGAGGACGTGGAGGACGCGGTGCTGGTCGTGGGACTGCGGGTCACGCTAACCAGCAGTACCGGCCTCAGCACGTTGCCCTGGCTCACGTGGACGGACGACGGGGTGATGCTGATGTTCATGTCTGCGGTGTCGCCAGACCCGATCGTGAACTGGACGTTCACCATCAGCTTCCCGTTGGCGACGACCTTCAGCTGAGTCGACGTGCCGTTCGTCCAGAACGCCCTGGCGCCCGAAATGTTCAGGACTATGCCAGTGACGTTCCCGGTTGGCACCTTGGGCGACCCGAGCAGGAGGGCGCTCCCCTGGTACTTCGTCAGGTTGACGTTCGTCCCCACGCTCGATGAGACGTTGTAGACGAACCTGTTCACGGAGCCATTCGCTGTGGTCGTGGTCTCAATCGCCGAAGTCGCTGATGTGGTGCTGGTCCCTGTACTGCTCGACGAGCTTGTAGTGGAAGTCTCGGTCACGTTGGAGGAGTACTTCAGTGTCACGCTCGTCACGTTGACCAGTAGGTACTTCAGGGTCTGGTTCGACGGAGGCGGGTCTGCGAGGTAGATGTTGAGAGTCCCGCTGCCCGGTGACGCGGTCGCAAGGCTCGGGAGGTACACCGTGTAGGCGTACGCCGAGAATCCGATCGTGCCTAGCAGCACGAGCAACGCTAGCACTAATGCCTTTGCCATTTTCGCGGTTGGCGAGGCCGGCGCGGTCTTAATCCAACTGTATTGAACGGGCTTTCATCAGGGTTGCACGCCCGCTGCGGGCGGGGCCCCGAGTTGGTCAGGCCCACTGCGCCTCAGGCGGCCACATGCGAACCCGAGGACAGCCACGGGGACGCTGGCCAGCAGCAGGCTGCCGATGAACGGGAGTAGGACGAGCGATATGATGACAGATACCCATGGTGGACCAAGTCCCCCTCCCCCTGGGAAGCTTCACTCCCGCCGCGGCGCCCGCGGGGTAGGCGATGACCGCCGCACCGCTGGTGGCCAGGAAGGCGGACTGGACGTCCACCCCGGCTATGTAGTAGGCGACCAGGCCGAGCATGAAGAGGCCGTAGAGGGCGACCGCGTGCCTGACTGTAATGAGTCTCCGGAGAGACCCCGGCTTTGTGTTCCCCTAATTGGAGGCCAATAGGGTTCGTCTTCGAAGCTTCGATTTAAGATGGGACTGGGCGGAGGGAAGGGAAGCCGGCCGGTCTCAGGAGAACACTCCCGATGCTAGGTGAGAGAAGCGGGCCCGGTGCGATTTGAACGCACGACCTACAGCTCTCCCCACGCGACGCGTAGGAGGCTGCCGCGCTGTCCGTATTTCGCTCCTTCACAGATCTGCGCTACGGGCCCAGCCACGGCCGGAAAAGAACTAGGATATTATCTGTTCCCGCTCACGCCACAAGGTCGAACTCGATTTCCAGCTCCCTCTTCGAGTTCCTGAACCTCTGCTTTCCCAGCCTGATCCTTCCTATCTCAGCGGTGTTGTCGACGTGCCTCTCATTGCAGCAGTTGATGTTCCAGTCGGGGATCCGTACGATCTTGAGGAGCGTCACCTCGCCAGGGACCGGGAAGAGGTCGTAGATCGCGTCTCCAAAGTGGCCCTCCGCCTCCTGCCTCTCCATCTGGAACTCCAGTACCTCGGCCCCTTCGGATACCTTCCGGTTGGCCTCCTGTTCTATGCTGGCGAGCTCTTGGTCCGTGGGCCTGTGGTCGAACTGGACTGTCAGCCGTCCGTGGCTCCCGGAAGCGTACACCGAGGCTGTCCACTTTGCTCCCAGCACCTTCTGGGCCGCTCCTTTGACCACGTGCACGGCGGAATGGGTCCGGACCTCCTCGTCGCTCAACTAGAGCCTCGTCGCGATCTTGTAGAAGTCGCCCAGCCTGGTCTGAAGGCCGTAGCGCCTCTCGTTTCCCCGCATGTACAAGAAGATCGACATCAGGGTAGGGAGCATCCTCATCAGGCTGAACCTGTCCTCCAC
>JAFMAU010000114.1 GCA_029784825.1 Nitrososphaerota archaeon | reverse complement strand
GGCCAATCCGGACCCGAACCTAGACCTCTTGATTGCCCAGGAAGTCAGTGCCACTGCTGCTGCCATCGCGACCATGACTGAGAAGAGGAAGGCGACGTAAGACGGAAAAGGGTGAGGTGCCGGAGGCTGGGTCACCAGCAGGCCGTAGGACTCTCCCAGGGCAGGGGAGTTGATGATGACAGCCTGGATCACGAAGGACATCGCGAGGGTGACAATAGCGAAGTACAGCCCGCGGAGCCTGACGGTGGCGAACCCCACGGCGGCGCCGAGGGCCGCCGACGAGAGCCCGGCGCACAGGAGGCCCAGGCCCAGCCCGACGTCGTAGTTGTGATAGAGGTACCCCGAGACGTACACGCCGACGCCGAAGAACCCCGCCGTCCCGAAGTTGATGTACCCCGCGTGGCTGCCGAAGATGTCCCAGGCGTAGGAGAGCACCACGAACTGCAGTACCACGTATCCCGCGTAGAAGAAGAAGGGCTGGTTGAAGAACAGCGGCAGGAGGACGCCCACGGCCACCGCCAGCGCCGCGACCGCCGGAGGGAGGACCTTCCGGGGTGTAAGGGTGGACCCGGATTTCATGCGTTCATCTCCTGAGCAGGCCCGAGGGCCTGAGTATCAGCATGGCCAAGAGCACCGCGTAGGCGACCCCCTGGCTCAACCCTGGGCTGTAGAGGGCGGCGGTGGTGTTGGTGGCGACCCCCAGGATGATGCTGGCTATCAGGGTCCCGAGGATGCTCTTCCTCCCGCCAAATATCACAATCGCGAAGGCCAGACCGACGAACTGGACGTCCATCCCCGGGGAGATGGGCTCGATGGCGATCAGCAGGCCCCCTGCGACGGCCGCGGTGGCCACCGCAAAGCCGTTGGCGATGGCCCTCACCCGCCTGGGCCTTACCCCCATCAGGGTCGCGGCGACCTGGTCGTCGGCGACGGCCCGCACCGCCCGGCCGGTGAAGGTCCTAGTGAAGAACGCGTAGAGCCCCAGAATCATGGCCAGCCCCACGGCGAGTGCGATCACGAACTTGTCCGGCACGATCACGGACCCCAGTACCAGGCCCTCGGTCGAGTAGGGAGTGCTGATCCCCACCTCCGTCACCCCGAAGACCATCAGCAGGACGGTTTCAAGGACGACGAGCAGCCCGAAGAAGAACACCAGCCCGATGAGCTCCGCGTCCCCTTCGCTCCTTGCGCTGAAGACCCTGTCGTAGCCGAGGTAC
This sequence comes from Nitrososphaerota archaeon, assembly GCA_029784825.1. The sequence continues at coordinate 3,416 of JAFMAU010000114.1, read as the reverse complement.
AGCAGCACTCCGACGCCGAAGAATGGGACCGCGAGGAGCAGGCCGGAGACCACAGGGTCTATCCCAAAGGCGCCGTTGATCACGAATATGATGTAGCTCGCGATAAGTATCAGGGTCGGGTGCGCCACGTTCACAATCCCAACCAGACCAAATGACACGGTGAGCCCTGCAGACATGGCCATGTAGAACCCGCCCAGAAATATTCCGAGGACTACGGACTCGACGACTAGGTCAAAGAACAACTGCCATCTCCGCCCTCCGGCTGTTCAGAAAACATAGGGAGATGGCAAGGAGAGAGCAAGCGCGCCCTGCTCACTGCCACCCTGGGAATGGATATTGGATTGTGCCTGATTTGTATGATGTAGGAGCGACGACGACCCAGTGGGTCGCGTCCGTGAACTCGCTCAGCGCCGTGCCGTTGATCCCCTGGAACTGCACGTAGAACATCCTAGGTTGGGTCCACTCGCCGTTGGCCCCGAACGTAAGCGTCCCCACAATGGTGCTGATTGAGTGGGAGTGCAGGTAGTTGGAAAGCACGGTGTCGTTGGTGCTCTGTGTAGCCTCGATCGCGGCCGCAAGGACCTGTCCGCCGGCGTAGGCGAACGGGGGCACGTAGTATCCCAGCGGGTCAACATGGTGCGCAGTGGCAGCAGGCTGATACTCCGCGAGGAAGTTCGACATCCCTGGGAAGTTGATGGTGCTCGCAGGGGCCCAGGTCTCGAAGTTGACCAGCCCGTTGAGCATCGGACCCAGTTGCGTGAGGTCGCTGGCGTACTGCAGCCCGACCATGCCACCGCAGCATATCGAGGGGGTGAAGTTGATTGTCTTCATGGTCTGTATGAAGGAGACACTGTCCGTTGGATAGGAGCAGGCGTAGACTATGTCCGGGTTGAGAGACTTGATGCTCGTAAGGATGGCCGTGAAGTCGGTGGTGCTGGCAGGATAAGTCTGGTTGTAGACCACTTTGAACCCGTAGCTGACCGCGTTCTCAGACGCCCCGGCAGCGCAGGGGCTCCCGAAGGCGTTCTGTATCCCTGTGATCGCCACCGTCTGCGGCTTGGGTGACAGAGAGGCCGCCATGGAGAAGAACGGTTCGCTCATCCCCACGAACGAGTTTGTTCCCGCAGGGAACATGCTGAAGTACATTCCATAGCTCGTTGGATTCCCGTCGAGCGCGAATGTGCCTATGACGAGTTTGTGGTACTGCTCGGCTATCGGAATGGCAGTCACCGTCCCGGGACCACCATAAGGCGCGAACAGGAAGTCTACGTGGTCGACGGTAATGAGCTTCTGGTAGATGGCTGGCTCGTTCGAGGCCGTGCTAGCATCGTCATAGTAGACGATTTGGACCTGTCGTCCGAGGAGGCCTCCTGCCTTGTTGGTGTCGTTCGCCCATATCTGAATGGCGAGGAGGGCCGCGGCCCCGTTCCCCGACAGCGCGCCGGTGAGGGGCATGGCCATCCCGATCTTCAAGGGCGGGAGAGTGCTGGTTGTGGTCTTGCCGCTTGAGCCTGAAGTGAAGTAGAACGCCGCTGCCAAGCCGGCCACGGCGATGATTACTACGATGATGATCACTGTAGCTACTGTTGAGATTGCTGTTTTCTTGCTTTTCATCGTTGGCGTCAGACAGCTTGTCCCCGGTAATAGGCGGAGTATGCAACAGGTTACACGGTGCGAGTCCGAGCGCGTGGAAGGGCCTAGGCCACGCCGAGCTTGTCGGCTATGGCCTTCTTCTCCGCCTTCCTGAGCAGTCGGACCAGTGTGGATGGCGAACAATCCAGGGCCTTGGCCAGGTGTCTGACGTCGGTCCCGTGGGGGGACTCGAAGAACCCGGCCATGTAGGCCTGTCTGAGTATCTCTTCCTGCCTGATCGTGAGCGTGCGGCCACCGTTGATCCTTTCCGCCTTGACCACCTTTGCCCCGATGCCTGACCTCTTGAGCTTCCTCGACAGCGCGTTCACGCCGTTCAAGGACTCGGCTATCACGACCCATTCGAGGTACTTCTTCCGCACCGTCTCCTTGACCAGGAAGCACTGGGACGTTGACAGCGTTTCATACAGCGGGCAGACCGGGGTCTCCATGGTCGTGAGATAGCTTACACTCGATACGGAATGGACCGAGGCGGGCTGCTTTGGGACCGCCAGGACCCTCGATACCTTCGGCGAGTTCTTGCCGCTGACCTCCACCAGGTGGCGTAATCGCGCGCCGCTCCTGATTATCGACGACACCCTCACTAGGCACGCGTGCTCTTCGCTGACCTCCTTGACGGACCCCAAGAAACAGTAGCTCGGAAGCGAGACCCAGGGCAGGCTCAGGACTGCTTCGAACAAATCATTATGGCCCTCCCTCTTCCATTATGCACGTGTAACCAGTTGCATACTCAGCGTATTTAGAGGTTGACCCGCTGAGATTGCAACTGATACAAACATGACGATAACATACGCAAAGCGGACAGAAGGCATCGAGGGGGTCGAATGGGAAGAGCGCGTGAGCTTCGACCGGCTGAGGAGCGAAAGGCTCCATAGGCTGCAAACCAAGATGAAGGAAGGAGGGCTCGGGGCCATGTTGCTCTACGACCCCGGGAACATCAGGTATGCGACAGCTTCGAGGTTCCTGCGGTTCTTCACGGCCACCAAGTGGTACCGCTACGCGCTGGTCCCGGCCAAAGGGCCCCCGTTCCTGTTCGAGCTCGCAGGGACCGAGTTCAGGCTAAGGGAGAAGTACACACCCTGGCTCCGTCTCAAGCCGGCGATAATCTGGGACCGCTCCCAGGCCGCCCAGCAGGAGATGATACAGAAGTGGGTGAAGGACGTCAAGACCATCCTGAAGGACGAATCCCTGGCCGGCGAGAAGGTCGGCATCGACACCATCGACTTCGCGGCCTACGACGCGCTCCGGGCCTCGGGGGTGGACGTCGTCGACGGGAGGACGGCGATGGACAACGCGAAGATGATCAAGACGAAGGACGAGAGGGAGCTGATCAAGATGGGCGCGGGGATCTTGGACGCAGCATACCAGAAGGTAAAGGAGATGCTGAAGGTCCCTGGCGTGAGGGAGTGCGACATCGCAGCCGCGGCATCAAAGCTGATGCTGGAGCGTGGCATCGAAGACATAGAAGTCATCGCACTGGCCTCGGGGAGCCACACCAGCCCATACCTCAGGGAGTTCACAGACAAGACGGTGAGGAACGGGGACATGGTGATAGCCGACATCAACGCCTCGGGTCCCGGCGGATACTACACCGACTGGGGAAGGTGCTTCGTCGCCGGCGACAAGGTGAGCGAACGCCAGAAGAAACTCTTCAGGAAGGGGCACGAGATGCTATGGCCGGCATTCGAGGCGATCAGGGCCGGGATCTCCACAAAGGAGGGCATAGAGAAGGTGCCGGAGCACCCGGACGAGGCCCATGACACGCT
>JAFMAU010000113.1 GCA_029784825.1 Nitrososphaerota archaeon | reverse complement strand
CGCCGCCGCCTTCAGGGCGCTCTCTGAGAGGACGGTGATGAAGGCGTTCAGCCCAGGGTTAAGCGCGCCGATCTGCCTGAGGCGCTCGCGGACCACCGCGGACGGGGTCGCCGTCCCGTCGGAGTAGGCTCGGACGAGGGCCCCTGCGGTCGGGGACTGCGCCGTCGCCGCTCCAGCCACTCCACTGCACCCTTCACTGCCAGCGGTGGAAGGCCGGGTGGCTCTCCTTGACAGCCACGAACAGCCCGCTCATGGTCGCGGTCGCGACTCCGTCCACCTTCAGCTCCCCGGACACCCAGGCCCTGTCGCCCTCTATCTTGGTCGCCCAGGCGGTCAGCTGCCACTCCCTGTCGATGGGGGAAGGCTTGAGAAACCTGACAGTGTACTCGGCGGTGACAGTCCCCGGAGGGGTCTCGAGCCCCTTGGACTTCATCAGGGCGTAGGTCGCCGCCCAGTTGCCGTGGCAGTCCATCAGGACGGAGATGATCCCTCCGCTCCCGAACTTGCCGAAGGCCACGTGCTCCTTCCGCGGAGTCCAGGTCGCGAGGAGCGAGTCTCCGAAGGGGACGCTCTTCAGGCGGAGGCCCGCGGCGTTCTTCGGCCCGCAGCCGAAGCACACGCTGTTCGGGGCGTACCTGTCCTGAAGGTTCTCGGTCAACCCGGCCCCCGCCCCTGGCATGTTGGGCGCCCGGCGGACGAGTTCATGGCGCCGCGAGGCGCGTTTCCGATAAAAGAGTTTGCAGCAACCTCATATCCCGGAGCCCACAATGGATTTACCTGTGGCGCCGGAGCTTCGTGAAGGGAGAATGTCGGAACCGGCGGTGGAAGAGTCGAAGCTGGAGGTGGGGACGGGCCCGGCGGGGCCGTTCGTCGTCGACGCCAACCTGCTGGTCACGGGGCGGACCTGCGTGCTTGGGAGCAGCGGGAGCGGGAAGAGCTACGCGGTGGGGGTCCTCTGCGAGGAGCTCTGCAGGAACGAGATCCCCTTCGCGGTGGTCGACACCGAGGGGGAGCACACGGGGCTGAAGGAGAAGTTCGAGGCGATCTGGGTCGGGGAGGAGGACGGGTGCGACCTCGGCTGGGGGGGCCTGGACCTCGCCGACCTGGCGAAGCAGGCGCCCGACATCGCGCCCCTGATCCTCGACGTGTCTGACGTGTCGGACCCGAGGGAGAAGGTCGCGGCCTTCGTCGAGGCCCTCTACGCGACGCTCACGGAGAGGAGGACGCCGTACCTCCTGGTAGTCGAGGAGGCAGACAAGTTCGTCCCACAGTACGGCCAGCGGATACCGATATTCGGAGAGGTGGCGCGGAGGGGGAGGAAGCGGGGGATGGGGCTGATGATCTGTTCGCAGCGGCCCTCCCTCGTCGACAAGAACGTCCTGAGCCAGTGCGGGAACCAGCTCATCGGGAAGCTGATCATAAAGAACGACCTGCAGTCGGTGGCCCAGTTCTTCCCGGGCAAGGGACTCCCCAAGGAGCTCACGGGCCTCAGGGCGGGGCAGTTCTTCGCCATGGGGGGGCTCGCGGCCCCGCCCATGCTCGTCACAGTCAAGAAGAGGGTCACGCGGCCCGGAGGGGTGACCCCCTCCCTTGCGAAGCGGGCGGTCAGGAAGTACTCTGGGCAGACGAACCCGAAGGTCGAGTTGGAAGGCGAGGGTGCGGGGGGTGGGCCGGAGGCGAAGAGCCCCTACGTGGGGCTCCCCCCGTCCATCCGGGCCGACGACATCCCGGTGATGGTGAAGAGGGAGCGGAGCTTCGGGATCTTTGGCCCCAGGGAGGCCGTCACCGCGGTAACCCCGCGCTACCGGACGCTGGTCCAGCTCGGGGTCAGGCTCAGGAGAGGGCTGCTCAAACGGAGGTTCGAGACAGTGTACGTCTGTCTCGACGGGGTGACCGGGAAGGGGGTGTCGATAGACAGGGGGCTCCAGGTGGTCGACGGGTTCCAGAAGCTCCTGAACCTGACCACGCTCCAGGTCGAGGTGCTCAGAGGGGTGAAGACGGAGAGCGACACCAGCGCCATCGACGTGGCGAGCGAGCTGGGGGAGTCGAGGCCCACGGTCTCGAGGGTCCTGGCGAACCTCGATGACAAGAGGCTGGTGCGGTCCATTGAAGTGAGGAACAGGAAGCTCTACAGGAGGCTGGTGGACCTCCCGGGGAGGCCGTCAGAGTTCGTCCCCCTCGAGCTCGTACCGCTGGACCTCGGTGGAGCCAAGATCGTCCCCCCGAAGGTGAAGGAGTCGAGCGTGCGGGACGTGGTGAAGGGGCTGTGGGAGGGTGCGGACGTGGACTCCTTCGAGCCGTTCCTCTATCCGACCTATACGGTCGAGCTGACGGTGAGGAGGAAGCACAGGCAGCTGGTCATCGACGGCCGCAGCGGGAAGGAGCTGACGTTCTAGCCAGCGCCGCCCGGGCAGTCACGACTGCCGGCGCCCGGTGACCCGTCACGGCAGGGGGCGAAGCGCCTACGACGGCTGATGAACCGGTAGGACGATCCATACCCCTGAAACTGAGGGGCCGCTGGGTCAGATTCGGGTCTGCGGCGAGGGTTTCTCAACGTTGGGAATTGTAATCCCCGTTTATTATGCTGCCGAGGCCGTTTCTCCGGCAACAGCATGTCGTTGAAACACGCCGGACCCCTGGTCAAGGACTTCATGGGAAAGGGAGCCGTCACAGTCTACCACGAGTCCACCGTCCAGAAGGCGGTCCAGGCCATGGACGAGCACAACATCGGGAGCGTGGTGGTGGTCGACACCCTCGGGCCCCGCGGGGTCTTCGCCGAGAGGGACCTCATCAGCCGGGTGCTGGCCAAGGGGAAAGACCCCGCGGCCACGGTGATCTCAGAGGTCGCGTCCCCCCGGTTCCCTGCCATAGGGTCGACCATGACCCTGGACGAGGCCGCCTCGGCCATGATCATGAAGAAGAGCAGGCTGATGGTGTTCGAGGGGGCGGACCTGGTCGGCATCGTGACCCCGACCGACCTCATGAAGGTGCTGAAGGGGGTGGACAGGGACTTCTCCATCTTGAAGGTCATCTCCACCAGGGTCGTCACGGCGATGCCGGAGACGCCCATCGACGCGGTGGTCGGGCTCATGGACGAGAAGAAGATCGGCAGCGTCATAGTCGCCGAGGACGGGAAGTGGACAGGGATATTCACCGAAAGGGACCTGGTCAAGCGGGTCCTCGCGAAGAGGAAGAGCTTGCACACCCCCTTGTCGGAGGTCGCCACCACCCCCTTGATCACCGCCGAGCCGGGGATCTTCGGAAGGGAGGCGGCGGGGACGATGTCGCTGCACGGGTTCAAGCGTCTTCCGCTCTGGGTCGAGGGGGGAGGAGTGGGGGTGGTCACCGCCAGGGACATCGTCCAGGCATACGCAGACTCGGCCACGCCAAGGGCTCCCAGGGTCGGCTGCGTGCAGTGGAACTAGGCCGGCGCCGACTTCGTCCTCATGATACAGCGGGCAGCCTAGCGGGTAGTCGTCGTCCCTGCCCTGCCGGCCAGGGCGGCCTCCGCCTCATCGAGGGGAGACGATGTGACTTGAGGCGGGACCCGATTCTCAGAGGTGGCGAGCGGAGAGCCTGACGCACACTAACAAACGTTAAATAAAATCCACAGGCACCGCCAGCGACGCCTTTGGGCATCGCCAGCCAGCCTCCCACTGTGTTCCCTGAACCTGCGCCGCAGGAGGGAAGAAGGGCCGTGCCGCAGCTCATGATGATAGGGACGTCTCACAAGTCAGCCGACATAGCGTTCAGAGAAAGCCTGGTGCGGGCTGTGGGGGCCGACCACATGCTGGGGTCCCTGGGGGCGGCGAAGGAGACCGCCGTGCTCTCCACGTGCAACAGGTTCGAGCTCTACGTGGCTTCGAGCTCCCCCGAGGAGACTTCTGCTTCGTTCTTCAGGTCTGTCGCCGACGCCACCGGCGTCCAGGGGGCCAGCCACGCCTTCTACCAGGCCAGGGGCGCCGATGCCGCGAGGCACCTGTTCAGGGTGGCGACGGGGCTCGAATCAGTGGTGCTCGGGGAGCCGCAGATCCTTGCCCAGGTGAGGGCCGCTGGTATCAGGTCGAGGAGGGACGGCACCGCAGGCGCGATCCTCGCGCCCCTGTTCGACCGCGCCTACAGAGTGGGGTCCAGGGTGAGGACTGACTACGGCCTCGAGGGGGAGGAGGCGTCGCTCAGCGACCTGGCGGTGGACGCCGTCCGCAGGATTTCGCCTGGAAGGCACAGGGTGATGCTCATCGGGACGGGGAAGATGGTCAGGCTCGCGGCAAGGAGGCTGAGCCGGGGCGCCGACCGGATATTCGTGGTCACCAGGCGGAAGACCCCACCGAAGGGGCTGGACGGCGCGGTGCTCGTCCCCTACGCCGCCATGAGGAAGACCGCGGCCGGCTGCGATGTGATCATCTCGGCCACCTCCGCCGACCGTCCCGTGCTGAGGGCCAGGGACCTGAGGGGGAGGCGGAAGAAGCTCGTGATCGACCTGGGGATGCCCAGGAACGTGGCTCCGGAAACGAGAGAGCTGGCAAACGTGCGCCTGGTGGACCTGGACGACCTGGCGGAGATAGCGAAGGCGAGGAAGGTCCCCGCAGTCCTGAAGCGGGCAGAGAACGCCACCGCCAGGGAGGCCGACGGGTTCTACGACTGGCTGGTGCAGACGAGGCTGTCGTCTGCCTTGGCCGACCTCTATTCGTGGGCGGACGCCGTCAGGGCGGAGGA
>JAFMAU010000112.1 GCA_029784825.1 Nitrososphaerota archaeon | reverse complement strand
TCATCCCGACGTCCCTCGAGCCGGTAAAAGCAATCCCGTCGACGTCTTGGTTGGAGACGAATTCGTCCTCGAAGTTCTCGCCCGGGCCTGTCACGTAGTTGACCGCCCCCGCAGGGACCCCCGAGTCTATGTAGAGCTGGTAGAGCATCAGCCCGGTGAGGGGCGCCGCGCTCGTCGGCTTCAGTATCACCGAGTTCCCAGTCATCAGGGCACCCATGGCCATCCCGTTCGCGAGCATGAACGGGAAGTTGAAAGGTGATATGATGGGCCACACGCCGTGAGGCTTCAGGACGTCGGTGTTGCGCTCTCCGGGGCCCCCCGGCCCCATCCTGATGGAGTATCCCTTCTCCTTCCGCATCACACCTGCGTAGTACTTCACCGCGTCGACCGCCTCCCAGCACTCGGCCAGCGCCTCCAGGCGGTTCTTGCCGACCTCGTAGGTTATGGCCGCGGCGATGTCGAACTTCCTCGCGTCGATGAGGCCGGCGTACCTTTCGAGGACCTTGACCCTCTCCTGCCACGGCTTGGAGCTCCAGACCTCGAAGCCCTTCTTCGCCGCCTCTATGGAAGCCTTCGCGTGGTCGCGGGTCCCCACCTGGAACCTCCCCACCACTATCGACGTGTCGATGGGGCTCCGGTGCTCGAACTCGCCTGCCTCGGACCTCACCTCCCTCCCCCCGATGTACATGGGGTAGCTCCTGCCGAGCTCTCCCTCGAGCTTCTTCAGGGCGGCTTCGTACTTCGGGTTGAGGCTCTCATCGGCGAAAAGGGTGACGTAGGTGATCTTGCGGGCGGGCTTCTTTCGCGAGGGCTTGCTGGGCATGGGAGCAGTCGACCTACTGGAGGCTAAAATCTTGTCGCCTAAACGTTGTTCACGAGCCGCTGGTGGGTGAGGTGGGTCCCGGACACGGCCGACCACTGGCGGGCGACTCTGCCCTTGACCTCGTCGAAGGGGACAGCCCCGCCCCTGAGCTTCATCATGGATGTCATGGTCGATGGGTCGAGGCCGCAGGGACGTATGAGCTCGAAGTAGCTGAGGTCGGTGTTCACGTTCAGCGCGAAGCCGTGGTACGTGACCCAGTCAGTGACTGCCACCCCGATGGACGCCAGCTTCTTCCCTCCGACCCAGATCCCGGGGTGCCCCTCCACCCTCTCCCCTAGGATCCCGTACTCGCCGACGGTCCGGATTATCGCCTCCTCGATGTTGCGGACGTGTCTGCGGACGTCATGGTCGCTGAGCATGACGACCGGATAGCCTACCAGTTGGCCTGGGCCATGATAGGTCGCGTCGCCGCCCCGTTCGACCTCGAAGACTGGGATGTCCTGGGGCCTGAAGTTGGAAGGTGTGGTCTTGCGCCCGAGGGTGATCACGTGGGGATGCTCCACCAGCACCAGAGAGTCGGGGACCTCGCCCTTGGCCCTCTTCGAGGCAAGGTCCCTCTGTATCTCGAGGGCCTCGCCGTACTCCATGGTCCCTAGGTCGATGAGGTAGCCGCTCATGTCTTCAGCTGGTGGATGGGACGTCCGGCGGCGGACTCTGACGCCTCCATTATCGCCTCCGGCAGGGTGGGGTGCGGGTGGACCGTAAGGGCGATGTCGTCAACGGTAGCACCCATCTCGATGGCGAGGGCCGCCTCGCTGATGAGGTTGGATGCCTCGGGGCCCACGATCTGCACCCCGAGTACCAGGCCGTCCTCCTCGTTGGACACCACCTTGACGAACCCTTCGGGCTCCCCCGCGGAGAGGGCCCTCCCCAGGGCTGCGAACTGGAACCTGCTCTTCTTCACCTTGTATCCTGCATCGATGGCCTTGGCCTCGGTGAGGCCCACGCTCGCCACCTCGGGGTCGCAGAACACCGCGTCGGGAACGACCTTCCAGTCTGCGGCCGACGGCAGTCCTGCTATGCACTCGGCCGCGACGACCCCCTCCTTCGATGCCTTGTGGGCGAGGAGCGGCGGGCCCCGGACGTCTCCTATGGCGTAGACCCCCGGGACGTTCGTCTGCATCTTATCGTTGGTCGTGATGTACCCCCTCGGATCCGTCTGCACCCCCAGCGACTGCAGGTTCATCTTCTCGGTCCTCGGCTTCCGGCCGACGCTGACCAGGATCTTGTCGACGGTGAGGGTGATCTTCCCGTCCGGGGTCTCCACGTCCACGTCTGCCTCTGACCCTCGCTTGTTGATCCGCGCGACCTTCGATTTCAGATAGACCTTGGATCCCCTCCCTTCGAGCTTCCTATGGACGACCCTCACGACTTCCGGGTCGGCCCCTGGCAGGAGCTGGTCCATTATCTCGACGATGGTGATGTGGCTGCCGAGCTTCTGGAACATCGAAGCGAACTCAAGGCCGATGGCGCCCCCTCCGACTATCAGCAGCCTGCCGGGGGCCCTTTTCTGCTCGAGCCCCTCCTTCGAGCTGATGACCAGGTCCCCGTCGAACTCCAGCCCGGGGAGGCTCGAGGTCCGGGTCCCTGTGGCGATGACGAGGTTCTTGTAGGACACCTGCTCAGCGCCGTTGGCCGTCGCCACCGACAGCACCCCCTTGGAGGTCACCTGTGCTTCTCCGATGATCACCGTCGCGTGGTACCCCCTCAGCAGGAATTCTATCCCCCCCACCAGCCTCGAGACGACCTCCGACTTCCACTTCTGCATCTGGACGAAGTCCACGGATGCCCCCGACACTCTGAGGCCGTACTTCTCCGCCTCCTTCACCTTGTCAAGCAGCTTCGACACAGTGATGAGCGACTTCGAAGGTATGCAGCCATAGTTCACGCACTCGCCGCCGAGCCTGTCGGCCTCGACCACCACGGTCTTCAGCCCGAGCTGTGCTGCCCTGATGCCGCAGACGTAGCCCCCGGGCCCTCCTCCGACTACGGCGACGTCAGCCTCGATCAAGCAGATTTCAGGGCGACGCGGCCGCTTATCGGCTTAAACCTTGCTGAGCTCGCGGGGAGCTATAGCACTTCGGCGAGGAGCTTCTTGGTGTCCTGGATGGTCTCGATGACCTGCGAAGTGAATCTGGCGGCATAGGCGCCATCGAAGACCCTGTGGTCGAACGACAGGGAGAGGTAGGTTGTGTCCCTGACCTCTATCTTCCCGTCCCTCACCACCGGGCGCTTTGCGATCTTGTGCAGCCCCAGAATGGCGACCTCGGGGATGTTGATGATCGGGGTCGCAAAGAGGCCGCCGATGGCCCCGACGTTGGTAATCGTGAACGTCGAGCCTCTGACTTCGTCCAGGGTCAGCTGTCCGCTCCTCGCCTTCGCCGAGAGCCGCTCTATCTCTCCCGCAAGCTCGAATATGTCCTTCTTGTCGACGTCTTTTACCACTGGGACGACCAGTCCCTGTTCGGTGTCGGTGGCTATGCCGACGTTGTAGTATCGCTTGAGCACTATGTTCCCCGCGGCCTCGTCCAGGGACGAGTTCACGTATGGGAACCCCTTCAGCGCGGGGACCAGGGCTTTGATAATGAAGGGCAGATACGTCAGGCGCACTCCTCTCTTCTCTGCGCTCCCCTTGAACGCCTCCCTCAGCAGGACGAGCTCGGTCATGTCTGCTTCGTCCACGTGAGTCACCTGCGCCGTGGTCCTCAGCGACTTTGCCATCCTTTCGGAGATGGTCCTCCTCAGCCCCCTGAGGGGGACGACCTCTTCCCTTCCGGAGGAGGTCGGGACGGCCGGAGAGGGGGTCGGCGCATGGACTGCGATCGTCGATGGGCTCCGGGCCGGAGCGGACTTCCTCACGTCGTCGTCCGTCACCCTCCCCTGGGGGCCGGACCCCCGGACTGCGCCGATGTCCACTCCCATCTCCCTGGCTAGGCGCCGCGTCGCCGGGGTCGCGATCACTCCCTGGGCGGTTGCTGGCGCGGGCGCGAATGAAGGGGGCGGGGGGGCAGTAGCCGCTGCCCGCACTGGGGCGGGCGGGGCGTGGGCGGGTGCGGGAGCGGGAGCCGTTCCAGTCCCTTCGTCGATCACTATTATCGTCTGGCCGACCTTGGCGACGTCCCCTTCCCTGACCAGGATCCTGCTCACCCTGCCACTCCTCGGAGACGGGATCTGGACGTTCACCTTGTCGGTCATGACCTCCACTATGGGTTGGTCCTCCTTCACCATGTCTCCCTCCTTGGCCATCCACTTCAGGATCTCCCCTTCGGTGATGCCTTCGCCGAGGTCAGGCAGCTTGAACTCCATGTCCGAGTTCGGCGGACGTTCCGGCCGGTTAAAAACTCTGCAGATTGTCTTCGAAACGGCCGCGTTAGTAGCTGACGACCTCGAGGGCTGCCTTCATCACCCTTTCCTTGTTGGGGATGTAGTTGTCTTCGAGCTTGGCCAGGGGGACGGGGATGTCGAACCCGGTCACCCTCCTAATGGGCGCCTTCAGGTAGTCAAGGGCCCGCTCCGCTACGGTAGCGGCTACCTCAGCGCCGATGCCCACGCTGCGGGGGGCTTCATGGACCACCACCAGCCGGCCGGTCTTCTGGACCGAGGCGAGCACGGTCGGGAAGTCGATGGGGGACACGGTGCGCAGGTCGATGACCTCGGCTGAGACGGACTTCTCGCTCTGCAGCGACTCTGCAGCCTGCATCGTCGGAACCATCATGGCGCCGTAGGACACCAGGGTGACGTCGCTCCCCTCCCTCGTCACCTTGGCCTTCCCTATCGGGACATGATACTCCTGTTCGGGGACCTCGGACTTTGGAGAGTCGTAGAGTTTCTTCGGCTCCATGAACACTACGGGGTCGGGGTCCTCGAGGGCCGAAG
>JAFMAU010000111.1 GCA_029784825.1 Nitrososphaerota archaeon | reverse complement strand
GGACCTCATCCATGACGGATTCTCTGCGGGGCGGGTGCCTTCCCCCAGGTCCCCTGCGGGAGTGACCTGCGCCTTCGAGACGAGGGTGACGTCACTCGCCGGTGGAGCGGTCACCACGGTAGGTGGGCGCAAGCTCGTCGCCGACTCGCTCGTGTTGGCAACCGGCTCTGGTTTCGAGGGAGCGTACTTCGAGGGCCGGAGCAAGCCCGGAGTGACCATCCTGGACTCGCCGGAGAAGTACTCCGCATTGGGCCGCGACATGGCTTCAGCCGACGCGGTCGTGGTCTCGGGCGAAGGCGGACGAGGGCTCCAGGTCGCCGAGAAGGCCGCAGGCCGCGGCAGGAGGGTCGCCCTCTTCATATCGTCCTGGCAGCACGCGGCGCCCGGGCCGCTCGCCTCTAGGGTGCTCTTCGACGCCGCAGAGCAGAGAGGAGTCTCGGTGAGGGCGGGCCGGGTGTCCAGGGCGCTGGGCGCCGTGAAGCTCGAGGCGGTGCTCGCGCAGGGAGAGGTGGTCCCTGCCGGCGCGCTCGCCGTGGCGCCACGCCGGACCCCAAGGCCGGTCCTAGGCCCTGCCGGCGTCGGTAAGCGGGGAGGGGTCAAGGTCGGGCTCGACCTGAGGACCTCGACCCCGGGCATCCTCGCTGCAGGCGGGTGCGCCGAGCTTTCCGAGGGATCCCCTTCCGGCGCGTCCCTCGAGGACGAGCAGGAGCCATCGGGGCGGACCGCGGGAGCGAACGCGACAGGCTCGACGGTCGTGATGCCGCACGCAAGGCGCGTTACCTGCTCGGTCTTCGGTCTTGTATGGACGTGCGTGGGGACAGGCATCGCCGCCGCAAGGGCCGCGGGCCTTGAGGTCGACTCGGTGGGCGAGCGCAGAGACGAAGTCACTTCTTGCGCCCTGGTGTACGACCGGGCCACCGGGAGGGTGCTGGGGTTGGAGGCGGTCCACGAACAGCGGGCCTGCGGGGTGGCCATCCCAGGCATCGTCACCCCTACCACCCTGAGGTCGCTCGCCTACGACGGTTCGTTAGGTTCAAGCGATATATCGATGGTCTCGGAGACCGCAAGGCTGGGGCTTCAAGCATGGTCAAGATCCTGATTTGCGACCCGGTAGAGGTCGAGAAGCTCGCCCTCGGCCCTTCCATGGCGGTCGACTACAGGCCCGCGATCACCCGGGAAGAGCTCCTCGACGTCGTAGGGGGATACGAGGCGCTGATTGTGAGGAGCAGGACGAAGGTGGACAAGGCGGTCCTGGAGAAGGGAGGGAGACTGAAGCTGGTGGCCCGGGCTGGGACCGGGCTCGACAACGTCGACGTCGAATACGCGAAGTCCAGGGGGGTGACCGTCGTCAACAGCCCCGAGTCGCTCGTGGAGGCTGTGGTGGAGCAGGTCTTTCTCATGATGCTCGGCGTGAGCAGGAAGGTCATCCGGGCGGACGCGGGCACGAAAGCTGGGAAGTGGGAAAAGAACGCTCTCGTGGGGAGGGAGCTGCGAGGGAAGGTCCTCGGCGTTGTGGGATTTGGCCGGATCGGGCGTAGGATCGGCGAGGTGGCAAAGGTCCTGGGGATGAGCCTGCTCGTCTACGACGTGATACCCATCCCCCAGGCCGTCCTCGACCAGGTTGGAGCCAAGGTGGTCGGCCTCGACGAACTGTTCTCCTCGTCTGACTACATCACCCTCCACGTCCCCATGACTCCGGAGACGGCAAGGCTGGTGGGCACGGAGAAGATCTCGCGCATGAAGAAGAACGCCGTCCTGGTGAACACTTCGCGCGGCGGAGTGGTAGACGAGGACGCGCTGGCCGTCGCCCTGAATGAAGGGAGGATCGGAGGGGCGGCCCTCGACGTGTTCGAGAAGGAACCCCCCACAGGCGCCATACTGGAGGCGCCGAACACCATACTGACGCCACACATTGGGGGCCAGACCGAGGAAGCCCAGCTCAGCGCGGTCACGGTGATCGGCGAGAAGGTCAGGGCGTTCTTCGCCTCAAGCTGACCGAGCCCAACGTTTATTTGCCGAGTTGAAACGAGGCGCCCAAATGCCGATGTACAGCCAGATTTCGAAGACCTGGCAGCAGATATTCCACGAAAAAGGGGGAGACATGAGAACGAGGGCCGTGGAGCTCCGAAAGGAGCCGGCGATGCTCCGTGTAGACCACCCCTGGAGGCTCGACCGCGCGCGAGCGATCGGCTACAAGGCGAAGGAAGGCGTGATAGTCATTCGGATGCGGGTGTCAAGAGGCGGGATGCGGAAGAAGCGCCCCACGTCGGGGAGAAGGCCGAAGCACATGGGTGTCCTGAAGATAAAGTCCGCAGTCTCGTCTCAGCAGGTGGCCGAGCGGAGGGCGCAGGAGCGCCACCCCAACATGAAGCTTCTCGGGTCCTACCCGGTCTGGAAAGATGGCATCCACGCATGGTACGAGTGCGTCCTGATAGACCCGCTCCACCCTGCCATAAGGACGGACTTCAACTACCGGCGCATTCTCGGCCAGATCGACTGACCTACTTCTTCATCTCGCTGCTGTGCCCGGGGAATATCTTTGAGGTCGGGTCGACGTAGGCTTTCGCCACGTTCACGGCAAGCGCCGCCTGGGCGTAGCCCGTCGCTATGAGGTTCAGCTTCACTCCGTCGAGGGGCCCAGCGATGTCCCCGGCGACGAAGACGCCGGGTATGTTCGTCTCCATCTTGCCGTTCGCCCTGATCTCTCTACCGTCTATCTGCAGCCCCCAGTCCTTTATCGGCCCCAGGTCGGCCCTGAACCCTATGTTCACGAGTATCGCATCTACCTCCAGGGACGTTTCTGCCTTCGTCCTGTTGTCGAACACCACGGCCCCGGTCACCCTCGTCCCGTCTCCCACGACCTTCGCCACCTCATAGAACAGCCTGACGTCGACGTTCGACTTCATCAGGTCGGCGACGCTCCCTTCGTGGGCCCTGAACACATCCCTCCTGTGCACGAGCGTGATCTTCTCGGCGGTGTCCTTCATGTTGAGCGCCCAGTCGACCGCTGAATCCCCGCCGCCGACGATGAGCAGTTTCTTTCCCCTGAATGCGCTCTTGTCCTTTACAAAATAGTGCACCCCCTTCCCCTCGTAGTCGGGGGCTCCCGTTGCCTCCAGCCTGTTGGGAGAAAACGCGCCCACACCTGCCGCGATGAGGACCGCCTTCGAGTAGTGCTTCGTCCCCTTGTCAGTCGAGAGCTCGATTACCCCGTCTGTCTTGTGGAGCGACGTCACCCTCTCACCGAGCACCAGCGTCGCCTTGTATTGGAACGCTTGATCCACGAGCGCCTTCACCAGGTCCTTCGCAAGGATCTTTGTGTATCCGGGCACGTCAAAGATGTACTTCTCCGGGTAAAGGACAGCCACCTGGCCGCCGGGTTCCTCCAGGGCGTCGATGACCTTCGTCTTCATCTGCCTCAGCCCCGCGTAGAACGTCGCGAAGAGGCCGCTCGGACCAGCACCGACTATGGTGAGGTCGAAGACGTCCGAAGACATGAAAGGTCTGGTTTGGCCGTCTGCAGTCAATGTATAAGGGTTCCCGGGCTAGGCGAGGCCTGAAACCTGCGGGTCCTCGGGTTTCAGCACTTCCCGAAGCAGCACGGTGGCGTACTGCCCCCTCGCGAGGGTGAACCTCAACTCCGCATCACTGCCTTCCACCTTCCACGCTTCGTCGGCGACGGCCATGTGCGCCTGCCTGAACCCGCCCTCAGCAGACGCCTCCTGCATCTCCTCGATGAAGAACTGGGGCGGTGAAACCTGTTCGGCTTCCATGACTTCCTTCACATGCCTGTCGAACCTCGAGCCGTAGTCCCTGAAAGCATATCCCGCCACCTGGACCATAGGGGTTGCCCGCCCCTCGGGGGTGGAGCTCGCGCTCTTGACGTATGATACGGCGAGCCCGTCTCCGGATACCTCCGCCCAGTTGTCCCCCTTCATGTAAGCGGAGATATCCTCGCCTGCCAGTAGCGCGCTGCTCAGCGACCTGTTGAAGATGTATGACTGGTACGCCTGCACGTACAGCCTCCTGAGCCTGATCGGGACAGCCCTCAGCGCCCTGGTCCACTCGCCGGGGTACTTTGCGACCGCCATCCCGACGAGCCTTTCGACGTCCTGACCCGGAGTGAGCGCCACCTCGCCTCCCCCTTTCCGGACCAGGTCTCCTCCGCCCGGGACTCTGCCGAGGATCAGGTTCACCGCTCCTTCGAAGTCGCCCCTGACCATGGCCTTCCCGACCAGGTGCGTCCCCGCCCCTCGCGACCCGAACCTCTGCAGGCCGAAGTAGTTGGGGACCCTGCCCGCCCTGGCCGCGCCGAGCGCCTCCTCGATCCGCTGCCCAACTTCCGCGCAGCAGTCCCTGAGCACGACCTCGAACCTGTTCCCAGCCACCGAGCCCCGGGTCAGCGGCTTCGGCAGCCACCCCACCAGCTCGGCGCTGAACCTCCCTCTCACGATGTTTTCGGGGGTCGAAGACCTCAGGCTGGTTGGCGTCAAATACTGCGAAGCTGCCGCCTTGCTGTCCTTCAACCCCCCGTAGCTGACCCTGCTCTTCAGCTCGGCTGACATCTCCTTGGCCATGTGCATGGTGTCGATCCCCCGTTTCTGCACGCGGTAGACCGGGTAGTACCCCGGGGTCCGGTCCTTCAGCATCCCCGCCGTAGAAATGAGCTCTTCCACCCGAAAGTCTTCAGGGGACGACTTGGCCCTCCCGCCGCACCTCTCGCCTGGAGTGGCGTAGGCTTCCATCCCCACGGCCGCTTCCAGCGCAGAGCCGATCAAAGGAGCTTGAGCTTCCCAGTGATCGAGTCCACGTCCGCGTCGGGAGCCGGGCCAACCCCTACGCA
>JAFMAU010000110.1 GCA_029784825.1 Nitrososphaerota archaeon | reverse complement strand
AATTGAAAGGACGGGCCGAGGCCGAGGAGGCGGCAGAGGCGGGGCTCAGAGACGGGAACTTGAAGTTCGCCCTCTACGGCGCCAAGCTCCAGGGTTCGTTCGCGCTGGTGAGGACAAACGGCCTCGGAGGAACGAGAGAGGCGTGGCTCCTGATCAAGCACAGGGATAGCTTCTGCCGGGCGGGGTACGACGCCAACGACCACGACATCTCTGCGGAGACCAACCGCACCTTCTCACAGATTACCCATGCCGCACAGGGCGCGGGCCCCCAATGAGCAGGGATGTTCGAGTGCTGGATTTTTTAGGAACCCTGACCTCTTCCCTCACGTGAAAGGTTGGCGCGATATGTTCTCGTATCGGACACCACTCTATCCCGAAACTACAGGGGTGTCCCGCTCCTCGACTTCCTCGCCAGCGCGCCGACCGACGCCCTCCCCCAGCCGGTCTACTCATTTCTGAGGGGCCCTCCTCCTCAGGCCTCTGCTGGGCGGGCGGTTTTGGCGCCCTACGCCATACGCAAGCTGGAGGCAGCCCTTCTGAAGGGAGTGCCGAGGGACGAAGTAGTAGTGGCCCAGGAGAGTCACGTCGCGGACTTCGTCGACGCAGATACCGAGGTCATTGGTGTCTCGACAATGGACCCGCTCGGACTCGGCCCTCTCACGATGTCATACGCCGTCTTCTTCGAGACCCATGCCCCCGCCTACGTCCAACGGGACTTCAAGGAACTCATCGCCCGCATCAACAGGGCGCGTTCGGGGAAGAAGGCGAAGCTGATGGTCGGCGGTCCAGGGGTATGGGAATTCACGGTCCGACCCGAAGAGCTGGAAAAGAACGGCATCGACTGCGCGTTCCAGGGAGAGGCGGACGACATCGCGGTCGACCTCTTCCGATACGTGGCGGAGGATTCCGGCGAGAGGGCAGGGTTCTTCAGGGGATATCAGACTTTCACCCGTGACTTCCACAAGGAATGGGCTCCCAGCCCCAGGTTCATCAGCAGGCATCAGTTTTCGAGGCAGTTTCCTTCCCTGGACGACATCCCTGAGATAGAGGGCCCGTCTGTGAAGGGGATGGTGGAGGTGATGCGGGGCTGCGGTGTTGGGTGCGACTTCTGTGAGGTGACGCTCAGGCCCCTCCGCTGCTACCCCCCAGAGAAGGTGAAGCGGGAACTCGACGTGAACGTGCGCGCAGGAATACGGAACGCATGGCTGCATAGCGACGAAATCTTTGCCTACGAACATGGGAAGAACTTCGTCCCCAACGAAGAGAAGATACTCGAACTTGTCACAACCGTCATGTCGACCCCGGGCATAGAGCACACCAATCCCACCCACGGACGCATCTCCATCCCTGCCGCCTATCCTGACTTCATGATGAAGGTGGCCAAAGAGATGAGGGCGGGGCCGACCAATTGGATCGGTCTCCAGGTCGGAGTCGAGACGGGGAGCGATAGGCTCGCAGAGATACACATGCCAAACAAAACATTACCCCTCAGGGTCGGGCCCGACGGTACCTGGGGGGAGATTGTCTGGCGGGGGACATACGTGATGAACAGCTACTACTGGCGTCCGGCTTTCACAGTCCAGGTCGGCCAGGCAGACGAAACCGCGGAGGACAACTGGGCAACTGTGGCGTTGATCAATCAGATGAGCAGCTCCACCCTCCGAAACGGCCGGCCCTTCGAGTTCACAATCACCCCGATGCAGCACGTCCCCCTTGGCCTCCTGAAGAGCCGAGACTTCTCCTCGTTGAAGCTCGATGTCTCCCAGCTGGCTGTGTACTATGCAGCTTACAGGCACCTTGCGAAGGTGGCCGCGAGGAACGCCACCAGAGCCTCGAGCGAGGCGGGATTCAGGTCCAGGTACCTCACCGGAGGGATGATTGGGCTCGGGGGGTGGGCGATGTTCAAGATGGTCAGGAACATCTGCATGAAGGGCGGTCTCGACATCGAAGCTGCCGAGCGATTTGGCTTGTCGGCATCCGATCGCCACCGGGCCCCTTCGCTAGTGGCTGCAATCTAAGGCGGGGTTCAGGCTCCTGGGCGAGTGCCCTTCTGCCCCTCTTCAGGTTCGACAATCAGGAAATTGGCCCGGATTCCGTCAATGGTTTTAAGGGGTCCAAAATCGCCCGCGAATTCCTCATGACGAAGGCGGCGCTCCACAACTATGTGACCCAGTCGCGGTCCAGGGTCAAGGGAAACAAGAACACCCCGCTCCCGGAGTTTCAAAAGCTGCTTTCGTTGGCGAGGCCGAGGCTCTCGAGTTCGGACTCCAAGTCGCTGAAGGCAGACATCAACGGAGTGGTCGTCGAGTTGACCACGAACAGCCCCCACCAGGCGGAGTTCTGGTCTGCGAACTGGTGGATGGCCGGGGACGATGCCCCGGTCCAGGCGACTATCTACTCAGCAACAGGGGTCGACGGGGCTGACCCATCCGCCTACTACTGCCCTGAGCTTCACTCCGCGCTATTCCTCAATACGGAGTATTACGGCCAGTGCAAGTCCTGGGCCCTCGGAATGGCCGCGGCGATCCTCGAGAAGGAAGCGAACACGCTCTCGATTCACGGTGCTACCGCCCTCTACAAAGGGAAAGGAGTCGTGATCATCGCACCGACAGGTACAGGAAAGACCACACAGTCCTTCCGGATATTCATGAACGACGACGGGAAGATCTGCGGCGACGACTGGGCATACGTCAGGTTCCCGGCGTCCAAGGGAGCTGAACCGGGGCAGCGCCTGGTGGCCCGGCAGCCGGAGAGGGCGCTCTACATGAGGTCCGAATCCCAGAAGGACCAGGGGTGGCTGAGGGACGTATTCGACAGGTCCTTCAACGAGAACGTGACGGAAAAGAAGGAAGAGTGCGAGCACACAGAGGGAGTGGCCGGGTGCTCCCTGACTCACGGCAGATGTGTCTTCAACGATGGCATGAGGTGGTGCTACTACGCCTTCGGCAACTCGAGGGTGCTGGTGAAAAGGGAGGAGATTCTCGGTCCGGAGAAGGTGGTGGACGAGGTACCGGTCAACCTCGTCGTGCTCCTCCGACGAGATGACCACAGCCCCGCAGAGGTGAAGCTCTCCCCGGACGAGGCCATAGAGATACTACGCAAGGGCGAATACATGGTGCTTCCAGGCGCAGGGCCGAAAGAGAAGTGGGGTACCACTTCCCACGAGCCGTGGTACAACCCATACCTCCTCGAGCTCGTCAACGAAACGCAGGTGAAGTTCTTCAGGATGATGTTCGAAGACTGGAAGGTCCCATGCATGATTCTCAACACGGGCGTCGAGGGGATTCAGGAGAGCCATGAGCGGATTGTGGCAGCCCTAGACGGGCACACCAGCCCTCGGTGAACCCTGAAAGGCAGCTTCCGGGAATATCTAAGTATCCTCCGGGGCCGGGACCGCCTTGTTGTTTGTACTGGAGTTCCTCCTGGTCCTCTTCCTGGTTTCGATCTTCGCAGGGGTCTTCGGCTCAATCGTAGGGCTCGGCGGGGGCATAGTGATAGTCCCAGTGCTCACCCTGTTCCTCGGAGTGGACATCCACTTTGCCATCGGCGCCAGCATCGTCGCGATCATCGGCACATCGAGCGGCGCCGCCTCAACATACGTCAAGGACAAGGTGACGAACTTGAGGGTCGGGATGTTCCTCGAGCTTGCCAGTACCTCCGGCGCCATAATGGGGGCAGCCCTGGCGGCCTACACCAACTCCGCCCTCCTTGAACTGATATTCGGAGGCATACTTCTCGTCACCCTCATCCCCACATTGATGAAAGTCGGCGAGGACATCCCAAAGTCTCCCGAGCTGAAAGGGCTCGCCAAGCGCCTCGCCCTGAAGGGGCGCTACCCCGAAAAGGACGGCTCGGTGGTAGAATACAACACAACGAGGCCGGTGGCGGGTCTCGTGGGTACCTGGTTCGCGGGGATCCTCTCGGGGCTCCTGGGCATCGGCGGCGGCGCGTTCAAAGTGCTCTCCATGGACCTGGCGATGAAGCTCCCCATGAAGGTCTCGACCACCACGTCCAACTTCATGATCGGGGTGACCGCAGCGGCCAGCGCGGGAATATACTTCGAAAGGGGTGATGTGAACCCGATAGTCGTCGCTCCGGTGGCCATCGGTATACTCATCGGAGCGGCCATCGGTGCGCGCATGCTGCTGAGGTCCCGCAACCCGACGGTCAGGGTCATCTTCGTCATCGTCCTCGCCATCACCGCAGTCGAGATGGTGCTCAGCTCCCTGGGGATAGCGGTATGAATCTGAAGGATCCCGACTCGATGAACAACGTCATAGGGATGGTTCTAAGGTACGGCGTCCTGATATCCGCCACGGTCATCATCCTGGGGGTCGTCATCCTGGCGCTGTCGGGAAAATACTCAGATGTCGCAAGCCTCCTGACCTACAATCAGAACGTCCCGCACGGCAACTTCGACGTAAGCTTCTCCGGTATCGTCAGCGGGCTTGCGGCGGCCAACCCCATCTCCATAATAGAGGTGGGCGTGATCCTACTGATCGCGACGCCCGTCTCCAGAGTGCTGATCTCTGTCCTGCTCTTCGATGCCGAAGGGGACAGGCAATACGTCCTGATTACAGGAGTGGTCCTCGCCCTCCTTCTGTTCAGCATGCTCGTCACCCCGTACATCCCGGGCTTCCACGCATAGCACCATCGCCGGCCAATCTTAATTACGGCAAACGGGCCGACCGGTCCTCGTGGTCACGAAGGCGGTGTTCTTCGATCTGGGGGGAACCCTGCTCGTCATGCGGAGGGGCCCGATCTTCAAGACGGTGATCAACGAGGCGGGGCGGGACGCTCCCCTCCACGTGATAGAGGGTGCATACATGGGGTTGGAGAGGTGGTGGCTCTCTACCTATGCCGCCGCACCGATGACGCCGGGGGAGACGGACGAGGCCTACAGGCACCTCTACCAGAAGGTCTTCAGTTTACTCTTCCCGGACGCAGATCAGGCGGAGGCACTGAGGATCTCCCGGCGCGTCCGCGAGCGTTGGCCAGA
>JAFMAU010000010.1 GCA_029784825.1 Nitrososphaerota archaeon | reverse complement strand
AGACCCAAGACCCTGCTTCCGTTGGTGGCGATGGCTATCGTGTTCCACCTGTTTGTGTACTCGAAGGAGAGCTCGGGGTCGGCCTGAACCGCCCGAGACACCGCTGCGACGCCCGGCGTGTACCAGATCGAGAAGTCGGACAGGGACCTGACCGGAACCTTCGGAACGGTGCCTATCTTGCCGCCGTAGAATCGGGAGTATTCAAGCGCCTTTCTCGAAGAGTCGTCATTCGCCTTCTTTCCCGACAATTAGATACCGCCACCGGAGTCGGATATTTGAAGTTCCACCGAAACTGGTAAGGGGTTCGTCACAAGACTCGCCGCAGCCGTTTCGTCGCACGGCAGCCAAGACGTGAAGGCGAGTCCCAGGTACTGAGAGAGCTTCGGAGCCGCTCTACATCCGATGCGCGAACTTGTGCGGGTCTTTGTCGAAGGTGGCTTTGCAGCCGGGGCCGCAGAAGTAGAAGGTCTTCCCTTCGTGCTCCGACTTCAGCTTCGCGGTCTTTTCGTCGACCATCATGCCACAGACTGGGTCTTTCTGCACGATGTCTCGCCCGTTGACGCCTCCGCGGCCATTTATTATTATTCCCTGCAAAGACCAATCCCGATTCTCCAGCGCCTCCCGTTGGTCGACGGCGGCGATTTATTGGAAGAAACACGGCAAGAACGGGTCTCTGTTCACGACTCCTCAGGTGGGAAAGACATCCAAGCCGTTGGCGACGATGTGGAGATGGCCTGCCTCGGCTCCGACACGGTCGGGACGTGCCAGTGGCTGTGCGCCACCCCCTGCGACCCTGGACCCACAGGAATGGAAGACGGGATGTCGCATCTTGAGGGATGACGGATGCGATTACCGTCTCGTGGGAAGGGGCGGTGGCCGGGAGAGAATGCCATCCTGAGCGCATCAATCGGATGTCGAATCCGAGGCGGTGGACCTCGAAGAGACCTTTTCATGGGACTAACGGGAACAGCGCATACCTGCCAATCGCCTTCTCAGGTAGAGCCCGGCAAACAGCAAGACCGCACCACCAACGGCCACCGGGAGCGCAGCGGAGGAAATGAATCCCTCAACAGCTCTCTGTATGACAGCCTCGTAGACGTTGAAGAGCTCAGAGTCCGGCGTCGGGAGCATGCGGTTTGTGACGCCGAGCAGGACCGTCACCGCCCCCATCGAAAGGAAGATCGCGGCGGCGATGAGCCTTGATGAGTGCATGGTTCCCAGCCCTGTGGTTATCATCCTGCCGCGCAGAATCCCTTGGATCCTATAGTTCTGGTCCATCAGCAGCGCCGCTACCATCAGAGGAAAGACCAGCCCCACGACGTACGCAGCTCCCACCAGCGTCGCTCCCGCCAGCGACGTCGTCAACGCCGTCAGGACGAGGATTCCGGCCAGCACGGGCGCGCAGCACGAGCTTGCTATACCTGAGAAAGCTCCGAGGGCAAAGACGGTCGGCAGGCCTGCCTTCTGGAGGTCCACTCTGGGGTTCACCATCGGCATCAGCTGGATGCCAAGGAGTGATGCGACCCCGAGGAAGAGCATGAAGAAGCCACCTATCACGAAGAGGAGCGAGTGGTTCAGGCCGATGTAGGTGGAGAGAGCAGACACGCCCAGGGCTATAGGGAGCATGATGGCTGCCACCCCCAGGGCGAATACGAGCGTCATTCTGAGTATCGCGGTCCGCCTCTTGAAGGCCGAGGCGAAGTAGGCTGGAAGGAGGACGCTGAAGCAGCAGGGCATCGCCAGTGCCACAATGCCTGCGAGGAAGGAGACGATTATGGAAGCCACTAGGAATACTTCGCTGGCCATTACATCAGCCCCTCGCTGCCATTCTGACAGCTTCTTTCAGCGGTTCTTCCATGATCTTGCCCTTCGCCAAGAGGGTACCGTTAATCAGGACCGCAGGCGGATAGAGGATGCTGTTCTTCACAGCGAGTGCCATGCCCTCCTCGGAGGCAAAGTCCACCTCCCGAACTCGGATTTCGGGGAGCTCTGCCTTCAGCTCCCCCAGGATGCGCTTGATGCGAAGGCATGGGAGGCAGCCTTCCTTGGTGACCATGTCTACCTCTATGGGGGGATCCACCCGATGTTCACCCGAGAGCCGACTTCACGGTGGCAATCAGCTGGTCCATCGGGACGTACATCGTGGTCGTGCCGTAGTCCTCCCTCCACAGGACCTTCCCGTCCCTGCCGACCAGGATGAAGGTGTGCCCGGGCGCCATCCCGGGGTGCATCGAGCCGGTGCCTGCGCCCATGGTCGTGTACGACTGGTCGACCCGCAGTGACGAGTCCGAGAGGAGCATCATGTTCGACATGCCGTTGTTGCGCGCCCACGTTCCCAAGCTCGAAGGTGAATCGGTGGTAATGGAGGCGACGGTGAGGCCCATCTTGGCGAAGGCCGAGTAGTTCCTGTCTATGTCCACCATCTGCTGGAGGCACGGGGCGCACGAAAGACCTTCGTTGAAGAATAGCAGCACGTCAGACCTGTTGGCGTAGTTGCCGAGGTCGAACGACGTGCCATTGACCACAGAAGCCAGTTCGAACTCCGGGGCCCGCTGGCCGGCCTGGAGCATCGCGGAGCCGCTCCCCGTCCCCACCGACAAGAGATAGACGACCGAAGCTATCGCAGCGGCGAGGAGGGCGACCACTACTATGGCGTTCCTCGTCCCGTGGCTCTGCCTCCTCAACGACTTCGGATGTCTAGTCATTACGGAACACGCCGTTGCCTGTAGCCCCACAGATGGGCGTCATTTTGTCGGCATCGCGGGCTTCCAGACCATTGCCAGAACTCCGCCGACGATGCCGAGAATCGCGCCGAGGAAGAAGCCACCCATCCCGAAGAAGCTGAGTATCGAGAAGACGAGCACGAGCAACCCCCACGTCGGAGCCTTGCTAGGCCGCGAGTAGATCATCACGGCGCCGACCAGGACAACAATCCCAGCGATCAGGCCTACGGCTGCAGCGCCATAGAACCATCCGCCATACCCGAAGCCATGCGTCACTCCATAATATCCGCCCATCATGCCGTAGTAGCCGCCCATCATCCCGTAGTACGGGATCGCGTTGGAGAAGGTCATCATCATCCCGGCTCCTCCCAGTATCAAGATCCCTGCTATCAGGGACAGAACGAAGGACGCGGTTGGCGCGTCGTCAGCCGGTTGTGCCGTCACGCCCCCCGTCCCTGTCGCGAGTTCTTGCGCCATGACTTGATTCACGCTTCACCTGGGATGGCCGTACCTGTGCGGGTCCTTGTCGAAGGTGCCCTTACAGTTGGCCGAGCAGAAGTAGAACGTCCTGCCTTCGTGCTCCGACTTGGATTGTGCCTTCTTCTCGTCCACCATCATTCCGCATACGGGGTCTTTTTGCATGCTATCACCATCGGTCTCCTCGGGGCTGGCGTATTTCATGGTGCTTCTTTACAAAAACAAACTTTTCAGGCGCGGGGAAGGGCAGGTGGAAAACTGTTGCCACAGAAACCGCCGTTTTCCGATGCGAGTCCTCTGGGATCCTGTTGACGGATGTTAGACGCTGCATCAATCCGCGGTTTGGCCCGACCTAATCTGGCCGTACATTCCCGACCGGGCATGCCCGGGGCGACTGGAAACGGTAGCCGAGGCAGGCTCCAACGTCATCGATGGACAATCAGCTTGTCTCCGAACCCCGCGCCCTTGGAGATTCTCCGTATCTCCTGCTCGAGGATGCCCTCCTGCAACTGGGCACTGTCATAGGCAACGACGATCTTGTTCGTTATTGGAAGCTCTTTGACTTCCAAGACTCCTTTGAGCTTCTTAAGATTGCGGCTGAACAATGGCGTGCATGCAACACACTCGATGGTCTGAATCGTGAACGCAATCCCCTGCCGCTCCGCCTTCTGCGCCCCGGACATAGACCCACAACATCCTAGAGCTTCGGCTTGAACCTTCTGAGCGTCAAAGAGTTCGTCGTCACGCTCACAGACGAGAGGGCCATCGCCACAGCTGCCAGTATGGGGTTCAGCAAGACCCCAGTCAGGGCGTAGAGCAAGCCGGCAGCGACAGGAATAAGGGCGATGTTGTAGCCGAACGCCCATCCGAGATTCTGCTTCACCTTGCTCATCGTGCTCCTTGAAAGCTGTATGCCCGCAACGACATCCCTTACGTCGTCGCGCATCAGTATGAGCCCGCCGGTCTCGACGGCGATGTCCGAGCCCGAGCCCATGGCTATGCCGATGTCTGCCTGTGCCAGTGCGGGCGCGTCGTTGATTCCATCCCCAACCATTGCGACAACCCTGTTCTCGTCCTTCTGGAGTTGTTTCACTACATCGGCCTTTCCTGCGGGGAGGACCTCGGCGAAGTACCTCTCGATTCCGGCCTGGCGGGCGATTGCCGCCGCCGTCTCTGCGTTATCCCCGGTCAGCATGACAGGCTCAAGCTTCATCTGCTTGAGCTGGTTGACCGCCTCGACAGCGTGGTCTTTCAATGTGTCAGCGGCCGCGACGATTCCAGCCACACCTCCGTCCACCGCCAGGACCATCGCAGTCTTGCCCTCCTTCCTGAGGTCGCTGAGCTTCTGCTTCGCGTCCTCGCCGAGGCCGATGCCGAAAGTGGCGAGTATCTTCGGGTTGCCGAACACCAACCGCTTCCCCGAATAGGACGCCTTGATCCCTTGGCCGGTCACAGACTCGAACGAGTCGGGGTCCGGTATCCCTTTCCCGCCAAGGTCGATCTTCGCTCTTTCAAGGATTGCGGTGGCGAGCGGGTGCTCGGACTGCTTCTCTGCGACCGCCGCCATTTCGATGATTTCGTTTTCAGTGCTATCTGAAAGCCTCACGATGTCTGTCACAGACGGTTTCCCCTTGGTCAGGGTGCCCGTCTTGTCGAAGACTATGGTGTTGATCTTCCCCATCCTCTCGAGGTACTCGCCTCCCTTGATCAGTATCCCGTTTTCGGCGCCCTTTCCTGCGCCGGTGACGACGGCCGCTGGTGTGGCAAGGCCGAGCGCGCAGGGGCAGGCGATGATGAGCACGGCGACGGCCGTTGTGAAGCCGAAGCTTATGGGCTCCCCCTCGACCAGAGACCAGAACGCGTAGGAGGCCAGTGCGATGGCGATGACGATGGGGACGAAGAAGGTGGAGACCCTGTTGGCGAGCCTCTCGATGGGGCCCTTGCTCGCCTGCGCCTCCTCGACCACCTTGACGATCTTGGAGAGAGTCGTGTCCGAGCCCACTCGGGTCGCCCTGACCTTCAGGGACCCTGTGCCATTGATCGTCGCCCCGATCACTGGACTCCTCTTCTCCTTCTCGACCGGGATGCTCTCTCCTGTCACCATCTTCTCATCGACTGACGAGTGACCCTCTACCACCGTTCCGTCTGTGGGTATTTTCTCGCCGGGCTTGACGAGGAGGACGTCATTTACCGCCACCTCCTGCAGCGGAACCTCCTCCTCCGACCCATCCGCCCTTAGGCGCCTGGCCGTGGGGGGCTGGAGGGCCAGGAGCTTCCTGACGGAGTCGCTGGCCTTTCCCCGGACGTACTCCTCCAGCAGCTTGCCGACCAAGATAAGCGCGATGATCACAGCGGACGTGTCGAAGTACCACCCTCCGAAGGGCAGCTGGCTGGGAACGAGTACGAAGACCAGGCTGTAAACGTAGGCGGCTGACGTCCCCACGGCTATCAAGATGTCCATGTTCGAAGTCCGCATCTTGATTGCGTCGTAGGTCCCCCTGTAGAACCGCCAGCCTGAAACGAACTGGACGGGGGTGGCGAGCGCCAAGAGCACCCATCCGATGTAACCGAACGACGGGAACGGGGGGACGTACGAGAAGATTACTATCGGCACTGAAAGGACGACGGCTAGCGCTATGTTTCGCTTGAGAACCTTGAGCTGGCGTTCCGGCTCGGTGAATGTCTTGAGGCACGTCTCGCTGCAGAAATAGTAGGTTGTGCCCCTCACACTCGCATGTAGTGTGCTCTCAGACTCTTCGACGAACATTCCACAAACGGGGTCCGAAGGCATAGCTCCACTCTACACTCTCAGCTGCTCTTTCATGTCTACTTCAGGCTCCCTGTTTAACTTTGTTAAGACTGGGCACCCGTCAGTTGGTATATGTAAAGCGCACAGTGCTGAAACTAGCGCCCGCTGACGCTGTCGGAGTTCCTTATCTCCTCCTGAAGCAGCATCAACTCCTGCAAGAAGGCCTCGGCCCCGCCGCACGTTTCTGGGGGCAAGCGTGAAGACATCCCTAGTAACAGCCGCCGCTTTCCTTCGTCTGCTGCGTCGTAGCCAGCTGCCCCTGCCTCGCCCTCTGCATCTGCTCAGTGTACTGCTGCGCGTGCTGTTCCGAACAGAAGGACTTCCCGAACCGCTGGTACTGGTTCCCGTCCACTTCCATCCCGCACGTGTAACAGAACTTCTTTCCGATTCCGAGCATCTCTTCATTCACCAACTCTCCCAGGGGAGGGTGGATAGATTACCCTGCCTGTTTACAGGACGAACCATTCGCATGTGTATGCTTTCGAAATGGCAAAAATGCGCCGTCCCGATTTGGCCCCGTCGTCAGCCATTCCAGTTCGTTCCAGAGGTGGCGTTCTTAGAGGTGCTGTACTTCGCCTTGTAACTCGACAGACAGGTCTTGCAGCAGAAGAATCGCTTCCCTTCTCCCACGTTGAGCGTAAACGGCTTTCCGCTGACCTCGCCGCCGCAATAGTCGCAGACGAGTGCTACCGCCATTTCACCATACAGCGCAACCCCCTGCTCGTCCTTCACTGTTCTGGTGATCACCTCGCTGGAGACGACGTCAACCCCCAGCGGCGCTACCAGTTCGTTGAGGAAGCGCTGAAAGGACTCGTTACTGCTTGTGGCTACCCTGACGATCAAGTTAGCCGCGCCAGTGGAGAGGAAGATGCTCCTCACTTCGTCGAGAGGCGTCAGCTTCTCGGTTACAGAATCGACCTTCGCCAGCTCCACCTTCAGCATCAGGAGAGCCGCTACCCCCTTCTCCACCTTATCGATGTCAAGGATAGGGGCGATTTTCTTGATTACCCCGGACTCGGTCATCTTCTTCACCCTGCTTTCCACGGTGGGGGTAGTGACCCCGACCTGAGTCGCTATCTGCCTGAAGGAAAGCCTACCGTCCTTCATCAAAGCCTTCAAAATTGAAGTGTCGGTCTCATCCAGCCTGAGGGGCAAGGTAGAATCAAAAGCGCTTCTTTGGTCTTTAACCCTTTACGCCCGATTTAGAAGGCGAGACCCTCCTCGCCCTGCGCCAGCCGTGGACCTTGGTCACTCAGAAGCTGCATGTGAGCCTGCGGATTGGGAGAAGGTACATCCTGCTCGTGTCCCCATATCAACGACTTGCGATTTTGAAAGGGTCATTCTCGTCATCCTCAGGATGGTGACCGTGGAAAACCTGTCCGCGAAGGATGAGGATGCGGTAACACTGCAGCTTGACACGCCTCTCATGGTCCCCTTCGACACGTTACTTGGACGCGCGTTCCTCAAGGATTTCCGACTCACCTTCGACGAGGGGGAGGGGTTACGTCTCGCATGGTCACTGTCACACCTGGCAGTGCTCGCAGCGAACGGACTTCCGAAAACAGAGGAAGGGAGAGGACCTGCGCCCTTTGTGCGGGCCTCACCCTGTGACTGTGACCGTTCCTGTCATGCTGGGGTGGATGTCGCAGAAATAGGTGTAGGTTCCTGGCGTGTTGAACGTGTAGCTGAAGCCTTGCATGTGGTTGAGCTCGTGAGAGTCGAAGAGGCCCGTGGGGGCCTGCTCGGACCCAGAAGTCACGGTGTGCTGCACGAAGTCCATGTTGACCCAGGTGACCGTGGTGCCCTTGGAGACCGTGAGCGGTTCTGGATGGAAGCCATGATTGACTATGGCCACGAACGCTCCGTTCCACGTCGCATTCCCAGCGCCGCTGAGGTATCTGCCCATCATGCCGCCGTATCCGCCGATCATTCCAGAGTAGCCGCTCATCATGCCGCCGTACCCCGCGTATCCGCCAGAGCTGCCGAAGCCGCCCATCATTCCCCCGAAGTAGGGCGTCGACCCTACCTGCTGGCTGCCTCCGTAGCCGTACCCGCCCATCATCCCTGCTGGATAGGTCGCCTGCCTGGGCGCCGACCAGGGGGCCATCCCATAGACCGTGCCGACCGAGAGGAACAGGGCGACCGTAATCGCTGCTCCCAGCGCGACGACGTAACTGATTCTCGTTTTCCTTTCACCTCCAGCGGTACCATGGCGGAGATGGGTTATCGCAGTTCGCTGAAACGATGTGGTGAAACGGTTTCAGTCAGCGAATCAGGTCAAGAACCTGCAATTCTTGCAAGGACATGCTGGCAGATGGAGACCTCTAGGCGCTGTGGCTCTTTCCAGCAGCGACGTCGGGCTTCAACCATAGGGCTAGAGACACCTCGTTCGTGTTCCCGCTCTTGGCGACCAGGACTATCCCCCTTTCCGCGAAGCGGGAGACTATCCTGTGCGTCTTCAGCCTGCTCAGCCCCGATTCCTTGACTATGAACTTCTGTAGGTACTTCCCGTCGTGGGACGCGATGACCTCCAGGACCCTCTTCTCTTCGGGCTTCGACGTACGGAGAAGCGCAGACCACTCCAACCTCGGTTTGTCCGGACTCTCGGACACGTTCGGCGCTGGTCCGGCGGAGACTGCGACTGGTCTGATTTCCGGGTAGGCCAGATAGTAGGCCAACCCACCAACCCCAGCGACCGCCAACACAGTCAGGGCGGCGAACAGGGCCCACAGGTAGGAAGGCATCGCAGTGGTCATGCCGTAGGGGGTCTGGTTGCCCATCATTTGCCCCATCACTCCCGCAAGGGTTCCGTTATATCGTTGAAACGCGCTCAAGTACCAAATGGTGGCGGAGACGAGCCCCGCGACAGCAAGGCCAAGAGTGACAAGAAAGAGCTCCACTCGTTTCATGTTAGCCCGCCTCTGCCAGGAATGCCCGGAAATTAAGCAGGAGGGGGCGACGGACCAGTACGCCGCGGGGCCGGAGGGGTCAGTCCTCGCTTGTTTGCTTCTCGAAATCCCCGTTTCAGCAAGCTCCGTGTGTTGACTGAGCTTCACGATTCTGACCCATACGGGATGACTTCTCGGGAACCAAGCCCTGAAATGCGCTCTATGTCCCAGATGCGACAACGCTGCCCATCATCCAGCCTGGCGTGGCCATCGCACCTAGATTGCCGTCGTTGCCCAGCCCGCACGGTGTCATGCACAGCCAGGTGAAGGTACCAGTCTGGTGGATTTCAAGGTCGGCTATGACAGTCGAATCGGCTACGACGGGAATGTTGATGCCCAACTGCTGGATGGTGAAGGTGTGAGCAAGCTGGCTTGCCGGTGCAGCTGTGACGTTCTGCCCCCAATCTGCAGCCATGGCCATGGACACATTCACCGTCCCCGCAGCGACCGACCCGTTGATCACGTAGACTGTCCCCCCGACGGTCCCCGAGACAATCCCCTCTGCGTTCGTAGAGTCAGGTGTGGGTGTGTCGTAGGAAATAATCGTAAGCTGGATTGGTCTGTCGGCGGGCAGCGATATGTTCGCCGAAGATTCGAGGCCATCGCCCCCCAGCAAGAAGAACTTCGGCTGCATACCCGCGCTCGAGTTCCAGGTGTTCTGCATTATCTCCACCAAGGTTAGGAGGAATGGTCCGCGCGAGACGACGCTGCTCTGTGTCTGTGCGTTCGAGGTTGAAGCGGAGCCAGGGCTTACGGTGGTCTGGAAGGCCCACCCCATGCCGAGACCGATTATGAAAACCGCAATCATGGAGCCCACAACCAGCACGGCTGTGTTCGTTGCCATCGTCCAAGTCGTTAGGACGTTCTGCGATACTTATGGCTGGAGCACGATTCTCGGGTTCTGAGAGCAAGCCTGCAAGCTGTCATGGTCAATGACGAAGGAAATAGGAACAAAAATCAGTTGATGAGAAATGGAGGGATCACGTCCCTTTATCCGCATTCTCTTCTCAATTCGAGTGCAGCTTTGGAAATGGAGGACAGTTTCCTCTGAGCTGTATCGGCCGCGTTCAGCGGAACCTCGGCGAAGGTCGCGAAGCCGCAGTCAGGGTTGAGGTAGATGTGCGAGGGGTCGAAATACTTGGTCGCCTCTCTGGCCTTGGCGATTATCTCCTCGGTCGACTCCACACGGTCTGACCTGGGATTGACGACGCCCAAACCTATCTCCTTGCCGTCAGCCGCCCCGTCGAAGACGGAGAGCGACCCGGCTCTCTCGGTGGCGAACTCCAGGACAAGCTGGTCAACCTTCATCTCCTGGAAGTAGGGGATGAGAGGCGAGTAGTCGCCCGTCAGAAGCGAATCGTCGCTCCGGCTCCAATTGCCCCTACAAACGTGAACGCCGAGCTTGACGCCTGTGATGCCCTTGGCCACCTGGTTGACCAGGCCGGTGGCGAAGGTGAGCTCCTCCTTGGGTTCCACCTTTGAGAGTATGGCTGCGCACATGAAGGTGCCGGCGTCGGCCCCGCCGTAGACCACCTCGGTCAACGTCGGTTCGTCGAGCTGTACGAAGGACGCTCCTGCGTCGCGGAGCTGGATGATTTCTTCCCTGAGCAGCTTCACGTAGGCAGCGGCCAGCTCGTCTCTGGTCCTGTAGGCCTCCCTCGAAAGGGGTTCGACCCAGCTAGCTCTGGTGAGCATGAACGGGCCTGGAAGGGGGACCTTGATTGGTCTCTTGGTATGCCCCCTGAGGAACGAAAGCTCGTCCGCAGCCAGGGGCTTCCTCTTCTTGATTTCACCTACGGCCACGGGGCTCTTGATGGCGAACGCAGGCACGTCGAGCGTCCTGAGGATCCGTTCGTACATCGCCTTGTCTTCGACGTAGTCAATCAGCTCGGAGACTGTGATGAGCTTGATGCCGTCTACCTTGTCCGCGACGAAGGAGTAGAAGCTGTCACGCCGCTGTTCGCCGTCGGTGACGACGTCCAGTCCTGCGTCTTCCTGCTGCTTCAGGGAGAGCAGTACCGCCTCGTCAGCCCGCCTAGAGAAGTCCTCGTACGGTATCCTGCCGTCGTTCTTCTTCTCAAGCTCCCCGAGGAGCCAGCTCGGCCTGGGCCAGCTGCCCACCATCGTGGTTTGGAAGGCTAAGTCGGCCAGGGGCTATCTCGCCACGCTGACCTGTGGCACTATTGTGACGCTGCGAGTCAGCGTGTTGGCGACGGGTGAGGTGGCTAGGGTCTCCTTCCACACCTCGTCCACAATCTTTGGATCCGCGCTCGTCTTCACGAACAGTTTCGCCTTGATCTCCTTGTAGCCCGGGTGTCCCTTGTCGCTGAGCCCGAAGAAGGTCAGGACGTTGTCCAGCTTGCCATCAAGCGCAACCTCCAGCGCGTCCACCTTGATACCCCTCTTGGTTGCGTTCAACGCGAAGCCGACCGTAAAACATCCTCCGAGTGCAGCGAGCACATACTCGACGGCGTTTGGTGACGTGTCGACGCCAGCCAGATCAGATGGTTCGTCGATGAGAAAGGCATGGTCTCTGATGTAGGCTCGGGACCTGAACCCGCCCAGCCACTTCACCCTCGCCTTCCAGTTGTTGAACTCGCCAACCTTCTCAGGCTGCTTCGTTGCAAGCTCGATGATCTCGCCCAGCTTCTTCAAGCTCAGGCCGTTCAATTCCGCCGGCTGCACTTCTGATTGTGTCAACGACAAACGCTTACCTGCCCTGGGGTTTATCCGAGACCCCTAACAGCTTCGGGAAGCCTCCCGCTCCCCGAATCCCGCCCTGCATTCACTGGCATGACCGGAGGGCTCTAACGTTATATCCCATAGGGAGGGAGCGTCGGGAACAGGTGTAACCGTGGGTTGGAAGAGAGATTCAGGAAGTACGTGACAGAGAACACCCCCAGGTTCGCGAAGGACGTGATGCGGCTGGTCGCCCAGCCCAGCGTCTCAGCCAGGAAGGAGGGCATCGAAGAGTGCGCCTCCCTGGTCGAGAAGATGCTGCAGGAGATAGGAGCGAAGACCAGGGTGCTGAGAATGGAGGGGGCCGCGCCGCTCGTCTATGGCGAAGTCAAGTCGACCAAGTCAGGCAAGACTGTGCTGTTCTACAACCACTACGACGTGCAGCCGGAGGAGCCTTTGGAGCTGTGGAAGTCGGGTCCGTTCAAGCCGGAGATCCGGGACGGAGCCGTGTATGGCAGGGGAGCAGCCGACGACAAGGGCGAGCTGGTGTCAAGGCTCAAGCTGGTCGAGGCGTACATCAAGGTGAACGGCGAACCTCCCTGCAACATGAAGTTCTGCTTCGAAGGGGAGGAGGAGACCGGCAGCGTCCACCTCCACGACTACGTCTCGAAGAACCACGACCTCTTCAAGGCGGACGGAGTTTTCTGGGAGTACGGGGAGACTGACCTGCACGGGCGGCCCTACATGTCGCTCGGAATGAAGGGCATGGTCTATCTCGAGTTGGTGGTGAAGAGCCTGCAGGCCGACCAGCACAGCAGCTTCGCGGCCGTGTTGCCCAGCGCTCCCTGGAGGATGGTGAGACTCCTCAACACGCTCAAGGACGAGAGCGAGAGAATCCTTGTCCCCGGATGGTACGACGAGGTCGAGAATCTCACTGAGGAAGAACTTGAGCTGATCAACCAAGGGGTCTTCGAGGAGAAGGAGTTCCTCGCCTCCCACGCCGCGAAGGCCTTCGTGGGCGGGATGGGAATCGACCAGGTCAAGAAGGCGCTGGTCCAGAGGCCCACTGCGAACATAGCCGGGATCTGGGCGGGCTATCAGGGACCCGGCGGCAAGACGGTGCTGCCCATGGAGATTCACTGCAAGATGGATTTCAGGCTCGTCCCCAAGCAGGACCCGGAAGACCTGATGAAGAAGTTCAGGGCGCACCTGGAGAAGAACGGCTTCGGAGACGTCGAGATCAAGCTTGAGAGCATGGAGCCTGCGGCCAGGACCAGCGCCAAGGACCCCCTCGCGAGGGCCGCCATGAGGGCGGGCGAGGAGGTCTATGGGAAGAAGCCAAACGTGGAGGTGTCCTCAGCGGGGACCGGGCCGCTCTACATCTTCACTCGCGACTACGGAGCATCGGCGGTCTCCATAGGCGTCTCGAGCAGCGACAGCGGGATGCACGCCCCCAACGAGCGCCTGAGGTTGGACTACCTCCAGAAGGGGATCTTCTGGATCGCCCAGAGCATCGAGTACTTCCTGGGATAGACTACCACTTTCTACGGTCGCCCTCGAGGAGCCCTTCGCCGACGTGAAGCTGATCCATGTGCTTTGAGAGCTCTTCGGCGTCCTTCAGGACAGCTCCGCAGTAGGGGCACGCTATGCCCTTCGGGTTGACCAGCTCCGGTAGCTCCACGTTCTCCTGTCCAGAAACCATCCTCTTCTGGGTCACTATGCCCTCCAGTTTCCCATTCTTCATGACCAGGAGGCGCCGGATGCCCAGCTTCGACATCTTTGCTATCGCGTCCCCCACCTTGGAGTCAGCTCCTACGCTTTCGACCGGGGAGCTCATCACGGCAGACACTTCGGTAGTCGATGGGTTCTTGCCGGAGGCGACGACCTTGTACAGGATGTCCCTCTCCGTGACTATGCCTATGGGTTTGCCTCCCTTGAGGACTATTGCCTCTCCCGCGTTCGCCTCTTTCATCGCCTCGGCTGCGTCGGCGACCGAATCGTTGGTCGAGACCTTGACGAAATCCTTCGAAACGTAACTGGACACCGGAGAGTCGAGGGACCTGCGGATTTCCATGAAGTTGCAGGCAGACAGTCCTCTAATTAAAGTGCCGATGGCGGGCTCCGCGATGTCGGCGGGTCGCACAGCGAAATCATACCCCGAGGGGTGGCTGGGCATTGGACCCCTCCGAAGCTGCCTGCAAGGGTTCAATAGGCCAATCCGAGCAGAGGCGAAGCCGTGCTTCCTGCCCTTGGCGGCTCTGCCAGTCTGAACCCGCTTCTCGTTGGAGCTGCCGCAGTCGGGATCCTCCACATGTCCGCCCCCGACCACTGGGTCACTTTGTGCGTCCTCGGCAAGAATTCGAAATGGAGTCGTGCAAGAGTCTTTGGAGCATCCCTCGCCACTGCGTTTGGCCACATAGGTCTCTCTGTGCTTATCGGCCTCGGTGTCGTGCTCGTGGGGATCGAATTCTCCAGATTGATGTCGTTCTACCTCAATGCGGGCATAGGCTTGATCATGGTCGTATTCGGAATGCTCGTTGGTGTTCGGCCGTTTATGACGCGGTCGGGACAAGTCCTCGAAGGCGAGGACGGGCTGAAAGAATCAGAGCGTGTGAATCTGTCCAGGGGTGTTGGCTACTTCGCCATTCTCGGCGCGGCACTTTCTCCGGACATGAGCATCACACCGGTGTTCCTTGCGGCGATACCATCGGGCCTGTATTCCGCACTGTTGTTGTCGCTGGTCTTTGCGCTGGCATCCCTCTTGACGCTTGTACTCTTGGTCCAGATTGGCACAGCTGGGCTTGCAAAGGCCTTCGAGAGAATCCCAGAAAAGTACAACAACTCGCTGGTGGGGATTGTAATTGCAATCATTGGCGCCTACATTCTGATTTCTGGGTAGGCACATCCACACTCTCACGGGGACACGGCCGCCTGGCGTGACCCGGAACCTGCAAGTTCAGGCTGACTAAGCGTTAATACCGCCGAAAGCGCGCAGGCGGGTGTGAAGGTCGGAGTTCTCGGCTCTGGAATGATGGGTTCCGTGATCGCGTGGGACCTGGCGAGGTCACCAGACGTTGACAGTGTTGTCGTCGCCGACATGAATGAAGAGAGGCTCGCGGCGCTGCAGAAGAGGGTGGGCGCCCGCAAGCTCTCGACCGTCAAGCTGGACCTAAGGGACGAGACGGGCACTATCGAGTTCATGCGCGGCTTCGACGTGGTCTCGTCGGCCCTCCCCCATGGGACAGTCAATCCTGTGGACTCCGCTGCCGCGAAGTCTGGCGTCAAGCTTGTGGACATAGCGTTCGAGGATCCCCAGATGGCCCTGGAAGAGGCCGCTCTGAGGTCGAATGCGCTCCTGGTGCCTGGGTGCGGAGTCGCGCCCGGGCTGGGTGGCATCCTGCTCGCCCACGGGGTCCGGTCCCAGAAGGGGGCTGACGAGGGGCACATCCTTGTCGGCGGGCTGCCACAGAAGCCGGTCCCGCCCTTCGACTACCGGCTCGTCTTCTCCGTGGTGGGGCTTCTCCGGGAGTACATAGAGGAGGCGAGGGTGCTGCGCAAAGGCAGGATGGTGAAGGTCATGCCCTTCTCGACAGTCGAGAAGGTCAGGTTCCCCCAGCCGGTGGGGACCCTGGAAGCGTTCTGCACAGACGGGCTGGCAAGCCTCGTCTACACGATGTCCGACATGCGTGTAATGGACGAGAAGACGCTCAGGTGGCCGGGGCATGCGGAGAAGATGAACCTCCTCCTGGAGTCCGGATACTTCTCCCGAGAGAAGGTCAAGGTCGAAGGAGGGGAGGCAAGTCCGCTCGAAGTCTCCTACGCGGTGCTGGGTAGGAAGCTACAGGAGGGAGGTCCCGAGGACATGACTGTGATGCGAGTGGAGGCCACGGGCCGCAGAAGCGGGATCACGTTCGACTTGGTGGACAAGTACGACAGAGTCGACGGCGTGACGTCCATGGGGAGGACCACAGGGTACACGTGTTCCATAGTGACCCAGATGGTCGGTTCTGGGGAGATAGGAGGCAAGGGTGTGGTTCCCCCAGAGAACGCTGTGACCGGCCCGCGGGTGGGGAAGCTCCTCGCGGAGCTTGCGAAGCGGGGCGTAAGGGTCGTTGAGAAGCGGCGGACTAGACGCTGAAGGGCTTCCTTGGACGCGTGTGAGGGAAGAAGGACGGCAGAGGAGAACTGGCCGTCACTGCGTCTTGGCGAGGACTCTGGAACCAGACATCGTGAAGCCCGACTTGTAGACCGCCCCGCCTTTCACCTTGGTCTTGCCGAGGTCGAGGCGGGAGTCTAGCGAAGCCTCGCCCAGCCAGACATCGGCAACCTTTGCGTTCGACTTCATGACTTCGACCGCCTCAGCCACTTCACCCTGACTGGGAGCCAATCCGCTGGAAGCTGAACGACCCGCAGAGGCAGACCTTCTGGGGAGCGCCTGCGCCCGCCAGCTGGTTCAACGAGGCGATGCTGGTGAAGTCCCCCAAGACGGGAGCTTTCCGCAGGCCCTCGCCTCCGACCATGGTGGACAGGCCAAGGTACCTAATGAACGCCCGCTGAGCGGCTAGAACATGGTGTCTTCGGGCGGGGCAACGTGGTCTGTGCGCTCCGCCGTTGTGTACTGTTGCATGTAGAAGACAAGCGCAGGCTTGTCGTTCAGCTTCGATGCTCTGACCACCTCTCCGACCAGGAGGGAATGGTCGCCGCCGTCGTAGACCTTCCAGACGATGCACTCGACGACCGCCCGCGCGCCTTGAATCACGGGGGAGCCGGTCACCCCGGCGGTGAAGCCTATCCCCTCGAACCTGTCCGGGACATCGTGCCTGCCGGCGAACCTGTCTGAAACCGATTTTTGGTCGTCGGCAAGGAAGTTGACTGCGAATTTCTTCGAGCCGAGCAACGAAGGGTGGACCGAGGATTGCTTGGAGACTGAGATCAAGACGAGGGGAGGTTCGAGCGAAACGCTAGTGAAGGCGCTCACAGTGATTCCGGTCGGCCCGCCGGCGCCCACGGATGTCACCACGGTCACGCCCTGCGGGAAGACGCGCATGACGTCCTTGAGCCCGGTCTGGATGTTGGTGACTGATGTCAACGGCTGAGAAATTCCGACTACCGGGGCATTCTTAAATGCGCCTTCCGAATCGAGCCAAGAACCTGCCGTGTCGGCCAGAAGGACCCGGAGGATTCCCCGCTCGTTCTACGTCAGGGCAGCATACGCGCTCGCGCTCATCGCGTTGATAATGGTCGTGGGGATGATCGGCATGAACGAACTGGAAGGGTTGTCCTACGTCGACTCGTTCTATTTCATGGCGATGCTCGCCACGGGCGAGGGCCCCACACTCACTCCAGTCACCGTGGCCGGCAAACTCTTCGCCGGCCTGATGTCCTTCGTCTCCGTGGGCGCCGCCATCACCTCGTTGCTCTTCCTGTTTGGTCCGTTCTTCGGAGCGGTGTTCAGGACGGGGCTGGAGAAACTAGAGAAGGAAGCCGAGAAGGAAAAAGAGAAGATCGAGAGTCGCGACTAGACCTTCGCTGGCGCTGAAGGCTGCCTGTTGAGCGCGAAGGCAGCAACCACGAGAATCGCGCCGATGACGAAGGTGAGCTCGCCCTGCGCGACCCAGACCGGGTTGTTGTACATCAGCCCCCCGACGGGGCCGACATAACCCAGCCCCTGCAGCGTGAAGGTGAGGCCAGCCAGGGCCACAACCACGCCCACGACCAGGAGTGCCAGGGCTATCCTTCGCATGATGCTTCTTGTCGGAATCTCTCCAATTAGATTCTTTCGGTCGAGAGGGAACCGGTCGTCTTTCCCCCGGGAGAGTTATTATTGGAAACAGCGCAAGATATTAAGCCGAGATTATCAACTGAACCCTGTGCCAATAGTCAGTCTCTCCTTTCCCGAGAAGATGCTGAAGGAAATGGACGAGTTGGAGGAGACGCTCGAGTTCTCCGGGAGGTCAGAACTCGTGCGGGCGAGCGTTCGGTTGCTTCTTCAGGATCACAAGGAGAAGAGGACGATGTTTGGCACAGGGAGTGCCGTTGTCGTGGTCACCCACACGGAAGAGAACGAAGACCCGGTCACAGAAATCAAACACAGGTTTGACGGCATAATCAGGACTCACATCCACAACAAGATCGAGAGGAAGAACTGCGTGGAGATATTCCTGCTGGAAGGGCAGGCCCGAGAGATTGCGTCGATGACGGAAGCCTTTCAGAAGGAAGACAAGATTCGGACGGTAAGGCTGGTCAAGCTCTGACCGGCGGACGAGTTGTTAAGGGCCGTCCCTTCGTCACGATACGCTCGGTGAGAGGCTTCACCGTTCTTCGCCGCTCGTTGCGGTCTGGCGTGAGTATGATGCCCTTCTGGCGACGAAGGTCACCGCGAATAGGGCAGCGCCTGTGATAACCACGAGTGGGCCGGCGGGGACTGCCACAAATCCTGACAGCACGACCCCCGCTATCGCGCTCACGAGTCCGAAGAGAGCACTGGTCATGGAATAGCGCGAGAGTGTCGAGCTGATGTTTCTTGCGGCTGCAGCCGGGACTATCACGACCGCACCCACCAACAGCGTCCCCACTTCCTTGATTCCCACTGCAACCACGGTGACGACGAGGAGCAGGTAGATCAGGTTGATCCGCTCGACCTTGATCCCGCTGGAGACGGCCAGCTCCTTGGAAACCATGCTCAAGGCGATCTTGGGGTACACCGCCCGCACAGCGAGAACTACCGAAACCGAAATCACCGCCGTCACGATCACGTCGACAATGGTGACCGATGAGATGTTGCCGAAGAGTGCATCCAGCAGGTCCACCTGCGGAGTGATGAGGATGCCTATCGCCAACGCCAGAACGAACAGGACGCCTATGATCGCTTCAGCCGACAGCGCAGTAGACTTCTCCACGTACCAAGTGATTACAGCGGTTGTCGCCAAGAACGCGAAAGCCCCCAGGAAGGGGTTGAAGTTGAGCAGCAGGCCCAGCGCGAGGCCAGGGAGCGCGACGTGGGAGAGGGCGTCGCCGACCAGCGCCATGCGCTTCGAGACCATTATCGACCCGACGTAGCCTGCCGCGGAGCCCACAAACGTCCCAACCGCGAGACTCATGAGTATCGTCGCCTGCAACCGACCCACGCTACTCCTTCAGGTGCTCGACCTCGTCGAGCGGCGGCGCGCTTCCGTAGATGATCTCGAGCAGTTTCGAGTGGGAGACAGTTCCGACGTCGCCAAAGAACAGGACGCGCTTGTTGAGGGCCAACACCTGGTCTGAATAGTGCATCACAACGTGCATGTTGTGCGAAATCAAGAGCGTCGTCATTCCCAGGCTCGCTTTAAGCGCCCTCACGTTCTGATAGATTGGCTCCTCTGCGCCGATGTCCACGCCGGAGGTTGGCTCATCAAGGAGAAGCACGTTCGGTCTGTCGACTATGGCCCACGCGATGAGCACGCGCTGAAGCTCTCCTCCGGACAGAGACCCGAGCGTCTGCGGAAGAATCCCCCTCCTGAGTCCTACAGCGCTGACGCAAGCCTCGAAGTCGGTCTTGCACTTGAACCTCAAGAACTCCTCGACCGATATCGGGAGGTCGGTGGCGACCAGGCCCTGCGGGACATAACCCATCCTCACGTTACCGTTCCAGCTCACCGTTCCCGCGTGAGGCACGAGATTCAGAAGGACCTTGAATATTGTCGTCTTGCCGCCACCATTGGGGCCCACAATCGCCAGCGTGGTGCCCCGCTTCAGCCTGAAGCTCACGTCCTGGAGTATCGTCCTGCTCTGCAACCTGACGCTGAGGTTCTCGACAACGAGGGCGTCGTCGGACCGAGCACTCGCATGATCCTCTCCGCCTAGCAGTCCTTTCTTCCCCCGGAGTCGGCAAGGATCAACGGACAGACGAGGGAGCGGCCGCAGGGTGGCAAGAAGGCTTGCACTCTGGCTACCGGGCCGTGGGACGTTAATAAGTAATTCTTATTTGTTATTGCGTTCTCTGAGTGATTCTGGGCGATATTATTGACGTTCCGCGGGCACGCCCCAGGCCGGCTCATACCCCGACGGTTGATACCCGTAACCAAGGCAACCGACTCGGCCCCATCGACCGGGAACGCGCCTAGTCGGGGAGCCTGATTTCGAACCCTTCGGATTTCGCCGCGGTCATCCAGTATTTGTTGACCGAGGCCTGGATTTGGCCGACCGCGGCCGAGTTTTCGGTCGGGTGGAAGAGGTGCGAGTATCTGTCCTGCGTCTTCAGATACTCCTTCACTGGGGTCAGTCCCCTCGGCAGGAAGGTATGCCTGACCACTCCGTCGACCG
The DNA here is from genome assembly GCA_029784825.1 of Nitrososphaerota archaeon. The sequence continues at coordinate 39,391 of JAFMAU010000010.1, read as the reverse complement.
CTTCCTTGAGGGGCCAAACGCCCGTCGCCACGGCGAGCTTCTCGACCTCGACCGACCTGGACGGGTCGTATCCCCAACCCGTTGGACAGGCGGCCATGGAAAGGAAGAGCTTCGGCCCCTTCCTGGTCGAGCCCGCCTCCACCTTCCTCAGGAAGTCGACACCGTGGGAGGAAGACAACGTGGCGACGTAAGGAGGCTTGTGCGCCCGCCAGATCTCGAACAGGTCCTTCTTCGTCGCCGTGTTTCCGACGGGCGCCTCGGCGGAGGGGGGTGTCGTCTTCGAGGCGGAGCCGAAGGGAGTCGAAGAAGACATCTGGAATCCCGTGTTCCCGTAGGACTCGTTATCGTAGCAGAGGTAGTAGAAGTCGAGACCGCGTTGAATCGCGCCCGAGGTGGACTGCAAGCCGATGTCGTAGGCGGCTCCGTCTCCAGTCACCACGACCACCTTCATGTCCTCTGACTGCGGCACCTTTCCCTTGGCGATGAGCAGGTCCAGCGCATCCCTGACCCCCTGTGCGCCCGCGGGGGCGCTCGCGAACGCGGTGTAGAGCCAGTTCGACTTTAGGGGACTGTAGGGGTACGCCAGCAAGAGCGTCATGCAGCCGGCTGCGTTGACCCAGACTACATTGCTTCCTAGGGCCTTGTGGAAGAGTCTGACTGCGAGCATTCCTCCGCAGCCGGCGCAGAGCGTGTTCCCCGGGGTGAGGTAGTCCTCGCGGGGCATGTCCTTGAGGGTCTTGAACCTGGACTCGCTGGTCATTGTTGAGATTCTCCCTTTGCGGTGGCCAGCGCCCTGTTCACCTTCTCGAGCTCGTCCTCCCTGAACATGTGAATTGCCCTAGGCCTGGCGCCGACGTCCTTGGCTGCCCGCAACTCCTCAAAGATTGACTCCATCTCCTTCCCTGTCATCTGCTTGCCGCCCAGGCCCCCTATCACTGGAAGGATTGCTCCGGGCCGTCTCCGCTCATGATAGAGCGCAGACGCGACCTCGGGATACAGAATCCCGCCGGAGCCGGGAGCAAGGTTCTGGTCAAAGACCGCAACCGCTTCTCGTCCGCGCAGATGGGCGACAACCTCGTCGACTGGGAACGGCCTGAGCATCCGGAGCTTGAGAAGGCCCGCGGACACGCCCCTCTGGCGCATGCTCCTGACGGCCTGTTTGCCGAGCGCAGTGAACGAGTTGGTCATCACGAGAACGTATTCCGCGTCGTCCAGCATGTATCCTTCGACCGGGCCGTAGCTTCTGCCCAGGAGGTTCTGGTACTCGGTGGCTGCCTCCCGGAAGACTTGCTCTGCGGCAAGGGAGGCGGCGTGGACGTGATATCTGAAGTATGTGTATGTGAATCCCTCCATGACTGCCGCCGCCTTTGCCACGGGCGCGCTGGCCCGGAAAGGATGCGTCGGCACGTACTCCGGCAGGAACTGGTCGACCTTGGCCTGGTCCGGGAGGACGACCTTCTCTCTGGTGAACGAGAGGTCGAACCCGTCCATGTTGACCAGGGCCGGGAGCAGCACGCGTCTGTCTTCGGCCACCCTGTACGCGAGCAGGATCAGGTCGGCCACCTCCTGGCAGTTCTCCGCATGCAACTGGAGGAAACCGCTGTCTCTCGCGGCGAGGACGTCGTTGTGGTCCGGCTCCAGGGTGATGGGTGCAGAGAGTCCCCTGGACACGTTCACGAGCACGAGCGGGGCCCTCCAGCCAGAGACGTTGTAGAGCATCTCCATGGCGTAGAGGAGACCCTGGCTCGACGTAGCCGTGAAGACGCGGGCGCCCGCCAGCGAGGCTGAACCGGCCGCAGTCATCATCGAATGCTCTGACTCCAGCTGGACGAGCCTGGCGTTCATCGAACCATCTCTCGCCCACTCTGCGATTGTCTCTATGATTTCGGTCTGGGGAGTGATCGGGTAGGCTGGAACGTAGTCTACCCTCGCCAGCCTCGCCGCCCAGGCGGCGGCCCGGTTTCCGGTGATGAGCTGGCCCTTCAAGCAGTCGACACCTCCATCTGCTGGGTGACGGCCCTTAGCGGACACTCTATCATGCAGATCATACATCCCTTGCAGTTATCATAATCGATGTGGAGCCGGCCGTCTGCGCCCAGAGAGAGCGCTGACTCTGGGCAGTACGCGTAGCAGATCATGCAGTCGGTGCATTTGGCATAGTCTATGACCGGCCTGAAGGTCCTCCAGTCACCCGTCCGCCTGAGCGCAGAGTTCCCCGCAGCCAGGATGTCCTCACTGCCGCTTCCTTCGACCACGAAGGCAAGCGGAACAAACTTCCCCGGTGAGGCCAGCTCCTCGGTCCTGAGTTCCAGAGGTTCGAGGCTCGAATAGACGTTCCTAGCCAGTTCGACGTTCTTCGCGGTCATCTCCTCAGCGAGACCGATTTCTCTCAGTTCCTTGGTCGCGGCGCCGAGCAGCGACTCTTCGGTGATGCCGACAACCCGGGCCACGGCGGCGGCCGTTGCTGCGCTCAGGATTGGTTTCCCGAGCGCCTTCAGAGCCATCCCCGTAAGGTCCAGTGTGAGGGCCGAGATGTCGCTCCTCTCGAGTCCGAGTTCTCCCGTCTCCCTGGTGGTGTTGACTATGGCGACTCCTCCCTTCCTCAATCCTGCAAGGGGACTGGCGAGGGAGTCATCCAGCAGCGACTCGTCCATTAACCCGATTACATCCGGGGCGAAGATGAATCCCCTTTCTGTGATCTCCTGGTCCGAGAACCGCGTGAACGCCGCCACGGGGGCGCCGCGCCGTTCTGCTCCATAGAGGGGGAAGTCCTGGACGCTGAACCCGTCGTTGAATGCGGCTGTGCCGAGTATCCTGCTGGCTGTCTTCGCGCCCTGGCCTCCGCGGCCGTGAAACCTCGTTCTCACCATCAATGCTATTCCGATTCTTGCGTGGGCTGGACCTCAATTAAAACAGACGCTCATTTCTCATCGATGAGAACAGCCCAAGTGTAAATATGACACTCTCGGCGGCGGCTCGCCATGCGCGAGCCCGTTCACCCAGACCGCATGCTGGCGACCGCGCCAAGCCTTGAGACAAGAGAGAGGCGCTCAGGGAGTGCAACGATCAAGGAACCGGGGTCGACGGCTGGATCGAGAAGCCGATGGGAGGGAGAACTCAGGCAGATACTGGGAGACGAGCGGACGCGGCTGCATGTCGTGGGCATCGGCAACACGCTGAGAAGCGACGACTCGGTCGGAGTCCAGATAGTATCAAGGCTTGTGAGGACGATAGGAGAGAACCCGCGGAGAAACGTCTCCATCCATCCCCCCGCAACGACGCCGGAACGCGAGCTCTCACGGGTGGACTGCGGCAAAGAAAGGGTGCTGATCTTCGATTCAGTGGAAGCCGGCGGAAGGCCGGGTTCGGTGACGCTCGCCAACCTTGGCGACTCCAAGTTTGGGTATTTCGCGACCCACAACGTGCCCGTCAGGGTCATCCCGGCTTTGGCTGCCAATCTCTCGAACGTCTACGTGGTCGGGATAGAGCCAAAGAGGCTCGACGTCGGCGAAGAGCTGAGCGGAGCCGTGCGCGCGTCCGCGCGCAGCGTCGCCGCAGTCGTGGAATCGGCGCTCGGAGGTGAGTCCGGTGGATGCCCTTGACGCGCTCCTGGGCCCGGTCATAATAATCGTCGCAGACATGGTTGCCTACTACCTCTTCAGCAGACTCGGCGGGACCACGTCTGGCACGGGCGTGAAGTACCAGCCCTTCTCAGGCGGGGAGGAATCGATCCCCACCAGGGGGCTGTACCAGTCGGACCTGTTCGTCTTCGCTTCGCTGTTCATGGTGGTGGAAGCGTTCGCTCTCCTCGTCGCCGGCTCGTTCCTCGCCCCGTCCGGCTACTATCCAATCCTCTTCCTGGCTGGCGGTGGCGGCGTCGTCACTCTCGCGGTCTGGTGGTTCATGTTGCAGGGGGGTGGCGAGTTTTAGCACTGCGCTGAAGCGCTGGGCGAGGAAGCGGTCAATCTGGGTCTTCCACGTGAACGTCGCCTCGTGCAACGGCTGCGACATCGAAATCCTTGCGTCCCTCACCCCGCGCTACGACGCGGAAAGGCTCGGGGTCGAGCTGGTCGGAAGCCCGCGCCACGCTGACGTCCTGCTGGTGACCGGAACCGTCAACCCGCTGATGAGGGACAGGCTCAAGACCGTCTACGAGCAGGCGCCCGAGCCGAAACGGGTGGTTGCGGTCGGAGCGTGCGCCCTGGGCGGGGGAGTGATGAAGGGATGCTACAACGTGGGACATGGCATCGACAAGGTGGTGCCCGTCGACCTCTACATCCCCGGGTGTCCGCCGAGGCCGGAGGCAGTGATCTACGGCATCGTCAAGCTGGTCACCGGGAGCCCTCCCGACAGGCAGGTGGAGTGAGATGACGGACGAACTCGAACCGCTGGCAAAGGCGCTCGAAGGCCAGGTGACGAAGGGCAAGAAGTATCAGCTGGTCGCGGTGAAGCCGGAGAGGATCGGGGAAGCTTGCAAGGCCGTCTCGTCCCTTCCGGGCTTCAACCACCTCAGCACCATAACCGCCCTCGACCTCGGCAAGGAGATCTCCATCTACTACCACTTCTGGGCAGGGAAGAGGTTCCTTGTCGTCAGGACCAGCGTTTCCAAGAGTAAACCTGTCCTCCCTTCAGTGACCGGCGACCTTCCCGCAGCGACGCTCTACGAATCGGAGGTGGCCGACCTCTTCGGCGTCACGTTCGAGGGCAACCCGATGACTGGCCGGAGGCTGCTGCTTCCTGACACCTATCCGAAAGACGCGCCGCCGCCGCTTACGAAGGAAGCCGACCCGGAGAAGATCAGGAAGATGATGGGGCTTGAGTGACAGCACAGCTTCCAAGAAGGAGGCGGGGGCCGGCCTGATGGAGTATTCTCCCGAGGGCCTGATGCCGTTCGGACCGGTGCACCCAGCCCTGAAGGAGCCAGAGTACTTCAAGCTGACCCTGGAGGGCGAAAGGATCGTGGACGTCGCGCCCAGAATAGGTTACGTCCACAGGGGAATCGAGCGCGCCGCCCAGGACAGGACGTGGGTGAAGAACGTGTACCTGTTCGAGCGGGTCTGCGGGATATGCAGCTTCGCCCACAGCATCGCCTACACCCAGGGAGTCGAAAGCCTGACCGAGTTCGAGATCCCGAGGCGGGGCAGGTACATCAGACTGATAATAGCAGAGTTGGAGAGGGTGCACAGCCACCTTCTGTGGCTTGGCCTGGTCGGGCACTGGACCGGCTTCGAGACGCTCTTCATGTGGATATGGAAGGACAGGGAGCACGTGCTGGACCTGCTCGAGGCGATCACCGGTAACAGGGTCCACAAGTCCTACGCGACCTTCGGAGGGGTCAGAAAGGACCTTCCCGGGGGCATCGAAGAGAGGATAACGGAGGGAACGAAGTTCGTCGAGGGACGCGTGAAGTACTACAGACAGCTGATAGAGTCGGAGGAGACGCTGGTCGTGAGGACCAAGGGCGTGGGCAGGATCGACCAGGACATAGCCAGAAGGCTCTGCCCGGTGGGCCCGTTGCTGAGGTGCACGGGCATCGCGCGGGACGTCAGGGTTGAGGACCCCTATGCGGCCTACGACGAGGTCATCCCGGACGTGAAGACGCAGAGTGCTGGAGACATCGCATCCCTCCTCGCGCTGAGGCTGGACGAGGTGGAGGACTCCTGCAGGCTGGTCAATGAAGCATTGGAGAAGCTTCCGGAGGGTGACTTCAAGGTCCAGTTTCCGAGGGCTGTTCCCGCTGGCGAGGCCATGTTCCACGTGGAGGCGCCGAGGGGCGAGTTGTTCTATTTCGTGCGCTCGACAGGTTCCACCAAGCCCGACAGGGTCAAGATACGCACGCCCACCATGGCAAACCTGCTGACCGCGAAGGAGATGCTGAAGGGACACACGCTGGCGGACGTCCCTGTCGTCCTGACAGGGATGGACCCCTGCTTCGGATGCATGGACAGGATGACGGTGCTCGACGCCGGCAAGGGCAGGGAGTGGACGGTCGGCGGAGAGGAGCTGAGGACCTACGGCATAGAGTACTACAGGAAGAGGGGGAATGTCAGGTGACGCCCCTCCAGCTCGTCCAGCTCCTGACATTTCCTGGGCTCACGTTCTTCGTGTGGGTCGCCTTCCTTTTCGAGTGGCTGGAGAGGAAGACAGCGGCCCGAATGCAGGGCCGCCGGGGGCCGGTGGTCACCGGGCCCTTCGGAATCCTTCAGCCCGTAGCCGATTTCTTCAAGCTGACGGCCAAGCAGGAGATAATTCCGGAGCACGCCGACCAGCTGGTGCTCAGATGGGGACCGCCGCTCTACTTCGCAGCCCCGGCCATAGGGGCGGCATTCATCCCTGTGGTCGGTCCGACGCCTGTGCTGGGGAACCCGCTCGACCTGCTCTTCATGCTTTTCATATTCAGCTTCTCGGCCCTGATGGCCACACTGCTGGGCTACGCCTCGGCAGGGCGGTATTCCACCATAGCCATCGGCCGCCTTGTGCTGCAGTACACGGGCTACGAAATCCCGTTGATACTCTCGGTGATAACGCCCGCGATCCTCGCGGGCAGCCTCTCGATAGAAGGGATTGTGGCTGCACAGGGGGGCTCCAGCTGGTACGTTCTGGTCGCGCCGGCGGCCTTCGCTGTCTTCGTCGTTGCTGCGCTCGCCGAGCTTGAGAAACCGCCGTTCGACATCCCAAGCGCGAAGACGGAGATCGTCGGCGGGTGGATGACGGAGTTCTCTGGGAGCGGACTGGCCTACGTCAAGCTGACGAAGAGCCTGAGCTACGTGTTCCTGTCCGCCCTGGCCGTGGCCCTCTTCCTCGGCGGACCGAGCGGGCCCGTGCTGACGCAAGTCGTGCCGGCCCAGCAGGCCCTCTTCACTGTCTACTTCATGGCGAAGCTGTTCGCAGTGGGCTTCCTCATATTCGCAATCCGGACTGCCCTCGCAAGGGTGAAGATCGGGCAGGCGACCAGGCTTTTCTGGACGGTGCTGACGCCGCTGAGCCTGTTCCAAATCGGGGTCGCCCTGCTGGTGAGGTGACAGGACTCGTCTAGAAGGAAGGTCGGCGGCGCCCTGGGGGAGATGTTCAGGACTGCCTTTTCCGCCCCGGTCACGGAGAAATATCCCTTCGGGCCCGCAGTGGTTTCCGAAAGGTTCAGGGGGAGGCTGGACGTCGACCCGGTGAAGTGCACGGGCTGCGGTGTCTGTGAGATAGTCTGCCCAGCGTCGGTGATCACGATGGTCCCCACCGGGAAGCGGAAGGTCGGCGACAGGGAGATCGAGGTCAAGAAGCCGATCTTCGACCTCTACACCTGCATCTCGTGCGGGCAGTGCGTCGACGACTGCAGGTTCGACGCGCTTTGGCTGACCAAGACGTTCGAGCTGGCCGTCTTCGACAAACAGACGCTGGTCATGAGGAAGGCCCTCTCCGTTGTCGAATGAAGTCCTAGCCGCAGGGCTCGCGGCTGCGCTGGTGCTGACGGCGGTCGCGGCTCTGAGCGCGAAGAAGGTTTCCACGTCGCTGATCATGCTGTTCTACTCGAGCATCGTTCTGGGAGTCACCTTCACGCTGTACAGCGACGCTCTGGTAGGGCTTGTGCACATGGCCACGTTTGCCGGTGCCGTCTCAGTGCTGCTGCTGACTGTGATACTGATGACCGGGGAGTCCAACCTGGCCATGGGGAGCAGACGCCTCGCGCTCCTCCTGACTGGGGTGTCGGCCGTCGTCGCGCTGGCCTCCATCTCGTCCCTCGCTTCCGGTGCCGCCGGCACCGCCCCGGTTCCCGCCCAGGACATCTCCCTCCAGGTGTTGGCCTTCGTGTGGAACTACAGGCCGTGGGACCTGCTTGTCCTGATCATGGTCTTCGCCTCTTCGATGGTCGCGGTGGTGAGCCTGCTCTCGAGGGAAAGATGATGATAGCAGACCAGACGATCTTCCTTGCGACAGGAACCCTCCTCGTCTTCCTCGGCATAGCGTCGGTCTCGATTTCGAAGAACCTGATCAAGACGATGATGTCGTTCCAGGTCGTGGTCTTCGGCGTCAACCTGTCGCTCTTCGCGTCGGGCCTCGGCGGTGCGGAGAGGGCGCTCTCCGATTCCTTCGTCCTGCTCTCGATCCTTGTGGGAGCCAGCGTGGAGGCCGTGGGGCTCGCGATCATCGTCGCTGTCCACAGGAAGTACGGCACGCTCAATCCTGAAGAAATCAGGAGGCTGAGAGGCTGATCATCGCCGAGTGGCTGCTCTGGCTGGTTCCCCTCGCCGCGGTCCCGCTGACTCCGCTCGTAAGCGCCGCGAAGAGGGAGGCTACCGGCTGGTTCGCGGTGGCTGTGGCCTCGGCCTCCCTGCTTCTGTCAGTCTACGGCGCGTCTGCCTTCTCCTCGGCGCAGACGGATAGCCTGGCCGTGTGGCTGGGATTCCTGAACCTCCAGCTGCAGGTCACAGTCGACGGACTGTCGGTGCTCGTCAGCGTGTTCGTCTCGTTCCTGGCGCTCCTCATTCTCGTTTTCTCGCTGGGGTACATGAAGGGAGAGCGAGGACTGGCGAGGTACTACTCGCTGGTCCTGCTGTTCGTGGGGTCGATGCTCGGACTCGTGATGGCGGGGAACCTGATCCAGTTCTACTTCTTCTGGGAGCTGGTCGGCATCTGTTCGGCCCTTCTCATCGCGTTCTGGAGCGACAGGGAGGCGGCCAGGAAGGCAGGGCTGAAGGCATTCGTTGTCACGCACATAGGAGACGCCTCGCTTCTGATCGCTGTCATCATGCTCTTCACCGCTCTCCAGACCACGTCGTTCACGAAGGTCCTGGCCTCCGTGGGTGGTCCGTCGCTGCAGGGGACCGCCCTACTCGCCGTGGGCGCGTTGATCCTCGTGGGAGCGATGGGCAAGTCGGCCCAGGTGCCTCTGCACGTCTGGCTGCCCGACGCGATGGAGGGCCCGACGACCGTCTCGGCCCTCATCCACGCGGCGACCATGGTCAACGCGGGAGTCTACCTTGTGATCAGGATGTACCCGCTGTTTCAGGCCTCCGACTTCCTCCTGGCGCTCTTGCTGGGAGTGGGGATCCTCAGCGCGTCGGTGGGTGCGGTCAACGCGCTGGCGTCGGAGGACCTGAAGAGGATTCTCGCCTACTCCACGATAAGCCAGCTTGGCCTCATGTTCGTGGCTCTCGGCCTGGGAAGCTGGGTCGCTGCGACCTATCACATGGTGAGCCAGGGCCTATTCAAGGCGCTCGCATTCCTTGCGGCCGGGTCCGTGATACACGCGACCGGGACAAGGAACGTCGAGGAGATGGGGGGGCTGAGGAAGGCGATGAAGTACACCTACGTCGGATTCCTTGCTGCAGTGCTTGCCATGAGCGGCCTCCCACCGCTCGTCGGCTTCTGGAGCAAAGATGCAATCTTGTCAGCTGCACTCGCGGGCAATCCCGAAGTTGCCGTCGCCGTGCTCGCCGTCTCTGCGCTGACGGCGTCCTACGGATTCAGGGCGCTGATCAAGGTCTTCCACGGAAAACCGGCCGCCGACGGGGGCGCCAAGGAATCGGCCGCCAATATGGTGGCCCCGGTGGCAATCCTGTCTGTGTCGGTTGTGGTGGCCTGGCTAGCGCTTGACGCCCAGACCTTCGTCGCCATCGGTTCTCTTGTCCACCTGGACCTCGCGACCCTCGTCCTCTCCATGGGTGCGCTCCTAATCGGCGCCGTGGCATCCTACGAGGCGTTTCTCGCGCGTCCGTCCACGACAAGGAAGCTCGTCAACGGCAGCCCTGCCTTGACCTGGCTGAGGAGCGCGCTCTTGGAGGGGCTCGGTTTCGACGCACTCTACAACTACCTTTACGCGCGCGTCGTCAGGGGCCTTGGCGACCTTTCGAGCAGGCTCCAGACCGGCGCACTGGGATGGGACGCAGCGTTGGTGCTACTCACTCTGATCGTACTCACCGCCCTCGTGGCCGTAGGTTTGATCTGACATGTTCGTCACCGACATCATGGAGTTGCTTTTCGCCGGCGCCATGCTCTCCCTCCTGGCCGACCTGGGAGCAAAGCGCTTCGGAAGCAGAAGGCCTGTTGCGGTCGGGGCCATCCCCCTCCTCTCGATCATCGGTGCCCTGGGGCTCCTGCTTGGCAATTGGCGCGCCTACGGCGCGACCCCAACCAACTTCCAGGCCGTCCCGTACCCCCTGTCGAGCCTCTATGTGGCGGACAGGTTCACCCTGTTCGTGCTCTTTACGGCCCTCGTCATATTCGGCGTGGTCTCACTGTATTCCTGGAGCCGGCTGACGCCCGGCGACAATGCGGGCCCGTTCTACTCGCTGCTCCTCCTTCTCCTTTGCTCGATTGTCGGAGTGGTCTCAGCCGGAGACTTCATCGTACTCTTTCTGTTCTGGGAGGCGATGAGCATCTCCGCCTACGGGCTGGTCAGCTTCAGGAAGAGCGCTGCCATCTCCTTGGAGGCGTCGCTGAAGTACTTCGTGCTCTCCGGCATGGGAAGCCTCCTGGCGCTCTACGGCATTGCGGTGCTGTACTCCTCCACCGGCTCGATCCTCCTGAACGCGACTGCGGGCGGTGTCTCGGGGTCTGGACTGGCTCTGCTGGGGCTGGTCTTCATCCTGGTCGGTTTCGGAGTCGAGGCGGCGGTGTTTCCCCTGCACACCTGGCTCCCTGACGTGTATGCTGCGGCTCCGTCGCCTGCGGCAGCGGCGATCTCCGGTGCGGTCACCGGCGTGGGAGTATTCGTCCTGGTGAAGGTCCTGCAGCCCGTGATCGTGGCGATGCCTGCCGCGTTCACGCCCGAGGCCCAGCACCTCCAGATTGCGTTGGTGGCTCTCTCCTTTCTGACCATGACCCTGGGGAACTTCGCGGGCCTGGCCCAGACCAACCTCAAGCGGATGCTGGGCTACAGTTCGATCGCGCAGACAGGCTACATGCTCGCTGCGCTCTCCACGCTCTCTGTCTACGGAATCGTGGCTGTCGTGTTCACCATTTGGAACCAAGGGCTGTTGAAGTCCAACTTCTTCATGCTCGCAGGCGGACAGGATTCGACCTACGAGGGAACCGAGCTCGAGAAGCTGAAGGGGCTGGGGAGGACCGACAGGAAGCTGGGCTTCGCGTTTGCGTCGTCGTCCCTGGCGATGGTCGGTTCGCCGCCGTTCGGACTCTTCTGGGCCGAGATACTAGTGGTCCAGTCGCTGCTTGCAGCCTCTTCGCAGATGTTCTTCTGGCTTGCCGTGGCCCTTGTGTTGAACATCGTGGTTTCCATCGGTTACTACTACAGGATAATCAACGGCGTTGTGTTCGGCGATGCGCCCGAGCACGAGGGGAAGCGGTCAGGGTGGGAACTCTCCGCACCCGCCTTTCTTCTGCTGCTGAGCCTCGCCACTGGACTTGTTCCCGCCCTGCTGCTCGGCTTGATCGCGTAGCCCGCGCGCGTGGCAGTCTTTATTACAAACAGAAGCCCCGTGAATCCAGCAGGAAATGAAACGCGGAAGAATGATAGTCGAAATCGAGAACATGGATCAGGCGCGCCGAGTCGAGGAGACGGTGAAGTCGGGCTACTCGGAGGTGGTAATCGAGTCTCTGGTGCAGTGGCTGGCAGTGGAAGAGGATCTGGTATACAGCTACGAGAGACTCGCGAAGTCCCTTCCGGACGCTGCGGGGAGGGAGGCGGCGGCCAAGCTGGGCGAGCAGTCGAGGAAGGAGATTGCGGCGCTCTCCGGTCTCCTGTCGAGATTCGAGGAGATCGACAGGGACAGGCAGAAGCGGATACAGACCGTGGCCGGCCTGATGAAATAGCCGGCGAGGCAACGGGAAGACCGCCCGCCTTCCTGGCGAGTGTACCGAGGGGACAGCGTTTCGGACGCCCCGATGAGTCAGAGTCAGACCAAGAACGACGAGAGCATTATCACTCCCACAAGTATCAGCAGCAGGCCGGCGACGAGGTGGAGTTTCTTGATGTTCTTCTCCCTGAACTCCGAGGCTCTCTCTATGCTGGTGAAGCTGAAGTAGACGAGCGCCGTGATCATCAGCATCGGCAGCACGAACAGGAAGTTGTAGTATGCGAGCCAAAGGACAGCGTAGTCGAGCGGGAGGTCCTTCAACAGGCTTCCCGCGACGAAGTACGGCCCTGTTATGCAAGGGAGAAGGAACGCGGTGACGAGCACCCCTGCGAGGAAGGCTCCGGGTATCGTCGCTATCTTGCCGAGCAGAACCTTGTCCATGGTTCCGAGCATCCTGGGCCTCAAGCGCCGCGGCACCTCCATGATGAAGCCGAGGCTTCCGTAGGAGAAGAAGTCCTTCAGGTTCAGCAGTCCCAGTGCTATCGAAAATGCCCCGAACGCGCCGTAGACGTAGACGTTCTGCAGGCCCGTGACCTCGAGGACCGACTTGATGCCCAGAAAGAGCGCCACCCCAACGACCAGGTAGAAGGCGAATATCCCCAGCGCAAAGGAGACCCCCCCGAGCAACAGCCTGTGCCTCTTCGTCGGATTGTACATGAACATGGTCGACAGCAGGAAGATCAGTACAGCGAACGCGCATGGGTTGATCGAGTCGACCAGCGCCAGCCCGGTGATCTCGAAAATTGTCAGACTCGGAAGATTGGCATGTCCTATGGCTGGGAGGGGGACTCCCGTCTGGGCGAACGAAGCGATGTTGCTGGACAGAAAGGAGATGCAGGTCGAGTCGCCGACGCAGAAGGTGTCGTTGGCGAACAGGATCGGGACAGCCCCCCAGTCGGTTTGCGGGACGTTGTAGTAGCCGAGATATTCGGCAAGCATCGTCTGATTGGTGACGGCGTTGATGTACGTCGTCCTGAGGTCGTAGGTCGCGCTCAGGTTCAAGATGAAGTTGTTCAGTGCTTCGCAGTGGGGGCATCCTGGCGAGTAGGCGAGCGCGATGTAGACGGGCTTGCCCAGTCTGTCGGTGGTGTTTGCCGCGGTAGTTGTGGCCAGTCCCGCGCCGCCGTCGGCCGAGCAGCCCGTCGTCGTGATGTTGCAGGTCGTGTCGGCGGCCCTGACCGCGCTCGGCGTGAAGCTGACATAGACGATTGCGAAAGCGACAACGACTAGGACTGCGACTAGCGCTGCCGACGGTTTCCTTTGCATGCCGCCCTTTCGGCTTCGCGCCCCGGAGAGGGCTAATAATCGGATACACGATTCTCCGATTTGATAATAGTCGGACTTCGGCCAAACCTGAAAGCTTGGTCAGGGCGCGGAGTCTGACGAAGCATTCAACGCCTCCCGGCGCTGCTGAGACAGCCACCGTTGCGGTGCCCGCGGTAATTCAAATATCACGATGTGGGCGGCACGCCCAGAGCAGGCGTGGATGTGTGAAGGCGAAACCAGCGGCGCACTCTGCACGTCTCGTGCTGGCCGTCTCGGCGCTGGTCCTGCTCATGTCGCTAGCCGCATACACGCCTTCGGTCCGTTCGGACACAGGGGCCGCGTCCAGTCTGATCAAGCACGTCGTCATCATCGTGGAAGAGAACCACACCTTCGACAACTACTTCGGGACGTATCCGGGTGCGAATGGTCTGAACGGCTCGGTCAAGGTGCCGCTTTCGCCCGGTCAGCCGGCCACCGTATCGCCCTTTCACATCCCAGGGCTCACCACCGCGAAAGACATGTGCCACACCTGGAACTGCGCCCACGTGGCATACGACAATGGGAGGATGGACGGGTTCATCCAAGCCGACGGGGGATCCAACCTCACCATGGGGTATTTCGACTATCGCCAGATCCCATACTACTGGGACTACGCTTCGCAGTTCGTCCTTATGGACAACTTCTACTCGTCTGTGATGGCTCCGAGCCTGCCCAACCACCTCTACCTCGTTGCAGGCCAGTCGGGCGGACTGACGGGAGACGCGAGGGGCGGGATGATTAGCTTCACGTCGAACCTGGTGTACAACAGCACGTTTCATTTTCCTTCGATCGTCAACCAACTGAACGCGAAGGGCATTTCCTGGAAGTACTATGCCGGGGGTTACACCTTCCTCAACAACTGGAACCCGATGCCAGCGTTCGAGTCGATCAAGAGCAGCCAGTCGATGCTGAGCCTGATCGCGGACCCCTCGAGCTTCGCCCCGGACGTGAAGGCGGGCAAGCTAGCAAGTGTCTCCTGGCTCATGCCAGAGACCGACATCGACAGCGAGCATCCTCCCTACAACGTCTCCTTGGGAGAGCACGCCGTCGTGTCGGCGATAAACACGGTCATGCAGAGCCCGTACTGGAACTCCACGGCCATCTTCCTCACCTTCGACGACTACGGAGGCTGGTACGACCATGTCCCGCCTCCTCAGGTGGATGGCTATGGGTACGGGTTCAGGGTCCCGTGCCTCGTGATTTCACCCTACGCTAGGCAAGGGACGATCGACCACTTCCAAAGCGACTTCGCTTCGATTCTCAAGTTCGTGGAGACGTTGTACTCGCTGCAGCCGCTCTCCAGCAGGGATGCTGCGGCGAGCAACATGATGGAGGCTTTCGACTTCTCGCAGGCACCGCGCCCACCCCTTGTCCTGCCCGGCGCCTACGTTCCCGACCACTACCCTCTGGAACTGGCTTCGAGCCAGACCACAACCGCGGGGACCTCAGCCTCCGGTTCGTCGACCACCGGCACCACGACCGGGTCAGGGTCAGCAACGGCGACCCAGACGAGCACAGCGGGAAGTCTTGCGCAGACGAGCTCGACCGGGTCCGCTGATCAGGCGGTAGGAGTATACCTGCCATCCATGCTTGTCGCTGTCGCCTTCCTCATCGGCTCTCTGGCGCTGGTATATGTGAGGCGGAAGCCGACCGGTTAGGGAGCGCCAGGTTCCCGAGAGGAGCGGGCGCGCAAGTTGATGGGGCCGTTGGGATTCGAACCCAAGACCGCCAGCGCCCCAGGCTCACCGTGAAGGTCATTCACACTGGTATGCTGGACCAAGCTACACTACGGCCCCACTTGCTAACCCGCCAAATCCTTCCTTAATCTCGGTTTTGGCGCATGGGGACGAAAAAGATGCATTCTCGCTGCGTAGAACTTCTGAAATGCCTGAATCTGGGCCCTTCTTCTTGGAGTCCTGACCAGAGGCTCAAGTGCATTGATGATCTTATTGATTTCTATGGGGTCCCTCAACGTTACCCTGTCGTCATAGACAAGACAAGCTAATTTTGAGACGCCACAATGCAGCACCAGCGCCTCTCCAATTGCGTTGTGGAATTCTATTGGCGTTCGCTGGGTCATTGCAAACTGAGCCTTCTTGCAGGTCTTCTGAGGAATGCAGCCTCCTGGCAGCAAGGAAAGGGTGCCCCCCCACTTTCCCGCCAAGCGCACAGTTCTTCCAGGGTGAACTGCCTCATATGCCGAGAGCCCCTCGCATGCAGTGCAAACGGTGGGATAATGTCGGTGTTGGACTCGCGTGATTTCTTGGCTGGGTTTGGGAACCCCCCTACTTCTGAGGGGGTGTGAAGAGCCCTGTGAGGTTGCCTTCGCTGTCCTTGAAGTAACCATAGAAGCCGAACTCGCCCATCGGTGTCTTCTTCACGACCGGCTTGCCTCCGTGCTCTTTCACGTCCTTGAGTGCCG
Organism: Nitrososphaerota archaeon; assembly: GCA_029784825.1. The sequence goes on along the minus strand of JAFMAU010000010.1, from coordinate 23,857 downwards.
CGTCGATGTCGTCCACCTGGATGGTGACGACAGGACCAGAGAATGGCTTCGCCAACTTCATCATCCCGCCGTTGATGAAACCGGGCTCGGAGGGTCTTCCATCCTTGTCCACAGGGCCGGTCGATGCCAGCGTGTAGGCGCCGTTGGGCATACTCATCTCGTTCAGCTGCCACCCGAAGACGTCCTTGTAGAAAGATTGGGCGCGCTTCAGGTTCTTCGCGGGAACTTCGAAATGAACGACTTCGCCGTTCAAGTTATCGCACGTTCGAACGGGGCGGATTATAGCGTTTCTACAGTAGAACACAGAGAGACGGAGACCCATCGCTGAAACTGAATCGGGTGACGTGAGGCTTCACGTCAGGAAGGAGCCAGCTTGAGGTACTCCAACAGCCTCGAATAGGCGATGTCAGAGAGTGCCTTCTTGTAGTCGCGAAGTAACGTCAGGACCGGCTCCGTGTTCTTGACTCCCAATAGCCGCCTCATCAACGGCGAAATCTTCCCGCCGACAAGGAGATACTGCGCTGCCGAGGTGACGTTGCTGGGCCTCCGGGACCTGCTCGCAGATTCGAAATCGATTATCCACAGCCTCCCTTCTGCCACGACCACGTGCTTCCTGAGGTTGCTCAGCTGGCCATGGTCCAGGCCCATGATGTCGAGCTTCCTGCACTGGTTGAGGACCTCGTGCACCATGCCCCGCGCCCGCGCCCTTGTGCCCTCTCCTGACAGCTCCCTAATCCAGTCGGAGAACTCGACGTAGTCCAGAAGCTTAAGCAGCAGAAAGTCCTTGGTGTGACCATAGACAGTCGCACCCACGCCCAGCCTGTTGGCGAATGAGGTGAGCTCGTATTCGACCGCTAAGCTGGGCCGGTTTGCGTCGGTCCTCCTGATCTTCAGCGCGTAGTCTTCGCCGCCCGATGTGCACTTCACCACGACGCCCACCGTGCCTATTCCTAGCAGCCCCAGCCGCCCTATCTTCGCCCTCCCCTCGAACGTAAGCGACTCGACCCCGAGCCGCTCAAGCTGCCTCACTCTGCTCCTTGCCGAGCGCAGCGATATCTTGGGATAGGTCAGGATCTGTACGTAGGGCGTCCTGACGACCTGTTCAAGCGTCGCTCGTTCCGAATGTGTCGCTTGCAATCTCCAGAACCGCCCTGCCCAGCCACTTCTTCGACCGTGCCTGGCGGGTCAGGGCTTTGCCCCGCAGGACTCGGGCGCTCCTGGCCATCGCCGACCCAACTTCGCGGGAAGCGCCGAATCTGCCGAGCCTGCCCTCGGATACGTCCACCAACAGCCTCGACAGCTCTGTGTGGCTCCTCCTCTGCAGAACTTTCACGCGCCCGGCGCCGTCGACCCAGACCAGCTCCGCCCTGCTCCTGTTCTTGGCGATGAACGACGCCGTCTCCTTTCCCCTCTCAACGGCCGGCCCGGGGCGCTGCTCCAGCGGAGGCAGCGAAGAGAACTCGGGCAGGAAGAGGAAAGCGGAGTGGTTCGAGTTGTCCGAGGCGGCCAGCACCCTCGCGAGCTTGAAGCCCTTCCCTTCGACCGCGTTGGCGACGTGCTTCAGGGTCCTCCGCAGCTCGCCCCACAGCGTGTCCTCGCTGAGTCTGGGATGGTTGAATGCGACGGCGATCAGTTCGTTTCTGACTCGTGGTCTGGGCCGCCCGAGGACGCGACCGAAATGGTCCAGAGACGGCCTCTTCAGGAAGGCCCGGGAGGCCAGGACCATGCGGCCGACGCTCTCGTCGGAGATGGCCTTCGCGAGGTCCCTGCTCTCGTCCACGGGGTCGGTAAGCACGAACAGCGAGTCCTCGTTCGCCCTTTTCAGCTCGGCGAAGTGCTTCAGAACGCCTTCAAAGTCCCCGAACCGGATTACCAAGACTTCGGCAGCATATCCGCTGAAGCCCCGGACTTCGATCTCCGCCCCGTAGACGCCCACCCCGCGCATGAACCTCTTCAGCAACCTGACCTCTGTCTTCCTTTCCTTGGAGAATCCTTCCACGAGCTTGACGTGGAACGGTGAGCGGTCTGCCGCGCTCTTCCAGTTCGGGGGCTCTATGGCGTAGCACGGGACGACGTTGACCTTCACGCCGTGGACCATGGCCTCCACGTAGGGGTGCTGCGCGTACTTCTTGCCCCTGGGGAATCCGCTGGCCGCCTCCGAGCCCACCGCGAGTCCAATCCTTTCGAAGTCCTTCTCGTTCGTGGTCGGGTCGATGAGAACGAAGACGTCTATGTCGACGCTGGCCGGGAGCCAGGTGCCCTTTGCGAAAGACCCTCCCATGACGACCCCGCTGACCTCGCGATGCTTGCTCGCCGCCGCCCTGGTTCTCGCCATGAGGAATCCGGCAAGATCACCGAGGCGCCTCTCCTCCGCTGCAGTGGGGACGACAAGCCTTGTCGCAGCCTTCAGCACGGGCTGGATGCTGGTCAACTCAGACTGTATACCCCCACGTCGCTGTATATCGGCCCTTTGGGAGTCAGCGTGCTCGACTTGAGCTTGAACTCTGTGATCTCGAAGGAGCCAAAGGCGCGGTCCCTGTCCTCTCGAAGGAGCCTCTCGAGGCCCTCCCTGTTGGCGTCTGACCGGACCCTGGCCACGGTCAGGTGGGCCCGAAAGGGACGGTCATCCCGTTCGCCTATCCCGTCCAGTGATTGTATCACAGGTGCCGCGACCGCTCCGACCTTCTCGGAATCTCCTTCCGCCACTCCGACCCAGACCACTCGCGGACGGCCAGGGGAAGGGAAGGCCCCGACGCCCTTCGCTGTTACGGTGGCCCTGGGCAGCTTCAAGGCTTTCAGCCGACTGTCCACTTCGACAGCCTGACGCTCCGTGACCTCGCCCAGGAACTTCACGGTGTAGTGCAGGTTCTCCTTTTCGACGACCTTCAAGTCTGCGCGGGTCTCATGGAGCTCGTTCTGGAAGGCAACCAGCTTCTCCATGACCTGGGGGTTTGGAATCTCTATCGCAACGAAAGCACGCATCGGTTGCACCCGCCGAGCCGTTGGCGAGTTGAATTCGCTTATTAAATGAGGTTCGCAGGCGGGCGAGCGTTTGAAGATAGTCGCCATAACAGGCATGCCGGGGGCAGGCAAGTCGACTGCCGCGCAGGCGCTGGCTGCGAAGGGGTGGAAGAGGGTGGTGATGGGCGACGTCATAAGGGAGGAGACGCGAAGGAGGGGCCTCCCGGAGGACGAGAAGCACACGGGCGAAGTGATGAAGGACCTGAGGAGGCAGCTTGGCGAAGCAGCGGTGGCCGAGTTGTGCCTAAAGTCGATCAGAGAGGCCGGCTACGAGAAGGTCGTGGTGGACGGCGTCAGGTCGGTCGCCGAGGTGGAGGCCTTCAGGAAGGCCGCCGACGTCTTGTTGATCGCGGTCCAGGCCTCGAGGCCGAGACGGTATTCGTTCCTCAAAGGCAGGGGGAGGGGCGACGACCCGGACTCCATGGAGATGTTCCAGAGGCGCGATGACAGGGAGCTCGAGGTCGGCATCGGCAGGGCGATCGCTCTGGCGGATGAGACGGTGTCCAACGAGCACGCCTCTCCCGAGGCCCTCTCAGCGCAGACCCTCAAGCTGGTGGAGCGCTGGCTCGATGGCTCTGCCTGAGTTCAGACTGCGGGTGAGCGCTGAGGCGGCGCTTTCGCCCTCCGAGGACCCGGCCAAGGTCAGGACAGCTGTCGCAAACATACTGGGCGAGTGTCGCTCGGCGATCGAAGAGGACTCGAGGCGGGTGGAGATGACCTCGGAGGACGCCGCCAGCATCAGGCGGCTCCACGACCAACTCAGGGACAGGCACGTCAGGGCCGCGGCAAGGAAGCTTCTCCTGCGGGGACAGGAAGGGAAGAAGACTACGCTGATGCTCAACAGGCAGGCCGCCCACGCCGGGGTGCTTGTCCTCTGCGGCTCCGAAGGGGAGTCGCCGCTTGGCCCCATCTACCTCACGATAGAATCCGACAGACTCGACGAAGTGATAGCGTGGCTCACTGCCTACCCCGCTGGGTAGGCAACCCCGAGCTTCATGCCATCGTGGGCCGCGACCACCCTGGGGAAGACCTTGCGCGCCTCCTTCAGCAGCTCCGATGCGGTCTGGTAGCGGGCGCTGAAGTGGGTCAGGGCCAAGCTTCCGACCCCGGCCTTCCTGGCCAGGAGGGCGGCCTCCCTGGATGTGCTGTGCTTTCTTTCGACGGCTTTGTCCCTGTCGCGCTCCAGGTAGGTCGAGTCGAAGATCAGAAGGTCGCAGCCTGAAAAGAACCTCGCAAGCCCTGCGCTCGGCCGTGTGTCGCCGGAATACCCGATGCTCCTCCCGGGCCGTCTCGGTCCCACCACCTTCGAGGGGTCGATGGTCCTCCCCCCCAGCTTGACCTTCCGCCCCTTCTGGAGTCGCGACCAAAGCTTCCCCTCGGGGATCCCGAGCCTTCGCGCCTTCTGCGGAAAGAATGTGCCGGGCCTCGACTTCTCGCTGACCAGATAGGCGTAGGACTCGACGCTATGGTCTGCCCTGGCTGCCCTGATGTCGAAGTCCCGGGTGTGAAGCACCGCGCCGGGCCTGGCGGCCACGAACTGCAGCTGAAACGTCAGACCTATGTTCAGCAAGTCCGAGGTCACCTCGAGCCACTTCGACAGAGCGGCAGGTCCGACGATCGTGAGGGGCCTGGAGCGCTGCGCCATGCCCATGGTCTGCATAAGACCGAGCAGCCCGGTGACGTGGTCCCCGTGAAGGTGAGTGATCAGGATGGTGGTCGGCCTGTTCAAACCTATGCCTGCGCTCATCACCTGCCGCTGGACGCCTTCGCCGCAGTCCATCAGTATCACCTCGCCCTCCCTCTGAATCGCAATCGCGGGGAGTCCCCTTGACTTGGTCGGCGCGGCCGAACTGGTGCCAAGGAAATTCACGGTCAGCTTTACCACGCCTACCTCCTCCTCAGGACTGTGATTGCTCTCGTCAGCCGCTTATGAACGTAGAGGTGGTGCTCCTCCTCCACGACCAGCTCGCCGGTGGTCTGGACCGGGTTGTCCTTCGCGTGCATCAGCACCATCCTGGAGCCAGACCTGAGCAGGGCGGGGAAGCTCTCGAGCGCCTTCCCCACGACGGTCGCAGGTCCGCTCCCCCTGGTGCTGGCCGCCCTGCCGTATGGAGCGTCGGTGGCAATGGCGTCCACCCGAAGCAACGGGAGCGAAAAGGCGTCGGCCCTGATTATGCCGAGCCACGACTGGCCGAACTTCCTCATGTTTGCCAGAGCACCCCTGCTCATGGCGGACGTCTGGTCGGACGCGAGCGGTCGCATGCCCACCCGGTCGGCTTCCAGGAGGATGCTCCCCGTGCCTGCGAACGGGTCGAGGAGCACCTGGCCCTCCCTGCACCTCGTGAGGTTGACGAGAGCCCGGGACAGTTTGGGGAAGATTGCCGCTGGATGGAAGAAGGCCCGCCTCCGCGGGCTGCGGAGGTGCCACCCCTGGTCCATGTCGCCCGGGATTGTCAGCGCAAAGTACCTCCTTTCGCCGTCGACGACTGTCAGCTCATAGTCAGGGTTGGCCAGGTCCACCTCCGAGTCTACTCCTCGCAGGAGTTTCTCCGGGTCTGCCGCCGGTCTCGAGGCAGTCGTCCGGAAGACGCTCAGCCTGACCTTCTTGCCCTTCACCCAGGGTGAAGCGTCAGCCGGGTCTTCGAGGAGCAAGCCGACCCGCCTGGCGAACGCCACCCGCCGGGCGACTGGCCAGGGTTCTGCGGCAGACTCGGCGACCATCACGCGCTTCTCGGCGAAGCTGAACCTGGCCTCTGGGTCGTACGCAAGGAACAGCGCCTTCGCCTCCGCCGCGGGGATGGTGGTTCCCTCTCCGGAAAGCAGCACGAGGGACCTATTCATCGAGAGTCCTTAGATGAGAGGCTATCGGTTCGGACACGTCGACTGCGCTGTACTTGCCAGGGACCGTGTTGGTGCTCACTATCGACTTGACGCCCGCAGTTTCGAGCTTGTGGGCCGCGTCGCCCACGAAGAGGCCGTGGACGCAGATTGCGTAGACCTTGCTGGCTCCCTGAGCCAGGACGGCTTCCGCCGCCGCCGCCAGCGTGCCGCCCGTGCTGATCACGTCGTCCACAATCATGACCTCCTTTCCATTCACTTCGAGAGCGGCCTTCTCCATCTTGACCTTGCCCGTGACCCTGTCTCTGCTTTTGGAGAGCTGAAGCAGCTTGGCGCCGTAGAGAGACGCAAACGCCTCTGTCCTTTTGGAAGCCCCGAAGTCCGGGGCCACCACGACCGGGTCCTTGAGACTCAACGTCTTCCTGGCGTAATCCGCCAGGTTCGGAATCGCCGAGACGCTGTTTATGGGGAACGAGAAGAGGGCCAGCCCCTCGGGGGAATGGATGTCGACTGTGACGAGCCTCCTGACCCCGGCTGACCTCATCATGTGCGAGACCACGCCCAGGGTGACGCCCTCGCCTGGGAGGAACTCCTTGTCCTGACGGGCGTAGGCTAGGTAGGGCACCACCGCCGTGACCCTGGCCCCCTCCTGGCTGAGCTGGTGAGCGGCGATGAGGAGCTGCATCAGGTGCTGGTCGACTGGAGGGTAGGTCGATTGAACGACAAGGACAGTCTTGCCCGAGACCTTGCCGTCGCAGGTGAACTTCGTTTCGCCGTCCGGGAAGACCTTGAACTCCGCCTTGAGGAGGTTGGATTCCATCCTCTCGGCCAGGGACTTCGCCAGTTCCTCGGAGGCTGGGCCCGCCAGCACGAGTTTCGCTGCCACTTCTGTTCGAGCCCGCTCGAAGCCCGACTCTATTTAATCGATTTCAAGCCGTCTGACAGCAAGAGTTAAGGAGGCGTCTCGTGAAAGAATCGTCAGAATTCTTGGACCAGCTATGCCCCGAATGCGGCGGCGTGATGCTCTTCGATACACCAACCAAGAGATTCGGATGCAAAAAGTGCGGCCTCTTCCTGACGAGGGATCAGCTGTCCGACATCAGGTACAAGCAGAGGACACCCACCGAAGACGAGAGAAGGAAGAGGGCGAGGCAGCAATCCGACTACCTCGAGTGGTGGCTGAAGGGCGACAAGGAGAAGTAGAGCTCGGAGACCCTCCGCTGTGGGCCCGAACCCCTAGCGTGGGCAGTGGACCTCACCGGATTCTCATTCTGGCGAACTTCTCAGCGCAGAGCTTGATGCTCTCGGTGGTCCGGAGTTTCCGCACCTGCGTTGGAGTGAACCACCCGTAGTCGGAGGACTCGTGGTTGAGTCTCACTCTCCTCGTGCCGGGCTTGGCCAAGTAGTCGACTATGACGTATTGGTTTCTCGTCGAGGGCCAAGACTCGGACGGTAGGTAGGTGATGACGTCAAACAGTCCTTCGACCTCGATTCGGAGCCCCGTCTCTTCTCTCAGCTCCCTGACCGCTGCCTCCTCGGTCGTCTCGCCGAGCTCCACTTCACCCCCGGGGAAGAACCACATTCCCCTGTTGGGCCTCTCGTTGCGCTTGACAAGTAGCAGCCGTCCGCCTCTGTGGACCAGGGCACCGGCCCCAACATAGATTCGAGGAGGCGGTCTCATGGCATCGCGCTTCGTCGCATTCGTTTTAAGGCTGGCATCCCGCGCGCTGGCGCCTTGGTCCGGGTCGAGATGCTCGCTGTGGGCAAGGAGTTGCTGATAGGAAGAACGCTCAACACGAACGCGCACTGGGCCGGCGGCAGGCTTGCCCGAATCGGGACGCTGCTTCAGGAAATCACGACGGTCGACGACGACCTGAAGGAGATTTCCAGCGCACTCCGCGGCTGCCTCGCCCGGTCACCCGACGTGCTCATCGTGGTCGGGGGGCTCGGCCCCACGCCGGACGACATGACCCTGAGAGGCGTTGCGATGGGGCTCCACAGGAAGCTTCGATTGAACAGGGCCGCCCTGGAGCTTGTGAAGCAGCACTACCAGAAGCGGGGCATCGGCTCGGTCGAAATGACGCCGGCCAGGAAGAAGATGGCCACCCTGCCCGCGGGCTCGGAGCCTCTGGCCAACGAGGTGGGCACCGCGACGGGCGTCAGGATTGACGCCGGGAAGACTGTCTTATTCTGCCTGCCCGGAGTCCCTGCTGAGATGAGGTCTCTCTTCGCCAGGTTCGTGCTGCCGGAAGTCGAGAGAAAGCTGGGAGTCATGGGCAGGAAGGCTGTGAGGATGAAGGTGGAGGGGGTCCTGGAGTCCGCGCTCGCCCCTATGATCAGGGACGAGCTGGCGTTGTACCCGGGAACCTACATCAAGTCTCACCCGCGTGGGGTGAAGGAGGGGCGCTCACGAATCGAACTGGACATAGTCTCCGTGAAGCGGAAGAAGGAGGACGCAGAAAGGGTCGGCAGCGCGGTCGCCTCCGACATGGTCAGGGCGATCAGGCGAGGCGGGGGCGCGATAACCTGGAGCCGCGGCTTCAGGCTGGAAGGCGACTGAGACGGACGTCACCTTCGTCACGGGCACGGCCGGCTCCGGCAAATCGCTTCTGACGGACGCCCTGAAGAACTGGTACATCAACAGGGGCGAGGACGCAATAGCCGTGAATCTTGACCCGGGCGTGGTCAACCTGCCCTATTCGCCCGACGTCGACATCAGAGAGACCATAGACCTTCAGGAGGTGATGACGAAGTACAGCCTGGGCCCCAACGGCGCACTGATCCTCGCCGCCGACATGGCGGCCACGAGTCTCGGGAAAATCCAGGAGGAGATCGACGAGCTGAACGCCGAGTACGTCATAGTGGACACGCCCGGGCAGATGGAGCTCTTCGCCTACAGGGAGAGCGGCGAATACATAGTGAAGCAGATGAACGCGGATTCCAAGGTGCTGCTGGTGCTCCTGGACCCGCTCCTGGCGAACACGCCGGTCAACTTCCTTTCGCTGGCCCTGCTCTCAGCCTCGGTCGGGCTCAGGATGAAGGTGCCGAAGATATCCGTGATGACCAAGAGGGATGTCGAGGCCGAACGGAGCAGGACAATAATCCAATGGAGCAGGGATGCCGCTGTCTTCGAGGAGGCCCTCTCGAAGACGAGGGAAGCGGAGGAGTACTCCCTTTACTCCGAACTCTTCCGGAGCGTCCGAAAGCTCGCCTTCGGAGTCGACCTGTACCCGGTGTCCTCGGTCACGCTGGAAGGCATGGTCGCGCTTGTGGGAGAGATAACACGGCTGGCCAAGAGCGGAGAGGAGTTCACCGACTGAGCTCCGCAAGAAAGGATTGCATCAGCTGCGAGCTGGGCCGAGGCTTCTCCAGAGGGACCATGTGCCCTGCCTCGCGGATGAAGTAGGCGGACGAGTTCGGTATGCTGGCGTTCATGAAGTGGCTCCACTTCGGCGGCGTCATGCGGTCTGACTCTCCGCAGATGATCAACGTCCTCGCGGTTATCTGTGGAAGCCTGTTCCTGACGTCGAAGCCGTTGCAGGCGAGGTAGTCGTTGAGGAAGACCGGCAGGTTCGAAACAGAGAGCGCAGTCCTGCTCTCGCGCGCCACTTCAAGGCCAAGGCTGTGGAAGCTCATCGGTGTGATGATTCTCTCTATGGCGCCGAGGGGCTGGTCGCGAAGGCCCTCCACGAGCTTGGGGAGGACGCCCAGTTTCGCCCCGGTGTCCACCAGGATGAGCGAGCCCACGTCTTCGGGATGGTCGAGGGCGAGAGTCAGCGATATAGCACCGCCCATCGAATGCCCGCAGACGGCAGGCTTCCGAATCCCCTTCTCAGCTATGAATGAGTGGACGGCCTCCGCGTAGTCCGTCACTGACTTGCATGCGATCTCTCCGGAGGGGTGGCCGGGCAGGTCGACGGCATACGCTGTCCCGTCTCCCGAGAAGAAGCTCATCGTCCGCTTCCAGAGCAGGTTGTTGCCGCCGGCGCCGTGGATGAACACGCAGTCCCTCGGAGCCGGATGCTCGAGCGCGTTGAGCAGGGGCATCATCTCTCCAGCCTGGCGGCCGCCTGGCTGAGGCTCAGCTTGCCGGCCAGGACTTGGCTTGCCAGCCTCTCCGCCTCCCCCTCCGACCTTCTCGTGAAACTCTCCAGAAGATTGCCCTTCGCGAGCTCGAGCATCATGCCCTTCACGCTCTTCAGCTTCATCTCTGTGTCGCCGCCGTTGAAGCGAGCCCGAATCGCGTCTATGGAGCGCACGAGGTCTTCCAATCCCTCCCCCTTGAGGGCCGAGACTTTGAGGACGGGCGGAGCCCGGGACTTGATGTCTCTCACCATGGAGAGGATGCTCACGACCATGGGATCTGCACCCTCGAGGTCGCCCTTGTTGACCGCATAGATGTCTCCGATTTCCATCAGGCCGGCCTTGGACACCTGGATGTCGTCGCCGAGTCCAGGCATGAGAACCACTATGACTGCGTGGGCGATTCCGACAACCTCGATGTCCGACTGACCGATGCCGACCGTCTCGAGGAGTATCAGGTCGAAGCCAGCGGCGTCCATAAGCTGGACGACCTGGGCGGTCGTCCTGGACAGCCCGCCCGACCAGCCGCGGGACGCCATGCTCCGGATGAAGACGTTCGGGTCGGTCGAGTGGCGCATCATCCTGACCCTGTCGCCGAGGAGCGCCCCGCCCGTAATCGGGCTGGTGGGGTCCACGGCCACGACCCCGACCCGGAGCCCCTGCTTCCTGTAGACCTCGATCAACCTGTCGACCAGCGTGCTCTTGCCAGTGCCTGAGGGGCCGGTCAGGCCGAGCACGAAGGCGCGGTCCGTGTGCTTCATTGCGGAGAGCAGCTGGCGCGAGTCCTTCCCCTCTCCTTCGACCACCGTGATGGCCCTCGCGAGGGCCTGCCTGTCCCCCTTGACGACCTTCCTGAGGAGCGCCTTCTGGTCCAAAACCGGTCTCGTCGAACGCTCTCCGTTGCCATTCTTATCCGTTGTTCGGGATTGATTTATCTTGCCCCAGTTTCTGCAGGAGCCCAGCTTGCTCAGGGGCGGCCAGGACGGGTACTGGAAGGAGTCGGCGGCGAAGCTGTCAAGGGCCAGGCGGAGGAAGGGTTCTCTCTACGACGCGAAGTCCATCGAAGACGTGAAGAGGGGAATCAGGCAGTGGCAGGACTCGGTGCTGGGTCCGTGGCTGGCGAAGTCGCCGGAGGCCGGGGCCGACCATCAGACCGCTTCTGGAATACCGCTCAAGCCGCTGTACACGCCCGAGGACGTTGCCCGCGCCGACTATGAGGGGCAGGGGTTTCCCGGGGTCTACCCGTACCTTCGCGGAGTCTACCCGTCCATGTACCGCGGACGGCTGTGGACCATGAGGATGTTCTCGGGCTTCGGCGCGCCCGAAGACACGAACAAGAGGCTGAAGCTCCTCCTTCAGCACGGGGAGACCGGGCTCAGCATCGCCTTCGACATGCCCACGCTCTACGGCTACGACTGCGACCACGAGCGGGCCCACGGCGAGGTGGGGCGATGCGGGGTGAACGTGTCTTCCCTGAAGGACATGGAAGTGATCTTCTCCGGCATACCGCTGGCCAAGGTCAGCACGTCGATGACGATCAACGCCCCCGCGGCGGTGCTGACGTGCATGTACGCCGGGGTTGCGAAACGGACAGGCGTGCCCGTGGCCAGGCTCAGGGGCACAGTGCAGGCAGACATGCTCAAGGAGTACATCGCCCAGAAGGAGTGGGTCTATCCCCCGGAGGCGCACCTGCGCCTGGTCAGGGACCTGATGGTCTACTGCACCAAGAACATGCCCCTGTGGAACTACGTCAGCATCAGCGGCTACCACATAAGGGAGGCGGGCTCGAGCGCGATTCAGGAGCTGGCGTTCACTCTGGCCGACGGTTTCGGTTATGTCGAGCTGGGGCTCGAGGCCGGGCTGAAGGTGGACCAGTTCGCGCCGAGGCTCAGCTTCTTCTTCAACTCGACCATGGACTTCTTCGAGGAGGTCGCGAAGTTCAGGGCCGCCAGGAAGGTCTGGGCGACCGTCATGCGCGAGAAGTACGGCGCCAGGGACCCGAGGAGTCTCCTCATGCGGTTCCACACCCAGACCTCAGGAGCGTCGCTGACATGGCAGCAGCCTCTCAACAACGCGGTGAGGACTGCCATCGAGGCACTGGCCGCGGTCCTCGGAGGTACCCAGTCGCTCCACACCAACTCCTACGACGAAGCCTGGGCGCTGCCGACCGAAGAGGCAGTCCAGGTCGCGCTCAGGACCCAGCAGATAATAGCCGAAGAGACGGGCATTCCCAGCGTGATTGACCCCCTGGGGGGCTCGTACTACGTCGAGTGGCTCACCGAGCAGATGGAGGAGGAGGCGTATAGGTACTTCGACAAGATAGAGTCGGCGGGCGGGATCCTGAGGGCGATCGAGACCGGATTCCTGCAGAGGGAGATCGCCGAGAACTCCTACAGGCTCTCGAGGAGGGTGGAGGAGGGGAAAGACGTCATAGTCGGGGTGAACAAGAACGCGGTCGAAGAGAAGAAGCCCATCGACACGCTGAAGATAGATTTCGAGGCGCAGAGGAGCCAGACCGCACGGCTGGCCAGGGTGAAGAGGCAGAGGGACGAGGCGAGGGTGCAGGCGGCGCTTGCGAAAATCGAGAGGGCCTTTGAAAACGAAGATGCAAACTCCATACAGCCGATGCTGGACGCTGTGATGGAGTACGCGACGCTTGGAGAAATCGTTGGGGTGGGCAGGAGGGTCTTTGGGCAGTGGAGAGAGCCCGCAATCCTCTGAGCTGCGGGCAAACCTTTTCTAAGAACGGCTGAGCCGCGACTCGAGATGAAGAGGTCCGTGGCGTCGCAGAAGAAGATCAGAATACTTGTCGCGAAGCCGGGGCTGGACGGGCACGACAGGGGAGTGCTTGTGCTGGCCAGGGCGTTCAGGGACGCCGGCATGGAGGTCATCTACAGCGGGCTTCTCCCTTCCCCGGAGCAGGTCGCCCAGATGGCTGTGGACGAGGACGTCGATGTGGTCGCCCTGTCGCTGCTGAACGGCGCCCACATGACAGCCTTTCCCCGGGTCAAGAAGCAGCTTGAGAAGCTCGGAGGCAAGGACATTCTCGTTGTCGGCGGAGGCATCATACCCGAGGAGGACAAGAAGAAGCTCCTCGGGATGGGAATCACAGGCCTCTTCGGGCCCGGCAGCTCCCTCACGGAGATTGTGGAGCACGTGAAGGGCAGGGTCCGGAAGGAGAGATGATTGGGGTGAGGAGAGTTGTTTGAGCAAGACGAATTCACGAGCCTCTCGAAGATGAACTTCGAGGTGTCCGAGGAGCAGTCGCTCATACTCGGGCAGGTCGACAGGGTGTGCAGACAGATCAGGCCGATCGAGGACAAGTGCTACCTGGAGAGGAGGCGCAACGACCAGGTCAGGCCGGTCTTTGCGAAGGCACACCTCCTGGGGCTCCCTGTTTCGAGGAAGTACGGCGACGGCCAAGGCGCCGACATGGTGACCTATGCGCTCGCCATAGAGAGGATAGGGAGGGAGGGAACCGGGGTCAGGACTTTCTTCTCTGTGCACATGGCCCTCTGCGAGATGACCGTCCAGATGTGGGGCAACGAGGAGCAGAAGCAGAGGATGCTGACGCCGGCCACCAAGGGGGAGAAGCTCCTTGCGTTCGGGCTCACGGAGCCGGGGGCGGGGAGCGACCCGGCATCGCTTACGACGTCGTTCGAGGAGAAGGGAGGAAAGTACGTCCTCAGCGGACAGAAGATGTGGATATCCAACGGTTCGGTCGCTGACTCGGTCCTGGTCTTCGCCTACCCCAAGGGGAAGCGCGAAGGCATGTGCGCCTTTCTTGTCGACAGGGGCACCCCGGGTTTCACTGCGAAGCCGATAGAGAACAAGCTTGGCCTGCCGACGGCTGACACCGCGACCCTCTATCTCGACAGGGCCGAGGTATCGAGGGACAACCTGCTGGGACCAGTGGGGAAGGGGTACTCGGTCGCTCTTTCAGGGCTGATGAGCGGGAGGCTGAGCGTGGCCGCTGGCTGCGTGGGCGTCATACAGGATTGTCTCGACGAAGCGACGCGATATTCGCAGGAGAGGACCCAGCACGGGAAGAAGATAGGAAGGCATCAGCTCGTCCAGAGGCACATCGGGATCATGTCGACCGACCTGGACGCGGCAAAGTGGCTGCTCCTGAGGGCTGCATTCATGAAACAGAAGTACGAGGAGAACCAGAAGGACCTGGAGCTGAGGGAGGCGGCGGCCATGGCCATAACCAAGGCGAAGTACTTCGCTTCGAACGCTTCGTTCGACGCTGCCAACAGGGCGGTTCAGGTGTTCGGCGCGAACGGCTACTCCCTGGAGAACAGGCCGGCGAGGCACTTGGCGGACACGAGGGTGACGATGATATACGAGGGGACCAACGAGATCCTGGAGCAGAAGATAGCTCTGGGCTCCCTCGGCAAAGGCTACGAAGCTTACTCGTAGCAACCGGGAGGGGAGAATCCACGATGCCGAAGCTGTGGCTGATTGCCGTCATCCTCGCGGCCATCGTCACGGTTGCGGGCCTCGCAGCCTACCTCTTCGTCCTTCAGCCCACCGGGCCCTGCATGACGCTGGGCGGGACCAACGTGCTGAGGAGCCACGTCAGCAACACCCGTTTCGACGCGCTGACAGAGTACAGCCTCCCCGCTCCGATCAGGTGGTCGAACGCCGTTGCAGTCGCGCCCGACGGTTCCGTCTGGTTCGGGGAGCAATCCGTCCCCGGTGTTGCTCACCTCTTCCCGAACAACGGTACCCTGGTCGAATACCCTTGGCCCTCGGCGTCGCACCCGACCTCCAAGACCTGCGGTTACGAGACGGGCATCTGGGGCGTCGCAATATGGAAGGGCATGGTCTGGGGTTCGGACTTGGAAGAGAATGCGCTCGTCGGCATCAACCCGCAGACCGGAGCCTCGCGTGTCATCAACGTCAGCGGCGTGGCGAACGCCCCATACACGCTCTCTCTCGCGCCCGACGGCTCGCTCTGGTTCACTTCGTTGGAGAAGGCGGCCACGCTGGGGAGGGTGGGTCAGGACTACTCGGTCTCCGCCCTGCACGTCAACGACGTTGGGCGGCAGTTCCCTGCGCAGTTGGACTTCGTGAATTCGTCCCTCGCCTACATGGTCACCCTCGACAACCTGAACAACTCGGGCGGGCTCTACTCCTTCAACCCCGGCTCCGTGTCGACCTCTGTCGACCCCCAGCGGCTGGGCGGGGACTTCAGGCTGCTGGCCCCGGACAGCACGGCTTCGAGTGACGGGACCGTCTGGGTGGCCCAGCACGGGCCGTCTTATCTCGCGGCGTTCGATGTCGGCTCCGGCGGCTGGACACGCTTTCCCACGACCTCCCTGAGAAGCAACATCACCACGTTTCCCTACTTCGTTTCCAAAGGCAGTGGGGGGGTCTGGTTCAACGAGCACTACGGCAACAGGATCGGCTTCATAGACGCGGCCAAGCAGACGATGACAGAGTACAGCGAGGCCAACCCCCCGATTACCAACTCCTCGGAGATAGGAAACGACCTTACCATAGCATCCTCCCCAGACGGGCTCTGGTTCACCTCGGTCACGGGCAACTACATCGGGTTCGCGAACGCCAGCTATGTGCCAAGCTTCTCTCTGTCGATGGCGGGCGCAGACTCTGCGACCGTTCACCCCGGAGGGCAGCTGGAACTGAACCTCGCGGTTGGCGGGACCTGGAAGTCGGCCCTTTCCTTCGTGGGCTCCGACACAGAGACGTACACCGCGACCCCGGCTTCAATAGCCATGGCGCCCTCGATGAAGCTGATAGCGCCTGGGTCCGGGCCCCTGCCGCTGAGCGTGGAGGTCGCTGTCAACAGCTCCCTGAAGCCTGGCGCATACACGCTCGCGCTGACCGTCTCCGACGGCCTCGTCATGAGAAGCGTCTTCTTCTTCCTCACAGTGTCCTGATGCGAACAAGGCGTTCTCGGAGCTAGAAATAATATCGGTTCTGGCCGACCGTCGAGGGGAGAGCTGTGAGGACATCCGGAATCTTCGGAATGCTGACAGTGCTTGCCGTTGCCGCTGTCATCGTCGTGAACGGCCCGCTGATGCTCGGACAGAACGCACCGCCGGGCTCGAACTCGCCGACGAGCGCGTACCAGACCTCATCCAACGGCCTGTGGCTCCAGCTTTCGATTGGCGGCAGCACGGTCGGTGCGGGTCGGCCGCTGGTCATCACGGTTGACAGCTACAACCCCACTGACGCTGGACTCAACGTGTCGGCGGCAAGGTCCTGGGCACTGGGAGGTCTAAGGGTCGACTCCTGCTACGCGTCGATCTATCCCTTCGGCGTGGCACTTTACCAGGGCACCTACACCGCAGGGAACGTCACCCAGGGCAAGCCGCTTCAGATATTCCCGAACGTCCCATGCCCCATGTTGATCAGACTCGTGACCGGTTACTACTTCGACCCGGAGAGCAGCAACGCGACCGTACTGCCTGGGACAGGCTCGTCAACTCTCATGGCTGCTAAAGTGACTGTCGGCGGGACGTATCCTGCCCAGGGCACAGCGGTGCAGCCACTCGTGGCGGGACCGTACACGGTCGTGGCCGGGGACGAGTGGGGGGCTCTGGTGTTCCTCCACTTCCAAGTGCGCTAGCCAGAGCGGCTCTTCGGAGAAACCTGAATGGGTGGGAGGCTCAAGCTCTCCGACACGATTAAGACGAGCCTGCGCCCCGGTGCCGAGCAGGCTTACCATGAAGTGGGTCACCAGGGAGAGGGCGAAGGTAGACAGGATAGCATGTCCCTGGCTCATACGAAGGTTCGTCGACCCCTCTGCAGAGTTCATCTTCGTTCCCCCGGAGAGGGTGCTGGAGGTCGCCCAAAAGGAAGGGGCGACCCCGTTCGACGCAGCGGGCGCCGAGCTGACCCACTACAAAGTCGATGGAAAGGAGTTCGTGAGCTTCGACGCGATCATCAGGAAGTATAAGCTCACAGACCCCGCGCTCCTGGAGCTCGCGAAGATAGTCAGGGGTGCAGACGCGCGAATCCCGGACACCCCGCCCGAGTCTGCAGGGCTGGAGGCGGCTGCCGCCGGTTTCAGGAGCGTGGCCAAGGACGACTCCGACAACATGCGCCTGCAGTTCCCGCTGTACGACGCGCTCTACGAGTTCTGCCAGCTTAGGCTGAAGGGAGCGGCGAAGGTCGAGCACGCAGTCAAGTGAAGGCGGAACAGTGCGTTCCGCACTTGGCCGCGTCTATGTTGCCAAGGCGGCGAGAGTCTACGTGTCCGGGATGCTCGCTGTCCTGATTCCGCTGTACCTGGGGGTCCTCGGCTATTCGGCATCCATCGTGGGCCTGGCGCTGGTTGCGATCCTGGCTGGCAACGCCTTGGCCAACATCGTGCTGAGCAGGTTCGAGAGGCACTTGGGGAGGAGGAGGTTCCTGATGCTGTTCAGCCTCTTGATGGCGCTCTCCGGGCTTGCCCTGGCGCTGGGGTCTGGCCCCGCCCTCATCCTGGCTGCATGCTTCATGGGGAACATCAGCACCACGGGAACAGAGGCAGGTCCGTTTCAGTCGATTGAAGCCGGGATACTGCCGGAACTGGCCGGGGGAAAGGGCGCCAGCAGGGCCTTCGGCATCTACAACCTGATAGGATACCTCGCTTCGTCGGCGGGCGCTCTCACGGCCTCGGCTCCAGATTACCTCGGCGGCGGGTTGGGCGTCTATAGGGGACTCTTTGCTGCCTTCGCGGCCGTCGGAGCTCTCCTGCTCGTGATCTACGCCAGCCTCGTTGGAATCGAGGCTGCAAGGGAACCTGAGGGCGAAGCGGGTCTCTCTGGCCTCAATCCGGCGGCGAGGAGGGATGTCGTCAGGCTTTCTGCCCTCTTCTCCGTGGACGCTTTCGGCGGAAGCTTCGTTTCCGTCTACGTCCTGACGTACTGGTTCCACGTGAGCTACGGTGCCGGCCCCGCGCTTCTCGGCCCAGTATTCTCCGCCACAAGTCTCATCTCTGCGGCGTCAGTCTACGGCGCTGCTGTGGTGGCCGCGAAGTTAGGCAACCTGAGGACCATGTTCTATTCGCACATCATCTCGAACGTGTTCCTGCTGCTGATTCCCTTCGCTGGTTCGCTGTTGGGATCGCTTGGCTTGCTCTTCCTGCGCCAGAGCACGTCTCAGATGGACGTTCCGACGCGGCAGGCATTCATGGGAGAGCTTTTCGGACAGAAGGAGAGGGTCACGGCCTTTGCGATAACCAACACGGCGAGAAGCGTCAGCGCATTCGCCGGCGGGCCCGTCAGCGCATTCATGTTCGCGTTTGGGATGCTGACGGGCCCCATCTTCGCGGGCGGACTTTCCAAGGCCGCCTATGACATAGCGATATTCGGAACGTACCGCAAGAGGTACCGCTAGCCAGTCGGGACAGCTGGCAGGCTTAAATCGAGACTGGGCACTCCATTTTCCGATGGGCGACCTAAGAGAGTACCTCCAAGCGGGCGGAAAGGTCCCTCCGATAATGAGGACCCTGGGGATGGAGATGATCCAGGCTGGCGACGGGAAGGCTTCGATGAAGATCGCCGTAGGCGAGAAGTTTCACAACCCCATGGGGACGGTGCACGGAGGAGTCATGACAGATCTGGCGGACGCAACAATGGGCATCGCCCTCATGTCCACGCTCGGAGCCGGGGAGTCGTTCACCACGCTGGAGTTGAAGATGAACTTCCTGCGCCCGGTCGTCGACGGCGAGCTCACGGCCGAGGCGAAGGTGCTGCACAGGGGGAGGACCATTGCATTGGTCGAGTCGGTGGTCAGGAGCAGGGGAGGCAAAGAAGTGGCCAGAGGGGTGGCGACACAGATGATTCTCCGCGCGCAGTCGCAGTGATCTGGTCGGGAGGGACGGTGCGGAGGGGATTCGGCATGCTGGGAGAGAACGCGATGTTTAAGTACCCGATATCGGAAGGCCGATAATCGGGTTTCCGATATAGCATGTGGCTCAACTGGACTAAGCACAGGCACAGAGGTCTCAGGACCTGGATTCTGTTCGTCCTCGAAGCGGCGCCGAAGAACGGCGTGGAGATAATGGATGCCATGCAGACGATGAGCCAAGGCATCTGGAAGCCGTCTCCGGGCTCGGTCTACCCGATGCTTGCGTCCATGTCGGAGGAAGGTCTGATCAAAGAGGTCGAAGACAGGAGGTACCAGATCACTCCCCAGGGCAAGGAAGAGATTGAGTGGGTGGCAAGGATGAGGTCGTCGAAGCTCATGGGGAGAGAACCCTCTTCGCTGGGAGACATCATCGGTGAGATCTCCAACAACGTCTCATACCTTGAAGACCTCTCGAAGACGAGGAAGGGCAGCCTGAAAGAGCAGTCCAAGAAGATATCAGACTTGGCGTCCCGGTTGCAGGCCCTGGGTGAGAACTAGACGGCCACCAACGGTGCGATTCTCGACGTCCAGGGGCTCACGAAAGTCTTCGGCACGCTGAAGGCTGTGGACGGCGTCTCCTTCGACGTGCGCGAGGGAGAGATATTCGGGTTCCTGGGTCCGAACGGGGCGGGAAAGACGACCACGATCAAGATGCTCACGACTCTTCTCAAGCCGACCTCCGGGACGGCCAACGTGTGCGGCATCAACCTCGCCACGCACCCGAACGACGTGAGGGCGGCTGTAGGGATAGTGCCGCAAGAATACACCGCGGACGAAGACATGACCGGGGCGGACAACGTGATGTTCTGCGCTGACCTCTACGGGATACCGCATGAGACCTCGAGGACCAGGTCGAAGGAGCTGCTGCATCTGGTGGGCCTGGAGGACGCCGCGGAGAGGAAGGTCAGCACCTACTCGGGCGGCATGAGGAGGAGGCTGGAGATAGCCTGCGGGCTGGTGAACCACCCGAAGCTTCTCTTCCTCGACGAGCCAACGCTCGGGCTCGACGTCCAGACGAGGACCGCCGTGTGGGAGTACATCAAGAAGCTGAAGGCTGACTACGGCATGACGCTGTTCATGACGACCCACTACCTGGAGGAGGCTGACGGCGTCTGCGACAGGATAGCGATCATAGACCACGGCAAGATCATCAAGATGGGGTCGCCGGCCGAGCTGAAGGACGGCCTGGGAGGCGACGTGATAGAGGTCGGGATAAGGGAGTCAGCCGAGGACCTGACCCAGCTCATAATGAGCATCAAAGGTGTCAAAGAGGTCAAGAAGACCAACCACGACTACAGGATGAAGGCTGAGATGGGCGCAGAGACGGCCCCTGAGATAATCGAAGCGATACGGGCGAAGGGCTACCACGTGAGCAGAATCATCGTGACCAAGCCCACCCTGGACCAGGTTTACCTCGAATACACAGGCAGAACCATAAGGGAGGAGGAGGCGAACAGGGCTGAGATGTTCACCCAGCGGGCGACAATGAGGAGGGCCAGGGCGTGAGCGAGAGCTCGAAGCCCGAAAGCGAAATCCGCGCCGTTCCCGCAGCAGGTTCAACGGTCACAGGCACGTGGGGGAGCGAGCCCACCAACAGGAGCACGGTCCATGGCCTCTGGGCCCTCACGAACAGGGAGCTGAAGAAGTGGTACAGGGTTCCGGTCCTGTTGATCATGTCGCTCATTCAGCCGATAATCTGGCTTGGCCTCTTCGGCAAGGCGATGAACTTCGGCGCCATATTCACCGGCGGTTCGTTCAACATACCTGGGCTCAACATCCCAAAGTCGGTTCTTGACCAGCTTTCCGCTACGTTGATGCAGAGCACGTTTGGGACCGCCGACTATTTCTCGTTCCTTGCAGTGGGCATGATCGCCTTCGTCTGCCTCTTCACGGCGATGTTCAGCGGAATGTCTATCGTCTGGGACAGGCGCTTCGGGTTCCTTGACAAGGTGCTGAGCACTCCGGTGTCTCGGGGAACGATCATAATGGGGAAGGTACTCTCGAGCGTGCTCAGGTCGCTGTCTCAGGCCGTCATAGTCCTCCTGATTGCCGTGCCCCTGGGAATGGACACGGCGAACATCACCGTGGTTGGCGTCGCTGGAACGTTCCTGGCCATGTTCCTGATGACACTGGGCTTCTCGGCCCTGTTCATCATGCTGGCGCTCAGGTCGACCGACTGGCAGTCGCAGATGGCAATCATGAACCTGCTGAACCTCCCCCTGCTGTTCGGGAGCAACGCGCTGTTCCCGTCGAAGTTCATGCCTGACTGGCTGCAGGCATTCGTCAAGATCAACCCGATAAGCTACGCCACAGACGCGGCCAGGCAGCTCCTCCTGGGGTCGGCGGGCATGGCCTCCCTCGGCTTCGACTTCAGCTACCTGCTGGGATTCGCAGTGCTCTTCGCCGCGATCGGCATCGTGATGTCCTGGAAACTCCTCACGAAGTAAGACGACGTCGCCCAGAGACGGGCATCAACCGGCATCGCCGCAACGGCGCGCTGGAGACTACGGTAGAATGTGCCTGGGCGGGACGGAATCTTTGGCCGTGAGGGAACCATCGTCTGCGATCTGCACTTTCACCGCCGAGGTGAAGCGGTGCCCCTTGATTCTTCCCTTCCACTTCGACCGGATGGCAGCCAGCAGGTCGTCCGCCGAGCCCTGGAGCTTCACCCCGAGGATGTCGGCTCGGAAGATTATCGTGTAGACCGCCTCAAAGACGGATGCGCCGCTGGGTATCAATACCTCTCCCTTCGCATCGAGTTCCTGGAGGGCAGCCAGCGTGGCCTTCGCCGCGTTTATTTTCGACCGAGCTACGTGCTCTATCTCGTTCACATTCTCCCTCGAAGTCTTCAGCATCCGCGCCAGTTCTGACTGCGTGATTCCCTTGGCTCTGTAGCGTATGACTTGCCATTGTCGCGACGTCAGGCTCGTGCTCCGAAAGGCCTTCTTCCTGCCCAAGTCGCATCGGAGCTGCCTTGCCCTGTTATGGGCGTTATGCCCTGGCCAACTCAGGCCTTGGCTCCTAAGGACTTGGCCGCCATCGTCGACGACTTCGGAGCCTTCGTATCGTTTGCCTGGGCCGGCGATGTTTCGAGGTCATTCGGTGCTATCCTTAGAGTGCCGGGCCCGCCATCAATGGGGCGGACCCTCATCGAGGAGGTGGCCAGCAGTCCGCCATGAGGGTTGGATGGACCGTTCGTCGGACTCCTTGGGCCCGCGCTGAGCTCAGTCGTAGGCTTCTTCGCCGTGCTGGCTCTCGTCCAAGCCCGCCTCCTCTTCCTCGGCCGTGACCCTCACCGGGGTGATGAAGTTGATCGCCCTCAACAGCACGTAGGACCCCACGAAAGCAAAGCCGGCCACGACCACGACGGCGAAGGCCTCCAGAGCCAGGAGGGACGGGTTGCCGAAGAGAGCGCCGTTCGGCCCGGAATGGTTGATCGCCGTCGACGCGAAGATGCCTGTCGCAACGACTCCCCAGATGCTACCTGCGCCGTGGCACGCGAAGACGTCGAGCGAGTCGTCGAAGAGGTGCCTGCTGGCCCGCCAATTCGCGACGCCATTCGAGGTGACGCCGACCGCCAGCCCGATGATGGTGGCCGGAGTCACGCCGACGCAGCCCGCCGCTGGAGTTATCGCTACCAGCCCACAGACAGCGCCCACCGATATGCCGACGGCGGATGGCTTGCCCTTCCTCGACCAGTCGACCAGCATCAAGCTCACGGCTCCGGCTGCCGCTGCCATGTTGGTATTGACCAGCGCCTGGACAGCTATCTCGTTGGCTGCGAGTGCGCTGCCACCGTTGAACCCGAACCAGCCGAACCAGCCGAACCAGAGTATTGCGGCCCCCAGGATGACGTACGGGATGTTGTTGGGGCGGGTTTCCTGGCCAACCTCCATGCCCTTCCTCTTGCCTATGACCAGAGCCGCGGCAAGCGCGGAGACGCCGGCAGAGATGTGGACCACCAATCCGCCCGCAAAGTCGATGACGCCCATGCTCCGCAGCCAGCCGCCGTCACCCCAAACCCAGTGAGCGATGGGAGCGTAGATCAGGGTCACCCAGAGGACGATGAATATGAGAAACGCTTTGAAGCGGATCCGCTCCGCAAAGGCCCCGATGATGAGCGCCGGGGTCATGACCATCACCAGTCCTGTGGAAGTGAGGACCTAGGCGATGTCTGCTCCGCTCAATGAAGACCCGCGCCTTCGAGGTTGACGCTACCGCATGCCGGGAGAACAATCGGCAAACCTCTCCCTCCGTTTCGAGAGGCCAAACCAGCGGACGGCCTGGTGGTGAGCTCAAATTGTTTGTCAGTATCTGGCGTGGAAAATTGGAAAGTGAATGGCGCCCAGGCCGGGCATAAGAACCCTTGCTGCAGACGCCCTGTCCGCGCAGTCCCCTAGAATCGCCCCTACAATGCCCTGATTCGCTGCAATTCGTCTTTTATGTGGTAAGATGTCAACAACAGGACGGCTGCACAAACCGAAAGAAGCTGCCGAGCTCCTCAATGTGAGTCGGCAGACGATATGGGCCTGGATCAAGGGGGGGAAGATCAAGGCCGTCAGACTGCCTTCGGGCCAGCACCGGATACCCGACTCGGAGGTTGTGAAGATTCTCCAGGGGGCGAGATGATGGAAGGGGAGGTCACGGTACCGCTCAGGCTGCCGAAGAGCGCGTACGAGCTCTGCAATCACCTCGCGAGCATGGACGGGATGGACGTCGAGACCTATCTGATATCTGGAATCAAGGACCTGGTCATAGGGGATCTCGTGTACCTGGTCGAACTCATCGAGAGACCGGAGACCGACCAAGAGGACAAGCGGCGCGAACTCTTCGAGGATTATGTAGTCAGTAGAACGAGTAGGCCCTTCACGGAGCTCACGACCGCACCGCGCGTTGCAGAAGCCCTTGGAGTGAGAGACTTCATCGTACAGCCCCACCATTCAGACGGCTGGGACGACGACACGCTAGACATTCCGATTTAGGGGCTGCAGCATGCATACTCGGGCATCAAAATGGACATTCATGTCAGCTGATAGCAAGAAGAGAACAA
>JAFMAU010000109.1 GCA_029784825.1 Nitrososphaerota archaeon | reverse complement strand
CCCTCCTTGAACCAGCCAGTTCCCGCTGGGTTGTATCCGGCCGACCCCGCTTTTTGATGCCCCAAAAGCCGGGTAAAATGGGGCGTTTTGCCAGGTCATTGTGAACCCAAACGAGTTCAAATCCGGGCGACCCCATCCTTTCACACCCTTGATTAAATCGAGTAGTCATATGATTAAATAGAGTTGACCACGAGTCTCGGTTGCTTTGCAGGCTGCTCCTCGTAGGGTCAAGACGATCTACAGCGTAATCGCTTCTCCACAGAGGCTGGAGATCCTCAGGATTCTGAACATAAAGGGCCCGCTGACGTACAGCGCCCTCAAGACGCTGGCTGGCTTCAAGTCGAAGAAGGAGTCCGGGAAGTTTGCCTATCACCTCAGGAAGCTCGTCAAGCAGCTCCTGATCCAGCTCAACAGACAGGAGAGGAAGTACACCGTGACCAACCTTGGGAGGCTCGTCTTGAACCTAACCCGCCAGATTGAAGAGCAGTCCCTGGTGGAGAGCGGGAAGCTGTACGTCAGGACCTCGCACCAGACCATGGAGGAGTTCAACGCCAACAAGATACTTCAGTCGCTGGTGAAGGAAGCAGGGATGCCGGTGGAGCTGGCTCAGAAGATAACCAGCGAGACCGAGTCGAGGCTTTACAAGTTCCAGACCCAGTACCTCACGGCCCCTCTCATCCGGGAGATCGTCAACGCCCTGCTGGTGGAGCACAGCATGGAAGAATACAGGCACAAGCTGACGAGGCTCGGCATGCCCATCTACGACGTCACCCAGCTCCTGGGGAGGGCCGGGGACGATGGGGGAAACGTCGAATCCCTCGTGCACCAGACCGGGAAGCAGGTGTTCTCTGAGTACCTGCTCCTGGAGCAGCTCCCCAGGGACGTGGCCGACGCCCACCTCTCAGGGGACATCCACATCACCAACGCGGGTTCCTGGGGGCTGACCCCGGACACAGTATTCGTCGACCTCCTTTCGATGAAGAGCGCCGGGCTCAACCCGAGAGGGAAGATACCGAACACTTCGATGATACCGAGCCCTGAGAACGCCGAGAGGGCCCTGAACATTGTCCTCAACATGGCGTCGATGCTGACCAGGGAAGCTTCTGACGAAGTGACCTTCCGCAACTTCCTCCAGTTCATCGGGCCCTTCTGCAAGTCGAGGGGGAAGCGCGAGCTCGAGTCGCTGCTTCTCAGGTTCTTCGAGGTGGCCGGGTCCCCCGTCGCGGGGGCCAACGGCCCAGCCATCAGCATAGACCTGAACCCGTACAGGCATGACGACGTTGGCAGGGAGGTCATGGACAAGACGCTCGACGCGGCCCTGGGCGCGTACCGGAGCTACGTCGAAGAGACCCCGCGGCCCGACGTAAGGTTACTGCTGGCCAAGCCCAGCCGGGTGGACGACACCAAGACGCTGAAGGACGCGGCCTCCATTATCTTCAACGGCGGGAGGATCGCCTTCTTCTCGTCTGACCAGAGAAGGAGCTTCCTGGGACTGAACGCCAACGTCCTTTCGGTGGAGTCGCAGGCCGACAACATCAGCGTGCTGCATGGGCTCAGCCTGAACTTGCCGAGGCTCGCGTATGACTCGAACCAGGACGAGACGTACTTCCGGGCGAAGCTGGCGCTCCTGATAGGGACCGCGGCCGACGCCCTCTCGACGAGGCGGAAGCTGATAGAGAGGACGCTGAAGCGGGGACTGCTGCCATCGCTCGCAGCTGGTTCAGACGCCGTGACCTCCGACACCATGCCTCTCATCATGAACCTCGTGGGCCTCGACGAGACGCTCGCCAGCCTGATCCGGGACCCCACGACCGCGTCGCGCTACGACCTGGCGGACAAGATCATCGGGACAGCGACCCAGGTGGCCGACGACAAGTCCACGAAGATAGACAGGCTGGGGGTGGCCATGCTCGACCTGGACGGCGCGGCCAGGCTCGCGAGCCTCGATTCTGAGAAGTACGGGAAGGCGAACCTGCAGCCTCTCATGAGAGGGGCCTACACCCAGGCGCCCAGGGTTCAGCTCGCCGAACTCGAGATTCCGGAGAAGATGGACTACATGACGAAGCTGTCCGCGGGCCTTCACGGTGGGGTCTCGGTGACCCTCGACGGCTCGGCGGAGGAAGTGAGGGGGATCTACAACCTGATACTCAACGCCACGCCGAAGCTGCCCTACTTCAAGGTGGACAGGACCATCTCCGTCTGCAGGAACTGCGGGGCGAAGCTCCCGCAGGGCTCCGCCAGGTGCCCGAGGTGCAAGTCGGTCGCAATGGCCCAGTATTCGACAGCGGGCTAGTCCCCTCCAATCCACTTAACTTCTTGTCAAAACGAGTTAACAGCGGCGCGCCTCATGTCGTCGACCGGGCGCTCGCCGTCTTGCATGTTGGTTAACTAACAATCAGCCGTGGGTGAGATATATATCCCGGACGATGGGGTTGAGGCCAAGGTTATGACGTCGATCGTTGAGCAACCACACGACTCTCCGGACGTAGGAGAGGAGCTGAAAGGGGAGGTAAGACTCCCGACAGAGACGCTGGCTGCGTTCGGAGGAGATGAACTGCGCGCCCGCGTGTTCTATGAGAAGTATGCCCTGAGAGACCCCGACGGAAGGCAGGTGGAGAAGGTCCCGTCAGACATGTGGCGCAGGGTCGCCAGGGAGCTCGCCTCGCCGGAGAAGGACGAGGAGAAGAGGAAGGAGTGGGGGGCCAAGTTCTACTGGCTCCTTGAGAACTACAGGTTCGTCCCAGGAGGGAGGATTCTGTTCGGTGCGGGGCAGACCAGGAAGTCTACGCTGCTGAACTGTTACTTCTTCAAGATAAGAGAGGACTCGATAGAGGCCATCTTCGACTGGTGCAAGGAGGCCGCGAGAACCTACAGCTTCGGGGGAGGGGTAGGCACGGACATCTCGGTCCTGAGGCCCAAGGGGGCCCCGGTGAACAACTCGGCGATCTACAGCTCCGGCTCCGTCTCATTCATGGAGCTGCTCTCGACCACCACCGGCACCATCGGCCAGGCGGGGAGGCGGGGCGCTCTCATGATCACCATCAGGGTGGACCACCCGGACGTGATGGACTTCATCGGCGTCAAGAGGGACCTCAAGAGGGTGAACTTTGCCAACATCTCCGTGAAGATCACCGACGACTTCATGAGGGCGGTGGAGACCGACGGCGACTTCCAGCTGCACTTCAAGAACGAGAAGGCAGAGGTCAACCGGACAGTCAGGGCCCGAGACGTCTGGAAGTCACTGATCAAGGGAGCGTGGCAGTCGGCAGAGCCCGGCGTGCTCTTCTGGGACGCCATCAAGCGCGAGTCAACCACCGAGTACAACGGCATGGAAGTCCAGGGAGTCAACCCCTGCAGCGAGCAGACCCTCGAAAGCTACGGGTGCTGCTGCCTGGGGTCGGTGAACCTCAGCGCCTTCGTAAAAGATCCGTTCACCGAGAGCGCGAGCATCGACTGGGACCAGCTCACGAGGGCCGCCCAATATGGGGTCAGGTTCCTCGACAACGTCCTCGACTACAATGCTGAGAGACACCCACTGCAGCAGCAGAAAGGGGCGTCGCTGCACAGCAGGAGGATAGGGGTGGGCATCACGGGCCTGGGAGACATGCTGATCAAGCTGGGGCTGAAGTACGATGAAGACTCCACCATAGGGTTCGTGGACCACCTGTTCGAGAGGATCAAGAACGTGTTCTACGACTACTCGACCGAGCTCGCCAGGGAGAAGGGGAGCTTTCCGGCCTTCGACGCGGGCAAGCACCTCGCACAGCCGTTCGTCTCCAGGCTTGATGAGAAGGTGAAGGAGAAGATCAGGACCCAGGGGATCAGGAACGCGGCGGTGACCACCATACCCCCGGTCGGCTCGGGGTCGATACTGGCAGGGACCAGCAGCGGGGTCGAGCCGGTCTTCGCCCTCTTCTACACGCGGAGGAGCAAGTCGCTCAGCGAGGGGGAGTTCAAGGTCTTCCACCCGCTCGTGAAGGAGTACATGGCGACCACCGGGGCGAAGGAGGAAGGGCAGGTCC
Organism: Nitrososphaerota archaeon; assembly: GCA_029784825.1. The sequence continues at coordinate 1,043 of JAFMAU010000109.1, read as the reverse complement.
CGAACTACTTCGTAACTTCCCACCAGATCAGGCCGGAGATGCGAGTGAAGATGCAGGCGACGATCCAGAAGCACATCGACACCGCCATCTCGAGCACCGTCAACCTCCCCGAAGAGATCACGCCCGAGGAAGTCGAGAAGATCTACCTCCTAGCCTGGAAGATGGGATGCAAGGGCATCACCGTCTACAGGGAAGGGAGCAGAGAAGGGATCCTTGAGACGGCGAAAGTGGGGAAGAAGGTCGAAGCCCCGAAGACCCCCGAGTCATTCGAGCGGCCCAAGGTCATGGAGGGGAGGACCCTGAAGTTGAAGTTGCCTCAGGGGAGCATCTACCTCACGGCCAACCTCGTCGGCGGCGAGATCAAGGAGGTCTTCGTCACACTGGGCAAATCTGGAGCAGACGAGAACGCAGACGCAGCTGCACTCGGCAGGCTGATTAGTCTGTACCTCCAGCACGGAGGGGACATCAAGAACGTCATCTCCACCCTGAAAGGAATCAAAGGGAAGTACGTATCCTGGGACGAGGGGACCCAGCTGCAGTCCATTCCGGACGCCATCGCGAAAGCCCTGGAACTCCTGACCCTCAACCACGTGGTCAAGGAGTCAGGCTTCGTGAGCGAATACAAGGGGAAGCAGGCGTCCAGAGGAGGGACAGGCACATGCCCCGACTGCCATGAGAGCACTCTGGTGTTCGAGAACGGGTGCTACCACTGTAACACGTGTGGCTACTCAAAGTGCGAGTAGGAGACCAGGCCGGAGCGTCATCCGGCCCTCGCCTTGGGTATGGGTCTGAAATGTTCAACTCATGAGCGCGGGGCACACGAGCGGAGGGCACAAGTGAGGCCAATCACCGTCGTCGGGAGTTACAACGCCAGCGAGACCATACGGGTGTCGCGCCTCCCCAGACCAGGCGAGACAATCATGGGCACAGGCTATTCCAAGGGGCCTGGAGGGAAGGGATCGAATCAGGCTGTCGCGGCGCGGCGGCTTGATGGCGAAGTGCGATTAATAGGCTGCGTGGGAAGGGATGGAAATGGGGATGAG
>JAFMAU010000108.1:1447-5083 GCA_029784825.1 Nitrososphaerota archaeon | reverse complement strand
GACCAACGTGAAAAGGATGAGGGCCGGCATCAGCGCGAAGGCCACAAACGCGGTCCTCGTCAAGCTGAACCAGATTGGGTCGGTCTCGGAGACGGAGCAGGCGATCGAGCTGGCGCATAGGGCCGGGTGGAGCGTGGCTGTCTCCCATCGCTCGGGAGAGACGGAAGACCCATTCATCGCCCACCTGGCGACCGCCTTCGGCTCGGACTTCGTCAAGACGGGGGCCCCTGCCAGGGGGGAAAGGGTGGCCAAGTACAACGAGTTGATCAGGATAGAAGGGGAGCTCGGGTCAAGGGCCAGTTTCGCGGGCAAACGCTTCGCATGAAGGCTGCGCCTGAGGAGCGCAGGGGGTGGGACTTCCGCCCCTCGAAGGGGATTCGAACCCACGAGTCCCGTTAGAGACACAGGCTTAGCAAGCTTGCGCCCAGTTGGCTGCGCCTTACCAGGCTCCCCGTCAAGGACTCTAGGCTACCCCTGCGCGAGTTGCCAGCCGATTTCTGGCCGATAAAAACATGAGCGGCGGTAGGCCCTCCGGAGTTCACCACCACTCTCCGCCCCCATCTCGCCGGACCGGGGATCCCCCACGTAGACGAAGCAGCGTGGCCACGTCGCCATAGGGTTGCTCCCTCCCGGACCTCGCCCGATTCGGCAATCAAGAGTCAGGCCCCCTCCTTCGAGGGGGCTGCCCCTCATGACCGCCCGCTTCGGCGTGAGTTCGTCTCCCCTGCCCGGCGCAGGTGACGAGGAAGATGGCTTTACCCGGAGGTTGCTGGCCGCTGCGTAAAGCCGGTTTCAGCATTCTGGTAGACGGCTACCCTACCTGCCCTACCCACCGCCAGCGGAACATGGGCTAGGGTCTGCTTTTAACGTGTTCCTCGATCGTCGCCTTCATCCTGCACACGTTGCAGAGGCCGCCTGAGGAGGGCCTCCCGCAGCTCCCGCAGGGGACTGACTCCTTGTCGGACGTACCAGAATAGCGGGAGATCACGTCGAGGCTGGAGCGGAGAAGGACGTTCTTGATCCCAGGGTGCGCGGCTTCCATGGCGTTGAGGTAGTCCCTGACCTCGCTCCTCAGCCCCTCGTGCATGTAGGGACAGCTCACGCTCTGGAACGGGACGTCGGACTGGTAGGCGTATAGTGCGACCTCCTCCTCGTAGACCTCCATGAAGGGCTTGACCCTTCTGATCTGGAAAGAGCCGTCGGTGTAGGCTGGGTCCATCCAGCCGAGGCGGGCGACGTCCCCGTGCATCAGATTCATCATGAAGGTCTGGATGTAGTCGTCTAGGTTGTGGGCGGTCGCAACGACGGTTGCGTCGGCACGGGCGGCGGCCTCGTCGATGGCCCTGCGCCTGAACACGCCGCAGAAGCTGCAGGACGACACGTCGCGCTCTTCATTCCAGTTGAGCGCCTCGTCAAGGGAGAAACCGAACATCTCTTTGTAGGACACCACCGTGTGCTCCACGCCGAGCTCGGAGCAGAGGGACCTGGCGTGTTCGAGCGCTTCGTCCCGGTAGCCGACCACCCCCTCGTCTACGGAGATCGCGACGATAGGGATGCGTCTGGGGGCGTAGAGTTGGACTACGACCTTCAGGAGCGACAGGCTGTCTTTGCCCCCTGAAACGGCGACTGCTACCCTGTCCCCCTTTCCGATCATCTTGTACTTGGAGACGGTCCTTCGGGTCTTCTCAACTATGGACTTCTTGAAGCATTGGACGCAGAGGGTCTCTCCGGAGTAGCGCCGGGTGTAGAACGACGCGCCTCCGCAGGTCGCGCAGCCAGGCATACGATGAAACTGACCTCTGGTCGGTATAAAGTCTCAACGCTTAAAGCGCGAACGCCGTCGGTGAGGCGAAAATGGGTTCTGACGAGTTCAAGCGGTTCGAGCTTCAGAGCGGGGTTCTGCTCATGGTCCGGACAAGGCGCTTCCTGTCCGTCATGGACCGGATGGGGAAGAGCACGATCTCCAGACCGGTGGGGTGGCTCCTGTTGTACCTGATGCCAGTCTCGGCGGCGATAGGGCTCTACCTCTATTTCATGGTCTTTCAGGGGATCCTATCGCCTGGATTCGCCCAGGCGTCCAGGGGGATCGTAGGGCTCGGGCCGCTCATCAACCTCGGCATCCCGGGCCTGAACCCGTACATCCCGATCTTCTACGGCTGGGTCGCGCTCGTCGTGGGGATGGTGGTGCACGAGGGGGCCCACGGCGTGATAGCCCGAAGCCATGGACTGCGCGTGAAGAACTCAGGTCTGATACTGCTCTTCTTTGTGATTCCCATTGGGGCCTTTGTGGATATCGATGAAACCGAGGTCAGACAGGCTCGGAAGAGGCACGCGGCCCAGATGCTGGCCGCCGGGGCTGGGACGAATCTCGTCCTTGCCGTGGCCTGCCTCGTGCTGCTCGCGCTTGTGGTGGGCAGCATGACGCCTGCAGCGATCGGAGCCGGGATAACGGGAGTCAGCAAGGAGTCCCCCGCCTACAGCAGAGGGATTCTGCCCGGGGACATCGTCCTCGCCGTCAACGGCACGGCGGTCACAGATTTGTCCACCATCCTTGGAGAGAACACCTCCTTGAAAGCAGGGCAGTCGCTCGACTTCACCATCTACCGTAGCGGCCAGGTGATCCAGATCGACAACGTCACGCTGGTCTGCTGCGATCAGCTCGTAAACACGACTACGAACAAGGTGCTGGCAGAGTGGCCCTACATCGGAGTGGGTTCCGTCTCCGCAAGCAGCATTCGCTCCGCCGTTTCGGCCTACTCTGACCTCCTCAACAACCCCTTCATCTACATCGCGTGCATCCCGACCCTCGACGTCGGGCGCTGCCAGGGGGTGGTGCCGTTCTCCAGCGCCGACTCGGCGTTCTATACCTCACCAATCGGCGCAGCGGTTCTGCCGCTGGCCAACCAAATCTACTGGCTGTTCTTCATCAACATCAACCTCGCGATCTTCAACTCTTTGCCCATCTACCCTCTGGACGGGGGCCAGGCGTTCAGGGTGGGGGTCGAAGCCCTGGGCAGAGGGAAGCTGAGCGAGAAGATGGTGGGGAGGATCACCGTGGCAGCCACCCTGACGGTGCTCGCCTTGCTCATTGCGATCATCACCGCGCCGTACTTCTACGTGTACGTCCTGGGAGTCTAGGGTCCGAGGGTCGTCAGCGGCGTCCTGAAGGGGTCGAGTCCCTGCCTGGGTCGGCCCGGCTCCATGCTGGGTCGTTAAATGCCCGGAGCGCCTGAATGCGCGTTGTCAAGCATACAGGCACCCCCGGGGGCCGAGGGGCTGATCCAGCAGTTTGCCCAGCAGTTCACCTCGACGACGACCTTCCTCCTCGCCACCATAGACACCGCAGTGATAGACATCTCGAGAGTCGCCTACATCACCATCCTCATGGTCGGCGTCCTTCTCTACTTCAGTCACGCGTCGATGCGCCTGGGAAAAGACCTACTGAAAGGAGGTATCATCCTGGCGCTGGTCGTCGAGTTCATCTTCCCGTGGCTGACTAGACTCTGATAGCGTATCGGAGCAGGGCGAGAATCCCCCCGAATGAGGACACCTGCTTCCCGTATTCCATCGAGGAGTCGGCCAGATACACCCGCCCCCCCTTCGATTCGACGTCGTTCAGCACTTCGACGAGGCGCG
>JAFMAU010000108.1:0-1437 GCA_029784825.1 Nitrososphaerota archaeon | reverse complement strand
CGGCGGTGCCGGCACATGGTTCGACGGCGCCCGCGGAAGCAGCGTCTGCCACCCGGGGAAGGGTGTAGACTACCTTGGGGTCGGAGGTGGAGATCCTTCTGATGGCTTCGGCAACGAGCCGCTGCATTTCCACCGCGAGGGAGTCCTTGGCCAGCTCCTGGAACGAAGGCGTCTTGATGAGCGCCCGGACGCCGTCCGAGCCTGTCAGGTCCAATCCATCCAGAAGGTTAACCTGTCCTCCCTTGAGCCTTTCGCGGACCTGGTTCGCGATCGAGTTCTTGAAGTTCCCCGGGCCCGCGACCACCACCTTGTCCCCCTCCTGGAAGACCTGGGCAACGACCCCCGCGACCTTCGAGACGTAGGGCTGGGAGCTCTGCTCCTCGCCCATCTTGCCCCCTAGGCCCGACTCGACAGTGGTCACCACCGAGAGGTGTGAGCCGCTGAGGGTCCCGAGGCCTGCTTCCCGCCTGTCGGCAGCCAGGAGGACGAATCTGGATGCGGCCGCCCCGGCGGGGTGGACCAGCATCGTGTCAAGAGGAGACCACCGCTGTTTCCGCAGGGTGAGCGTATGCCCGGGGGAGATGGTGATGGAGTGAGAGCCTGCCTTGGTGACCGTCTCGTCGCTCGCCTCTACGATGGTGCCCTTGATCCTGATCCTTTCGATGCTGCTGTCTAGGTGGACTTCGTCCACCGATAGGGCGACGGTGACTTTGACCCGCTCCCCCTTGTCGGGCCTCGAGTATTCGTCCTCTTTCTTCATGACCCTGGAGCTTCTGGTGACGATTACATCCCCCTTCACTATCAGCCGCCTGAGGGTCCAGAGGTCCTCAGCAGACTCGACGGAAAGCGAGCAGCGGTTGTGTTTCGGATCGAACTCGGAGACTATCAACTGGCCCTGGGCCTATTCCAGGCCGAGGTCTCTGAAGGTGCCTATCCTGACGTCTTCTGGCACCTGGCCCAACTCGCCCGTGCGGTGGCCGATGATGCCCTTCACCCCCATTCTCGTGGCTGACTCGACGAGCCTCTGGGTGACGATTCCGTCGAAGATGAGGTACAGGGCTCCGCTGGTCCCCTCCATCTTCTGGACCAGTTCGCTGATGGGGAACCTTCCAATCTCCTGCAGGCCCTGGTCGAGCAGTATCGCCTCGAGCGTCCCGTTCAGGTTGGGGTAGAGTTCCCTGGTCTTGACCACGACGGGCTCGTCGGCTTCGTCTGCCGCCCGTGGCGCCGGTGGCGCGGCCTCTGCCGCCCTCTGCCTCCTTTGCACTGCGGGCATGTCGACCTTCTCTGCCTTCAGCATGTTGATCACGTCGATGGGCGTGAGGTCCTCGACCTCCTTGCCCTGCGGCGCGTGTATGACCTTCTCGACCTTCATCACTTGGGCGAGCTCCTTCTCGATCAGCTCCCCACCCCTGTCGCCGTCCAGGACCGCGATCA
>JAFMAU010000107.1 GCA_029784825.1 Nitrososphaerota archaeon | reverse complement strand
AGAATCTTCGGCGCCTTCGATCTCGACGACGGACCGAACATCGGGTGGACCGAGAGCAGGGAGGCCCCGTGCGCTGTGGCCAGCTTCCTGAGTACTGACAGCCTGCTTCCCTTGACCGACGTGATTTCTACCAGGGTGCATCCGGACTTCAGCGCCTGAGCTACCCCGCGGGCGACATTCAGGGTCTCGGACATGGGGACCGCGAGCAGGACAACGTCTGCTCCCTCGACGGCCTCGAGGTTCGTGCGCACGAAACGGATTCGCGTGTGGGACCTTCCCGGACGCAGATCCGAACCAGCCACGTTGTGGCCCAAGCGCGCAAAATAGTCTGCGAAGTACGAGCCCATGCCCCCGGAGGAGCCAAGCACTGCGACCTTCAACCCAGGAGGTCGCCCATCCGCCTGACCCCTTCCAGGAGAGTGTCTCTGGGCTGGCCCAGAGATACACGGAAGAAGTCCGGGTAGTCCCCGAAGGCCAGGCCGGGGGTAACGCTGACTCCTCTTTCCAAGAGGGTGTTCACGAACCGGTTCCCGTCCCAACCCCGTTTTCTCAGCCGGGGGAAGAAGTACATCGCGCCGTCTGGTCTGAAGTATTCGAGGGAGTCGATTTTGTCAAGCTCTTCGGAGACGGCGTCGATTCTTTTCTTCATCTCTTCCACGTTGTCCTTCACTTCCGCGTCGGCGTCCAGGGCCTTTATGGCTCCGAGTTGGATGAACTCCGGGACCGAGGTGATCACCATGGAGGTCAGCCTGGTTATCTTGGCCATGACGTCCTTGCTGGAGACCGCGTAGCCGATCCTGAACCCGGTCATCGCCCAGGCCTTCGAGAAAGACGACGTCAGGACAAACTTCTTCGGCGTTGTCCGGAGGATGCTGGGACAGGGCTTGGACGAATATTCGTTGTATATCTCGTCGCTTATCACCGTGAGGCCGTTGTCGTCTGCGAAGTCGACCACCCCCTTGAAGGTCTCGGGAGTAATCACCTTCCCAGTGGGATTGTTGGGATAGCTCAGGACTATCGCTTTGGTGTTCGGGCGAATCGCTTCCGCGAGGGCTTCGGCGGAGAACGACCACCCGTCCTCCAGCCTTGTGTGCATGACTATCGGCCTGGCGCCGATGTGCCGAATGATCTCGTTGTACGCAGGCCAGTTCGGCTCGAACACTATGGCGCTGTCCCCTTCGGAGACTGTGGCCGAAAGGGCGGCGTAGACTGCGAATCTGCCGCTCGGCGTCACCGCGAGCTCATCCCCCGACGCTTCGAAGTTGCTCTTCCTCCGCAGGTAAATCTGGAGAGCCGAAACGAGCTCCGGGATCCCTCTGGGTTCAGTGTAGTGTGTCCTGAAACCGGCCAGTGCCTCGGTGCATGCTTCTAGGACCGCCTTCGGCGGCCTGAAGTCAGGCTCGCCTACGTCGAGGCGGATCAGCTTCACCCCGCTCCGTTGGAGCGCCACGGCCCTGGCCATGGAGGACATCGGGGTGGGACCGTTGGCTTGGAGCGAGAACCCCTGGGCCTTCTTGGACTCGGCCAGAAGAAGCGCGAATATCTTGAGACCGGCACCCCTTTCCACCCCTGCCCGGTCGCACTCTTCGGCCACCTCCCTGAGTAGGGAGTCCTCCACGGCGTCGTCCTCGGCGGGGAGGGACGCCCTGGTCTTCAGCCGGCCGACCTGCCGGGCCAAGTCGTTCCTGTGGCCTACGAGGCGGATAATCTCCTTGGTGGTCTCGGCTATGTCGGCCCGGAGCTCCCTGATACCGGGCTCCGCCTTTGCCGTGCTCATGGTCTCCTGCCCAGTACCGGGGGTATGATTCCCGCCCTTATCGCGTAGTCCGCGAGGACCAGAGCTGTCGTGCTTTCGACCACCGGGACCGCCCTGGGCACGACCGTGGGGTCGTGTCTTCCAGGGACGACCAGCTCCACCTCCTTCCGGGTGGCGAGGTCCACGGTAGTCTGTTTCGACGCTATAGATGACGCCGGTTTGAATGCAATCCTGTAGACGATGGGCATGCCGTTGGACAGCCCCCCGAGGATCCCGCCAGCGTTGTTGGTCTTCGTCTTGATTTCGGCTCCGTCGTAGAAGTATTGGTCGTTGTTTTCGGTCCCGGTGCGCCTCGCCGAGGCGAATCCCGACCCGAACTCCACCCCCCTGGCCGCTGGGATCGACATCGCAATCCTGGCGAGGTCGGAGTCCAACGACCCGATGACGGGCTCGCCGAGGCCAGGGGGGACGTTCAGGGCCACGCATTCCACTATTCCGCCCAGGCTGTTGCCCCTCCCCCGGGTCTCGATGATCTTCCTTTTCATCTGCTCCGCCGCCTCTGGGGTGGGGGCCCTGGCTTCGTTCGTGTAGCGGTTCTTTCTAGCCGTGTCGAAGTCGAAGCCTTCGGCCCGAACGCCGCCTATCTCCAGGGAGTAGGCGATAATCTCAACCCCAAGGGTCTCCCGCAGCAGCTTCTTCGCCACCGCGCCCCCCATGACGAAAGAGGCGGTTATCCTCCCGGAGAACCTCCCGCCGCCCCGGTAGTCGTTGAAACCCCCGTACTTCGTCTTCGCCACCAGGTCGGCATGCCCTGGGCGGGGGGAGTTCACCATCGCCTCGTAGGACCTGGAGTCCTTGTCTTCGTTCCTGATCAGCATCATGATGGGTGCGCCCGTGGTGTGGCCGTTGAAGACCCCCGACATTATCTCAACCCTGTCCTCTTCCTTCCGCTGGCTGGCGACAATCGACTGGCCGGGCTTCCTGAGGTCGAGTTCTGACTGGATGTCGTCCTCTCCCAGGCCAAGGCCTGCGGGACAGCCGTCCAGGACAGCCCCCACGACCTTCCCGTGGCTTTCTCCGAAGGTGAGCAGGAGGAACCGTTCGCCGATGATGTTGCCGCTCATTCTCTGACCACCCTTGCCCCCAGCTGTTGCATGTCTTCAAGGAACGCGGGATAGGAGACCCCGAGGCTCTCCTCGCCGACGACTCTGACGTCATCTGGAGCCAGCATCGAAGCCAGGGTGAATGCCATGAACATGCGGTGGTCGTCGTGGGCGTCCAGCACAGTGCGTGAAATCTGGTCAGCCCTGGTTATCTTCATTCCGTCGTGCCTTTCCTCTACCCTGGCGCCCATCTTCTGAAGTCCCTCGGCGGCCACGCTGATCCTGTCCGTCTCCTTGAACCTCGCGTGGGCGACCCCTGTTATCTCCAGTGGCTCTTCGCACCTCAGGGCGAGCGTTGCGAGGACCGGGAGGAGGTCCGGCGTATCGGAGAGGTCGAAGCTCCCGCCCCTGAGCCTCTCCCCGTCTGCCTGGACGACTACGGAGTCGCTACGCTTGGCCACCTTTACGCCCATGCGGACCAGCATATCCATTATGGCCGAGTCCCCCTGGGGGAGCGAAGCGTCAAGGCCCGAAAGCTCCACCCTCCCTCCCACCAGCGCAACCGCCTCCATAATGAACGAAGCAGAGCTGAAGTCAGCGGGCACAGAAAAGTCGCAGGGCTTGTAGACCTGCCGCCCTGGGATGGAGAAGTTGGAGAACCCGTCTCGCTCGATTCCAATCCCATGCAGCCTCGACAGCGTCAACGTGGCTTCTATGTAAGGACGGGAGACGGCGTCAATCACATTGAGCGTCGAGTCCCCACGCGCGAGGGGCGCCGATATGAGTATCGATGAGACGAACTGTGACGAAACGTCTCCCCGCATCCTAGCGGTGCCGCCTGGCATGCCACCCTCGCCCACGATTATCGGCGCGCACCCGTCACCGTTAGACGACCATGCCTTCGTCCCCAGCCCGGACAGCGCGTCCAGGAGTCCCTGCATCGGCCTCCGCCTGATGCTCGCGTCTCCTGTAAGCACCGTATAGCCGCGCTCTGGCAAAGAGAAGACAGAGGTCATGAACCTGAGGGTCGTGCCCGAGTTTTCGACGTCGACCACGTCCTGGGGAGCCCGTGGTTCAGAGCCGACGACAGTCAGGCCGGTGTCCGACTCTGCCAGTTTCGCGCCCATGGCCCTGCAGGCGGAGTAGGTGGCGAGGGTGTCCCTGGAGGCCAGCGGTCTGCCGACTCGGCTCTCCCCGGAAGAAAGGCTTGCCATCAGGACGGCCCTGTGGGTGTAGCTCTTGCTCGGCGGGACCTCGACTCTGCCGCTGAGCTCCCCGTCTGCGGCCAACGCAACGTTAGCCAAGGGTTGCTCCTTCGTCACTGGTCTCCGTCATGATCACCTTGGCCCCGCTGTCTTTCCACTCCTTGGCAAGCTCATCTGGTCTCCCGTTCTCGTCGAACACCGCGGCCAACGCGGGTCCGGTCCCTGAAAGGCCGGCACCCAGTGCTCCTACCTCGAGGGCCCTGAGCGCGTCGGACGAGTGGTACCTGTAGATTGACGAGTAAAGGAGCCCGTTGAGGGTCATCGCCTTCCAGACGCTCCCCTTCCTCCCTATTCTGAAAATCGACTCGGCCATCTTCGAGAACTTCCTGACTTCCTTCAGATCTGCCTGACCCCTCCTGCTCCTTCCCTCGGGGACCTTGATGACTACCTTCAACCTGCGCCCCAAGGCGGCGGTGGAGAGGACCCGTCCATTAGAATTGTCCGCGAAGTTCACTCCCCCCAGCAAGCACGAAGCAGCGTCGTCGAGGGCGCCCGTCACGCTGACTCCCGCTGACAGAGAGGCGGACACGCTGCAGTCGAGAATCTCGCGTGGCCTGTAGGTCGTCCTCCCAAAGGCGGAGAAAGTAGCGAGCGCGACTGCAACCGAGGCGGAAGACGAAGTCTTCAGTCCGACGCCGACGGGCGCAGAGGTGGTCGTCTGGATCGACCCAGAGTACCGACCGGGGTCCCTTCCAAGCTTTCTTATCGCGCACCCGACGGTCTGAACAACCAGAGCGGACTCCGACTTCCTTCCGTTGAGGGAGGCATCCCAGCTACCCCTCTGCTCCCGTAGCTCCAGTCTCGCAGTTGTGGGGAGTTTCACGGAAACAGTCGCACCCATCCCGCAGGCGATAGCGTTGACTATGCTGACCGCCCCCGTCGCTTCAGCTTTGCCGATCAACCTCTTTGCACCCCTAGAGAGTTGAGCAGCGACTTCTTCATCGTCTCGACTGGGGCGTCTCTGCCAGTCCAAATCTTCAGCGCGCCAACGGCCTGG
>JAFMAU010000106.1 GCA_029784825.1 Nitrososphaerota archaeon | reverse complement strand
GAACGAAGTGATAGTCGCCGTCGACCTCGTCACAGTCGCGGTCTTCATCGTGTTCGGGCTCCCCTCTGTCATAGCGTCCGGCGCCCTCGCAGGGTGGCTCTCGGGCATCCCCGCCGCCCTTTCGACAGGGAACCTCGGGATTCCTGGCGCGAATTACTCTACGCTGGTCACAGCCCTTTCGCTGGCGACCGTTTCCTACATCGGGATCGAGTCAATCTCACAGGCAGCGGAAGAGACGAAGAACCCGGCAAGGGTGATCCCCAGGGCTACCAAGGGGGCAATCGTCGCCGTGGTGTCCGTCGCCATCACCTTCTCCATACTGGCAGTCACGCTGGCGCCGACACCCGTCTCGCAGGACCCGTCCTCGCCCGCGCACACCCTGGCCAGCTTCATCCCGGTGATCGGCCCATACTTCGCCATCTGGGTCGGAGTCATGGGGACTCTCGTCTGTTACGTCTCGACAAACACCGGCGTGATCGGCGTCTCCAGGGTCACCTTTTCGATGAGCCGCTTGGGGCTGCTTCCGAAGGAGTTCAACAGGATAAGCAGGCGGTTCAGGACACCGTATCTTACCCTTCTGATCTTCACCGCCGCTGCGAGCCTGCTGCTCGCGGCCGGCGTAGAGCTTTCGACCTTCGAAATCATCCCCCTCGTCGCGTCAGTCTACAACTTCGGGGCCCTGATCGCCTACTTCTACGTAAACGCGGCTGCGATCGTCCTCAGGCTGAAGGAGCCCACGAACGGGGGATGGAAGATGCCTCTCAACATAACCGTACACCGTGGGGGGAAGCCCTACCAGGTCTCGGTGATTCCTTTCATAGGGATCGCGTTCACAGCCATGATCTGGCTAATACTTGTGCTCAACAGCCCTGGGGGCCGCGTTGCCGGAGCCGTCTGGTTCGCCATAGGCATCGCTGGATACCTTATCTATCAGAGATGGAAGAGAGGCAGAAAGCCTGATGCCTGACAGGGAGGCGGATGTCGAGTGGTCGTGGAGCGACGCCCCCGTCATTCTCCCTCTGGCCTACCAACCAAGAGAGTGGAACGCAGTCTACATCGCCTTCTACATCGCGGAATACTCCGGCTCAAAGGTGTTCGTCACCCACGTGCTGGAGGGCGCGGAAGACCACGCGTTCGAGAAGAAGCTGAAGGCTGACATAGAAAGCCTCGCCCACTCGCTCGCAGTCAAGTATGAATTCGTCGAAGTGCGCCCCTCCCACCAACCTCCGGGGGTCGAGGAGGTCGCCAGGGCTCTCGTCCAGACCGCGACCGAGAAGGGGGCCCAGGCGGTGGTCATGAGCGCTCACCGCGAGCCCCTCTTCCGCGAACTATTCGGCCGGGTGTCAGATCACGTCGGCCGGACCTGTCCGGCGCGCGTCGTGCTGGTCGAGACCCCGCAGGCGGGGGTTGAAGTTCCGAAGAACCCGAAGCGTATCCTCGTTCCCATTCTGAAGGAGCAGCACCCCGACCCATTCATCATCGCCGCTGCCCTGACTTCCTCTGCCTCGGTCGCGGACGTGGAAATAACGGCCGCCAAGATCTTCTCCCTCCCTCCGACCATACCTCTAGACGCCGTGGAGATGGCTATGCCGCTGAGGCAGGAGGAGCGTGACTTCTCTTCGTTCACGAGCCTCGCGATCAAGACCCTCGGGCGGTTCATCAACCCGAAGATACTCCCTGTCCGCGAAGTCGGGAGCGACGTCGCCCAGTTCATCAAGGATAAACAGATCGACATACTCGTAATGTTCAGCAACCGGGAGACCGGCTTCTACAGCTTCCTGACGAAGGACGAATACGAGATAGTCAGGAAGTCCCCCTGCGTGGTCATCGTCACAGTCCCTTCCACCTAGGCCGGGGTCGCCGTTCGCACTAGCGCCTTCGTTTCTCCTCTTCCTTCTTGAGCTTCTCTGCCTTCTCTCGGCCGCGCTCGCGGTCGTACTCGCCCAGCGGACCCTCGTGCTCCGCGAAGCCGTGGTGCATTTCAACGGCCCGCTTGACCATCGCCTCGGTGTCGCGGTCTCTCTTCTGGAGCCTGACCGAAAGGTTCCGCCTGTCCAAGACCTCCATCTCGAGCCCGCCGCGCTTCTTCAGCTCGGCCATCGCCTGCTCCATGGCGTACTCGTTCCCGAAGATGGCCCGTATCTCCCAGGTTCCCATTGGCATTCGCCCCGCCAACCTGGGGCGTTAAAACGCTACTCCCCGCTCAGCTGCTCTCTGAGCGCTTCCAGCGAGTCTGCTGGGAGCTTGCAAGCAAAGTTGCGGCAGACGAATGCCCTCGCCTTTCTTCCCGGTCTCCTCCCTTCCAAGAGGCTGCTCTGCTTGGAGAGCGCCGTGTATGTCTCCTCAGTCGCGGTGAGCACCACCATTTCAGGGAAGTACCCTCTGAACAGCTCGCCCTTCATCGCGGCTGCGTCTCCAGGCGCGGGCGCCGTGATCACCACCTCCCTCGTCCCGTTCAGCAGCATGTCCACCGCAGCCAGCATCGTGGTGTGAGATGAAGGCTGCCTCTCCAGTTCACCCCCGAAGCATCCGACCGTCCCATGTGCCAGCTTCCGGTACCGCCCGTCTCCGGTCAGCTCGGCCAGGCGGATCAGGTTCACAGCCGCGACCGAGTTCCCCGACGGCGCCGGCCCATCATAGCTCTCCTTTACGGCCGCAGGCTCCGCTCCTGCCGCCAGAAAGAAGCCCCCGTGTTCTTTGTCTTCGAGCTCTTCGACCATCGCATCTGTCAGCCTCTTCGCTTCCTCAAGCCATCTTGGGTCGGGGTCCGCTTCGAAAAGGTCCAGAAGGCCCCGGACGAAGAATGCGTAGTCTTCGAGGGTCCCATCCAGGCCCGCTTCTCCACCTGCATACCTTCTGAGTAGCCTTCCTCCTTTCATGTTCGTCCTCAGGACGAAGTCGGCGGCCTCCCCTGCCTCCTTCTGGTACTCTCCCTCTCCGAGTGCGAGCCCGCAGAACGCGAGCGAAGAGATGGCAAGCCCGTTCCACGACGTCATGATCTTCGTGTCAGTCGCAGGCCGGGGCCGCTTTATCCTCTCGGCGTAGAGCATCACCCTGTCCTTGGCAGCCCACCTCCGGTCCTGGGGACCGAGGGGCGTCCCCGGCTCGAGGTGCAACAGTGACCTCCCCTCGAAGTTCCCGTTCTTCGTCACGCCGTAGAGCCGCCCGAACCTCCCGGCGTCGTCCCTTCCCAGCACAGACTCCAGTTCGTCGGGGGTCCACGAGTAGTAGGCCCCTTCTCCCTGCTGCGTGTCAGCGTCCTGGGCGGAGTAGAAACCTCCGTCCACGTCTCTCATCTCTCCGACGACCCAGCCCAGGGTCTCCCTGACGACCTGGGCGTACTCCTCGTTTCGCGTGATCTGGAACGCCTCGGCATAGGCCCTCGCCAGAAGGGCGTTGTCGTACAGCATCTTCTCGAAGTGGGGGACCAGCCATACCCTGTCGGTCGAATACCTGTGGAACCCGCCTCCGACATGGTCCCGGATTCCTCCGGACATCACCCCGTCCAGGGTCTTGAGCACGGCTCCAAGCGCCAGCTGCTTCCCCGTCCGGTGGTAGTACCTCAGCAGGAACGAGAGGGTGCCGGGGAGCGGGAACTTCGGGGCCCGTCCGAACCCTCCATTCGCTTCGTCGTAGGATGACAGGAGCATCGCGTACCCCTCGTCGAGCGCCGACTTCGAAGGAGCACCCGAGGCTGCCGCAGGGTCCGGCCGAATCGACTTCAGAACCTGCTCCGAATTCGCCTTCACCTCTTCGCGCCGGTCCTTCCACAGGCCAGCGACGAACTCCAGGACCTGCATGAAGCTCGGCATCCCATATCTCGGCTCGGGGGGATAGTAGGTGCCGCCGTAGAAGGGCTTGAGGTCGGGGGTGAGGAACACCGACAGCGGCCATCCGCCGCCCCCGGTCATCGCCTGGACCGCGCCCATGTAGTAGGCGTCGACCTCGGGCCTCTCCTCCCTGTCGACCTTGATCGGGATGAAGTGCCTGTTGATGAAAGCCGCAGTCTTCGCGTCTTCGAACGACTCCCTCCTCATTTGATGACACCAGTGGCACGTCGAGTATCCGACGCTGAGGAAGATCGGCTTGTTGTCGTTCTTCGCCTTCGCGAGCGCCTCCCTCCCCCAGGGGAACCAGTCCACGGGGTTCAGGGCGTGCTCCAGGAGGTAAGGGCTCTTCTCACGTGAGAGGTGGTTTGTCTTCTCCAATTCCCCTCCCGCGCGGGTCCCGGTCTAATTGAATTTTGTCGGACGAGCAATCCTTAACACGCCTTCATTGGGGCAGGTCCCAGTCTACAGGGCCTCGGAGATCGCGAATTGCAGTACAAGTGGACGGTCCTCACAGTCACCACGGTCGGGGTCCTGATGGCAGGGATAGACAGCAGGATTGTAGTCATCGGGCTCCCCACGGTGGCAGCCTCGCTTGGCGCGGACGCCGAGCAGGCCATCTGGTTCACGCAGGCCTACATCATAGGCAGCACAGTCGCCCTCCTGTTCCTGGGGCGGATCAGTGACATGTACGGAAGGGTGAAGGTCTACAACATCGGCTTCGCGATCTTCACGGTCGGCTCCCTCTTCACCTCCCTCTCCCCCTCCCCCAACATCTTCATCGCCGCCAGGATCTTCCAAGGGCTCGGCTCCGCGGCCCTCTTCTCGAACAGCGCGGCGATAATCACTGACGCGTTCCCCCACGGTCAGCTCGGGACCGCCCTGGGGATCAACTCCGTCGCCTTCAGGGCGGGCTCCATGTTCGGGCTGACCCTGAGCGGGCTCATCCTCGCGTTCTTCGACTGGCGGTACCTCTTCTACGTGAACATCCCGGTGGGGATCTTCGGGACGCTCTGGGCGCGCATGCGCCTGCACGAGCAGATCGACCCGGAGAAGAGCGCGACGATGGACTGGCCCGGATTCGTCACCTTCGGCTGCTTCGTCACGTTCCTGTTGCTCGCGCTCACTTTCGCAGCCTATGGGATCGGGGAGTCTGCCATCGTCGCCGCCTTCGTGGTCCTATCCGCCGGAAGCGGCCTCCTGTTCGCCCGGGTCGAGCGTCGCCACGCCGCCCCTCTTCTCGACCTGACCCTTCTCCGGATCCGCGAGTTCACCGGCGCCGTCTTCGAACGCTACGGCATCCCCCACGTCGACGCCGTCATCGCCGCCGAAGTCCTGGTCGATGCCGATCTCGCGGGCATCGAGTCGCACGCGCCGAATTCCGAGCGGCAAACGCCTGCGGATCTGCCTGCCGCAACCTGCGATGATCCACTGGGGCACGGATGGCTGGCACAACGTGGCGGA
>JAFMAU010000105.1 GCA_029784825.1 Nitrososphaerota archaeon | reverse complement strand
GGAGAGCCTGATCGGGCCGAGGGCGGTGGTGGCGTTGAAAGCCACCCCGTTGACCGTGTACTGGTATCGTATCACAGAAGCGGGGATGGTGACCGAGCCGGCCGTCGTCCCGGTGTAGCGGAGCCTGTAGACAGGGGTCAAGGACGCGCCCGGAGCGAGCGAGACCGACGACACCGAGTCCGACGCACCGCTGCTCACGAGCTGGAAGACCCCGGTCTTGTTCCACCAGTTGTCGGTGAAGGAGAGGCTGCTTATCGTTTCAGCAGAGGAAAGGTCCCGGAAGGTGAGCGTGACGGAGATGTTCCCCCCGGTACTCAGGACCCCGACGTCTACGGCCCTGGTCGCGAGCAGGGGCGCAGGCTGCTCTGCCACGGTGGCGTTGAGCTTGTAGAGGTGCTTCCCGGGCGAAAGGGCGAGGGTATAGGACCCGGAGAACTGCTGCGCGTTCCTGACTACCGCCCCCGAGTCCTTCGACTGGAGCTCCCCGTCCAGGGAGGTCACCTGGACGACCGAGGACGAGCTTTGGGCGGAGGCCGCGAGGAAGGTCGGGGAGGTCCCGAAGTAGCTCAGGACAGCGGGCTGGCCGTTCGAGAGGGCGCTGGACGTGATCGAGCCGACCACCAGGCTGTGGTCGAACCCTGCCGAACCCTTCACCCCCTCGAGGACGACGAAGGGGGACGGGGTGCTGGTGAAGCTCGAATACGAAATGGCGGTCGCGAACCCGTGCTCCGTCGTCGGGAGGAAGTTCTTGAGCAGGGTCGAGGGGATGAGGCTCGAGAACGAGACGGGGCTGAAGAAGGTGTACCTCCCCGTCCCATTCGAGTAGGAGATGAAGCTGGTCAGCAGGTACGAGTCAAGGGCGGCTGCCGCAGCCGAGGCGTCGGGATAGGAGTCCGAGCCGACGGTCAGGAAGATCCCCTGGGGGGTGACGTAAGGGACAGGGAGGAGGCCGTACCCCCTCGGACCGAAGACCTGGAAGTCGGACTGCCACCCGGTGGTCGAGATCGCCGTGACGTTGTACCAGCTCAGGCCCGGCGTGGACTCCAGGGCGCTTAGGTGGGCGGACCCGTTGAGACCGCCGAAGGTGAAGTACCAGAGGGCGTCGGACCCCGCGACGTACACGTTGAGCTTCTCCGTGTAACCGGACTGGGCGTAGGCCGCCCTCAGCGGTACCGCTGACACCAGCAAGAGGGCAAGGACGGACACTGCCAGCATCTGAGAACGCTTCAAGCGAGACGCAGGAAGGCGCTCGATTCAGGATATAAAAGTGGTTGGATTCTACTTCTTTCTCGAACTGTCTTCCGCAGGGTCCTCGACCCCCTTTTCGCCCAGGAGGAAGACGGCGTCCCTTTCCGGGTGGTACGGGCTGTCCACCATCCTGGCGATGCGGTTCTTGGCCGCCTTGCGCAGGTAGATCCTGTAGGTGCTTGTGTGCGCCACGACGTGGCCGCCGGTGGGCCTGGTCGGGTCGCCGAAGAAGGAGTCGGGCGCAGCCTGCACCTGGTTCGTGACCACGACAGCGATGTTGTAGATCTCCGCGGTCCTGAGGAGCTGGTGCATGAACCGGTTCAGCCGCTGCTGGCGCTCGGACAGCGTCCCCCTCCCGAGGAACTCCGCCCTGTAGTGGGCGACGGCGCTGTCGAGTATCACTAGCTTCACCTTGTTGGGCTCGATTATCCTCCCCAGGTCCTTGACGATCAGCTCCTGGTGGGCGCTGTTGTACGCCCTGGCCACGGTGATCCTGGATAGGATCTTCTCCGGGTCCATGTCCCTCGCCTCCGCTATCTCGGCGATCCTCTCCGGCCTGAAGGTCCCTTCGGTGTCGACGTAGATGCACCCTGCGTCGAGGCCCCCCTCCCCCTTGGGCGCCTGCACCATGACGCTCAGTGTGTGGCAGACCTGGCTGTTGTGGAGGATAGTCGGGACGTTCCCGCTGACGAAGGCGTGCCCATCGGGGACCTCGAAATCGTAGACATAGTCGCCATACTTCTCCTCTCGGATTTCGGTGACTGTGTCCCAGTTGAACTGCAACGCAGTCTCAAGCGCGGCTACGGCCTCTCCAAGCACCCTGATGCGCCGTTCAATCTCTTGGGTCGCCACCGCCTTGAACGCGGCAGTCCTCATCTTTGGGAGCCCCCGACTGAAGTAGTTGTTGAAACCTGACTTCGATACGCCAATGGGCCCCGCCAGGATGTTCGCCGAGAACGACAAGGAGAGAGCGTATTTCCTGAAACCGGCCGCGGATTCGAGATTGGCCCGTTGGAGGTTTTCCAGGTTCTGGGCAAGCGCCTCCGAGACACCTTCCAGGAATCCGGCTGCCGACATGACCTGGGCGTCGCTCATCCCGGTCTTCCCGTAGGCCGACCTGGTAAGGGCCTCGTAGAGAGTACCGCTCTTGCTCAGGGGACGCTTGCGTTCGATATGCCTGGAAGAGACCGCAGATTTGTACGTCGCCCTTAGCAGGTCACCGGCTGGGATGCCGTACTTGCTGTTCCGGGTCCTGACGTTTGGCACCCTCTTGCTCTTGAACGGAATCTGAGACATCTTGTCCCTGTCGAAACCCGAGACGCGCAGCCTGTAGTGTTGCCCGGTGCTGACGTTCTTGACGCCGAAGGACGAGGCGATGCCCAGCCTGGAAAGAAGGTAGGACACGCCTTCGATCAGCTCCTTGCTGTTCGAGCTCGCTTCAATGTCGGCGCCCGCGACACGCCCGTCGCCTTCGAAGTATCCTGCCAGGAAGTGGCGTACTATTTCGTCGTTGCCGTTGAGGATGCTATCGGGAACGTATTTCGTGTACGAGTTGGCATCGGCCAGCCTCCCGAGCAGGCTCTTGACGGGGGCCCTAAGCAGAACCAGAGCCGCATGGCCTTCTCTCCGCGAGACGGTGGGTTCGAAGCCGAATCTCTTCATCAGATAACCCCTGGTCCACTCTATCAGCTTGCCGTCAGTGTTCGTGATGGACAGGGGGTTCCCCGTCCCTTCGGCGACATAAAACCCAAGGAAGAAGGCGTCGTCGTTGGTGATGTCGGACCTCCCGGGCACCGAGAGCGTCCTTGGCGTGGCGATCTTGTCGCCAACGGATAATGAACCCGATGGGACCCAGCTTATCCCGGCACCAGACATGACCATCGCCATGTGTAGCTTGGCCAGCTTCAGCAGCCGCCCGCGCTCTGTCTTGATGGCGAGGATGGATGAAACCTTCTCCCTGTAGAGATAGGACGCCGGTGTGAGTCGCGAATTCAGCCCTACGACATTTACCTCCTTCAGGGGGACGACGTAGCCCGAATCGAGTGGCCGCTCCCCATACAAGCCCCTATACTTCTCATAGGTCTGGGCGATGGGCTCGAAGTGGACGTTGGCGTCGTTGCTGTAGAAGACCTTCGTATCTCCCGCGACGCACTTCCCTGACCCGAACTCGCCGTAGAACTCGGTCATGGCCCAGGTCTCGATCCCTCCGCCGAGGAGGTCGTCCAGGTTCTTCGAGCCCGTCGATATGCGGTCGATGGCCTTCCTCTTCGCCAGCAGGTCGGCCGCGTTGATGAAGTCCGGCTCGAGGCGGTTCAACTCGACCAGCTTCTTGCGCGCCTTGTTGTTCAGCTCCACCGCCTTCGAGACGTCGATGTCCACCGCTTCGGCGATGTCCATGGGGCCCGAGGTGGCCAGGTCTAGGATCGTTTCGATGCCTGCGTCCTTAAGCTTCTGCTTGGTGGCAGGTCCTACGCCTGGGAGCGTGTCAAGCTCGAGCTCTTTGTCAGTCCCCGCCGCTTCCTTCACTGCTTCTTCAGGTTCGTCCTTCTTCTCCACCTTCGTGCCAGCCAACTTTATGCACGGCCGCTTTCAGGTAGATAAGCCTGCCTCAGGGGGAGATGCGCGAAAGTGTTCTCGGGAACAAACTCGCGGACCTGATGTGCTTCAGCCCCGCTATCCATCTTGTCGACCTTTCGACTCCGATGCCGAACCCCGAGTGAGGGGGCATGCCGTACTTCCTGAGCTCGAGATACCAGGCGAAGGACTCGGTGGGGAGGTCCTGGGACTCGATCCTCTGCATCAGCTCCTGATATTCGTGTATCCTCTGGCCGCCGGTGGCAAGTTCCCCGACCCCCTCGGGGGCGATCAGGTCTGCCGACTTCGTCACCTTGGGCCTGTCCGGGTAGGTCATGTGATAGAACGACCGGGCGCTGAGTGGGTAGTCGGTGATGAAGAACGGGGAGCCCTGGGTAAGGCTGATGGCCCTCTCGGCCTCCGTCGGGAGGTCGTCCCCCCACTCGAAGGGGTACCCTTTCTTCTCCGCGACCGAGCGCGCCTCGTCGTAGCTGATCCTGGGGAAGGGGAGCGGCGGCTGCTTCAGGGTGCGGCCGAGGGTCTTCAGCTCCGCCTGCCTGTTGGCGATGACCCGCTCGACCATCTTCGAGAGCAGCCCCTCCTGGAGCTTCATGTTCTCCGGCTGGTCCGCGAAGGCCTGCTCCGCCTCTATCATCCAGAACTCTGTGAGGTGCTTGGATGTCTTCGACTTCTCGGCCCGGAACGCGGGCTGGAAGATCCAGACCTTCTGCAGTGCCGGGAGCGCCGCCTCTTCGTAGAACTGCGCGCTCTGGCTCAGGTTGACCTGCTTGCCGAAGTAGTCGACGGAGAAGAGGGTGGACCCCCCCTCGACCGCGGCCTGGACGAAGCTCGGGGCGCTGATGAGCTGGAAGCCGTTCTCCCTGAAGTAGTCGAAGGCGGCGCCTATCACCTCGGCGCGGATCCTCATGGTGGCGATGGCCTTCGGACCCCGGATGCTCAGGTGCCTCTTGTCGAAGAGGAACGAGGCGGACTTTGCCGCGGTCTTGGTTATGGGCCAGCTCTCGGCCTTGGCCACCACCAAGAACTCCTCCGCTGAGATCTCCTTCCCCCCCGGCGCCCTCTTGTCGTCCCGGACCTCTCCCCTGACGACCACGGCAGACTCTTTCGTCGAGCTCCTCGCCCCCTCGAAGGCCGCGTCAGCGACCCCCTTGCGGGCGGAGACCTGGACATACCCCGAACCGTCCCTGACCTGCACGAAGACCAGCCCGCCCACGGTGTGCTTCCGGGCGACCCACCCCCTGACCTCGACCGACGGCGGCGACCTGCCGGCAAGCACGTCCGCGGCTGTGGCGAGCTCGAAGCCTTTCACGGTGCAGGGCTCGGCCCCCACGTGCTAAAAGCGTGATGCGTCAGACCCCCAACGTTAAAGGAGCCTCGCGGCGCTCCCGGGAGCCAGTCGTGAGGGACCGGGTCGCGATTCTCAGGTGGACAGGGATGGGGAACGCAGCGGACTTCCAGTCTTCCGTCCGGCACGTCTTGAAGGAGAGG
>JAFMAU010000104.1 GCA_029784825.1 Nitrososphaerota archaeon | reverse complement strand
AAACGAAGGTCGTGGCCCCCAGCGGTAGCCGGCGGCCATCTGACGAACCACAGACCCTATGGATGGCGTCGGGAGAGACCTAGGGCGCCACCATGAGGCTCTTCACTCACTTCGTCTTCGGCGCCGGCTCCGTCGCCGCGCTTGCTTTCACGCTGCCGGTCGACCCCCGGCTGTCGCTCGCCGTGGCGACGTCTCTGCTCGTGAACCTGGTCGTCGATGAGCTTGGGCACGTCGCGAGAGGGGGATTCGCGGTGAGGTCGCCGCTGACGCACTCGGTCTTCACCGCGCCGATGTGGGGAGGCGCGGTCGGATACGTCCTATGGGTAGTCGGGTCGGAGCTCGGGCTGCTGAGTCCCGGTCCGGAGGCGATGCTGGTCGTCCTGTGCGTGGTCGTTGCCTATTCCCATCTCCTGCTCGATTCCATGACCGAGGGAGGAGTGTACTTCACGACCCGGCGAATCGCGGTCTCCCACTTCAGCAACGGGAACGTATTGCTGAACGCGGCCTTCGTCTTGTGCGGGCTGGCGCTCTTCCTGCTCTGAGGCGAACCTGGTCCGGGCGAGGTTCGGAGAAAGCGAACGGCGGCCCGACTAGTCGAACTTTCCCAGCCTCTTCAGGACCGTCAGAGCTCTCAAGGTTATCATCTTGCTGGGGCGGCCGACTCTCTCGAGAGCAAAAGGATGAAACCTGTCCTTGTACTTCTCCCACCAGTCGGGCACCTTCCCGTCGTTGTCGAGGTCCGGGTGCACCGCGTCGAGGTTCCAACGCCCGTCCTTCCTCCTCTTCTTCCTGAGGTGGGACAGGGCCAGCCCCAGCCTCCCGTCCTCGGCGTAGCCCAGGGCCGTGATGAAGTCCAGACCCACGAGGAGGTCGTAGTAGTAGTGATAGGGGAAGTGGAAGCGGAACCAGGGGGCGTAGTGGGCGCCCTGCTTGCACAGCTCGCGCGCGAGGTAGAACTCGCAACCGCGCTCGACCGCCCTCTTCATGCTCCTCGTCCACTTCTGTCTCGGGTAGACGGCGAAGGCGCTCAGCCCCTCCCAGTTGTCGATGGTCCCGCTGAAGGCCCAGCAGTGCCAGCCGCCGTTCTCCTTCTGCGTCCTCACGAGCCATTCGAGGGCGCTCCTCACCCTCGGCTCGTCGGCATACCCGAACTTGATCAGGGCTCTGGTCGTGTTGCCGGTCAGGCAGTGCTCGCTCTTCTTGGTTGCACCGTCGGCGTTGAACCCTCCGTCTGGCTTGGAGAACCTGTCCATCCATAGGGAACAGGACTTCGCTATCCTCGGGTCCTTCCTGGTGGCGCCGAGGTCGGAGAGAGTGAGCAGCATCCAGTTGGTGGAGATGTACTTCGGCCTGTAGAGCTTCTCCTCGCTCACCCAGTATCCGCCCGGCTTCTGCTCCGCGAGTATGTCAGCGACCCAGCCCCTCGAAGCGATGGCGCTCCTCGCCTCCGCCAGGTCGGCGCGGCTGGTCCCGTCGACGAGGTCCCTCATGGTCAGATAGCGGACGGCGGGCTGAGAGGGCTCGAGGAGCCAGTCCAGCGCGCTTGGCATGAAGGCCGGTAGCACCGGACTGCGTATATGAAGAAGCCGAAGACTTCCAATCATCGGCGTAACATTCTTCCCGATTGCCGGTCAGGGTTTGTTGTTCCGCCGGGAACACGTCGTCGGGTTTGCGCGGTGGTCTGTCCAGCTCTTCAGCGGACATCCGTCGGAACCGGCGGGGCTGCGCGTCAGCAGCGGTAGTTTTGACGCACGCTGGTCTTGGACCCCTGCAGGGTTAGGGTTCCAGCCGTGCAGGTCATCCGCGTCCCAAGGAGCTGCCCCAGGATTTGGACCTTGTACGTGCCGTTGGCCGGGAGTTCGACGCGTCGGAAACCCAGACAGAAGGAAGAGTCGTGGTGTCGGTGTCTGAGCCCCCCAACGCGGTCGCCAGAGGGTTCGGTCAGAGCCACTTTGCGAACGGGGCCACGGCCGGAATAGAGTCGGTCTATGGGCGTAAGGTGAAGCTGGCAGCCTCAGACTATGACGAATCAGGCAGGAGACTGAGTCTCGTCTTCGGGACCTCGGCAACTCGGAAGAGCTAGCAGGAAGGGCTGTCGCCGTCTACGTGGCAACATTCTCACCCGTGGGGGACAGCCGGCACCCCTCCTCTTGACTAGCCGCTCATCTTCTGCGGTTGCGTATCGCTCCGAGGTAATATACGCCCGCGCCAATTGCCAGCATGACGACAGCGACCGACCAGATAGGGACTCCCGAACAAACTATTCCGCCCTGACCTCCAACCACGGGATTGACTCCGATGCACGAACCATACGCAAGCGCATTGCTGGAAAGGTTGCCCCAGAGGGAGACTCCGAAGGCGACAAACATGATGATCGCACCGAGCATTCGGAAGACGTTCACGGCGCATCCGTCGCGACAGCCGTCTTATCTCCTTTATCCAAGTGAGAAAGTGCTTTCGGCTGATCCGCCAAGACCGATTTCTCAACGGGAGATGTTCGGACGCGGTCTCAAGAGTTATTAGCCGCTATGGAGAGCGCAGGCTCGATACTCCGGTGACGGATCTCCCTCCCGCCATTGGACAGCTCATGTCTCTCAGGCCCAGCGAAACAATCATCAACGGATGGGAAGGGAGGAGCAGAGGGAAGGCCGTGTTCCTGGTTCTGACAAACTTCCGGATAATCTTCTTCGAAGGCGGGAGCCCGAAGCTTTGAAAGAGAAATGGCGTTTCCTGATGGAGCGCGACCTCAGGGCCATACCACCTGTCACTGTGAAGAAGTCTTGGGGTGCGACAGTCTTGTTGGTAGGAGGGCAGGAGTGGCTTCCTGTCGGCGTCAAGGCAGAAGCGGTGGCGGACGAGATTACGTTCGCACGCTCGCGCGTAATCCCTCCAGATGAGCCCGCGATGCCTGCACAGAGCGCCGGCAGTCACGAAAGGACGATGGTCATCAAAGAAGTGGTCAAAGTCCGATGCCCTTACTGCGGGGTTCTGAACTTGGAGAGCGACGCAAAATGCTCGTCCTGTGGGGCTCCCCTCGGCCGCTAGACCGGCGCACGGCTCAGCTGCTCCTGTACCCATCGGCCAGCCCTTCACCGGACGCTCGCTGATTGGCAGGGATGAATCTGACCATCATCGCGACGCAGACTATCGTCCCAATGAGACTTGCGAGGAGGGGGGCTTCGTACCCCAGACCCTGGTAGAGGAACCCCCCGATGATGGGCGCCGGGAAGGCCACCAGCCCCCGGAACGCGGCCACCTTGCCCCCGACGCTCCCCCGTTCTCCAGGAGGCGAGTGTGTCATCAGCAAGGACTGGACGCCCGGGACCCAGGTCGTGACTGAGACGCCGAAGACAATCGAGAGCAGCGCGAACTCCGGGAGGGACCTGGAGACCGCCCACCCGGCCATGAGAAGAGTCCCGAGCGCCTCGGACAGGATTATCGTCTTCTTTGCCCCGAGCCAGATCAGGACCTTCGTGGCAGGATATTGCGAGGCGAGCATCGCGACCGACCACACCACGACAAGCAGGCCGATATCCGCAGCAGAGAAGCCGAACTGATACTGTGCCATCGCGTAGATGATGGAGGTGGTGATGCCGAAGGCGAAGGCGTCCATGGCCAGGGCGCCGTAGTAGCCCGCGGACGCCTTCGGGAGCCGGAGGGCCTCCCTGAGCGAGAAGTTCCGGCCCGGTGCAGAATCGTGGAACATCGTGTGTCTGGTCTCGGAGAGCTCCTTCCAGTACAGGTAGAGGTCGATGGACTCGAGTAGGGCCGCGCCAGCGAAGATTGCGACGTAGCCGTATCTGTCGGCTATCGCCCCAGCGAGGTAGGGCGTGACCACGCCCGGGACCGTGCTCAGAAAGAATATCGCGCTGTAGGCCACGTCCATCCGCCTGGGGTCGAGGTCGACGGATTCGGCCACCAGCGCCTGGGAGGCCGGGCTGCCCAGTATCGATACCCCGAAGAGGACGAAAGCGAGGAGCATCAGGACGCCGCTGGCGGTCAACGCCGCGCCAACGAAGCAGAGCATCGACGCTATGGTGGCTGCGCTGCCCAGGAGAATCGCCCGTTTTCTGCTGTGCACGTCGGAGTAGTGCCCTGCCAGGGGTTGAACGATGGTGGCCGCGACTCCGGAGAACCTGTTGCCAAGGGCCTGGAGAATCCCGAGGGTCGCAACCCCGAACCCCAGGCTCCCAGGGAAGAGCTGGAGGACGACGTTGAGCATTCCGATGTAGACTCCGGAGATCAGACCGGTCACCGCGATGACCCTGATGTTTCGGTTCAGGAGAAGAGTCCTCGAGAGACCGAATATTCCGGGGCTGCTGGCCGTCATGCCTTGCGCTAATTGGCGTGGCCGCTTAAAGCAACTCGAACGGCCGGATTCCAGCCATGCGTGAATGCGCACTGTACCTGGATGACTCGGCCGGTTCTGGAGGGCGGCGAGGTGCTCCACTCGGAACAAGTATCGGCGTGAGAGAAGAAAATGGGTCCACTGCGCCTCCGCCGGGACAACGTTTATTTGATATGCTATGATTTCTTAAGATATGGCTCAGATACTGGTCAGGGTGGACGAAGACCTCGCGAGGGAGGTCAGGAAGATAGTCAAGGAAAAGTACGGCGGAAGGAGAGGGGCCCTGAGCCTCGTCGTAGAGGGGGCGCTTCGGGAAGTCGTCTCCCCCCCCAACTGAGATTTCGGCGTCGTCTCTTCTCGAGGTAATCGACTACGTCTCCAGGGCTTCGAAGGAAGGGCAACCGAAGGACCAGATACTGACAAACGTCTTCCTCATGCTGGACAGGGAGTTCGAGCAGAGCATCACAACCGGGGTGGAAGACGTCAGCAGGGGGAAGGTCCACGAAATCCCGAAGGGGCATGACGCGGTCGAGTTCCTAAGGGAACTTGCAAAACGGGCGTGAATCGTGTCGAGACGCGCAAGGTACACGGATGAGTTCGTCAGAAGATACCGCGAGCTCACGCCCTCCCAGCGAGGGCTGGTCGAGGGGGCCGTCAGGCTAATCCTGTCCGCCGATAATCCGACGCTGCTGGCTCACCATCTGGAGAGGAAGGCTTACCTCTGCAACTGGAGCCACAGGGTGAGGGTCAACCTACTCGTGGTGTTCGGCGTGTCGCAGAGGGCGCTGACGTTTCTCTCTACCGGCACCCATTCCCAGACCTATCGCCCCAGATAGATGGATTCGTGGTGCCTCCGCCGGGAATACCTTGTCCTAGCATCGGATTGCAACTAGTCGGGACTCGAACTCTTTGAGACCGGTTGCCCGACGGCGACTTGCAGATCGAGCCGCCAGATGTTGACACGCAAGGTAAGCCCGCTCTTGGGTGGATACTCGGAGCTTGTTTCTCCGACGAGGTCGAACCCAAGCTTCCTGCAGATGGCGTTCGACG
>JAFMAU010000103.1 GCA_029784825.1 Nitrososphaerota archaeon | reverse complement strand
GTATCTGTACCAGTGCGACGACCATTTCCATGTCGAGTGGCTGAGGGACATGCTCAAGGACGAGAAGGTCTTCGGGCTCCTGGCCATAGACTCGAGCGATGTTGGCCTGGGGATCCTGAGCGGAGGGAGCCTGGAGATAGCAGACATCATGACCTCCGGGATTTCAGGCAAGACGAGGAAGGGGGGCCAGTCGGCGAGGCGCTACGAGCGCGGCAGGGAGATGGAGCTGACCTACTTCTTCAACAGGGTGGGCGAGCACGCCACGAGGACGTTCATCGACAGCAACAAGATCACAGGGCTTATCGTCGGAGGCCCTGGCCCCACCAAGGACGAATTCCTCAAGGGAGGGTACCTCCACTACGAGCTCCAGAAGAAGGTAGTCGCTGTCCTCGACCTCGGCTATTCTGGCAGGGAGGGGGTCAGGGAGCTCGTGGAGAAGGCAGGGGACATCCTGAAGGACGTCAGGCTCGTGGAGGAAAAGCGCCTGGTCCAGAAGTTCCTGGGCGAAGTCAACAGACAGGGGGGACTGGCGGTGTACGGCCTCCCCAGGGTGATTGACTCGCTGCAAAAGGCGAGCACCGAAGTGGTCCTCGTCTCCGACGACCTCGACATGGTCAGGCTCGAAGCGACCTGCAAGAAGTGTGGCACGGTGAAGTCGCACACGGTCGCGACGTCGAAGAAGATGCAGGACAGGCAGGAGATGGCGGCCTCGCCCTGCGACAGCTGCGGAGCGACCGACTACGGCTTCGTGGAGACCGACATCGTGGACGTCCTGGAGGAGATGGCGTTCCAGGGTGGATCGAAGGTCGAAGTGATATCGTCAGGGACCGAAGAAGGGAGCATGTTCAAGACCTTCGGCGGGGTCGCCGCCCTGCTGCGCTACAGAAGCTAGGACGCCTGTACCGTCTCGACGCCGAGGGTGCCCTGGCCCATTACGATGACATAGTAGCTGGTCCCCGCGGTTATGCCCCTGTTCCCGAAGATGTTCGCTATGGCGCCCGAGTAGCTGAACTGCTGTGCTGACCCTGGAGCGATGGAGTATCCTGACCCATCCAAGAGCGCCTCGGCTTGACCCGGATTCCCCGTCAGGAGGGTCAGTGACCCGTCAGGCTGGACTGCGAACGCGGCTCCGTTGACCACAGAGCCAAGGGCCGACTCTTCGCCTTGCCCCTTCTGGCTTGGGGCGATCACAATCGTGCGCACCACAAGCGGGTCGGTCCCGCTGTTCGTTGCGAAGAAAGAGAAGGAGTTGGCGGAAAGCGTCAGCCCCGACATGGTCAGGTTCGTCGAGCCCGTTGACTTGAAGGAGTTGTACCAGCTGTGCCCTTCGAGCGACTCTCTGTGACCCATGGTCTTCGTGGACTGGTCTACCTGCGCCGAAGGCACCTGGAGCGCCCTGGCTCCAGCCGCTATCGTGAACGAAGGCCGGGCCTGGCCCCCGAGGTTGGCCACCGTAGGCTGGATGTCGACGAGCGTGGCGGCAGGGCTAGATGAGTTGACCTTCAGCCCGCCGACGATAGGGACTTCGATCATGCCGGAACCCACGGCCGCCGTGTAGTTCTTCCCCATGTACCCGACCGAAGCGTTGGAGATGGTGAACCGAACCTGGTTGTAGTCGAGAGCCGGTATGGCCCCGCTTGAAATCGTCTGGCTGAGGTTGATCAGGCTCATCGTTTCAATGGTCCCGTGGCCAGCCACGGACACCCAGCCGGAGTCGCCGAACCCGGCGGCGTGGACAGCGACGTCAGTGTAAGTGATGTAGATGGCGGTCACACCGGTCGGGACCGTGGGCGGGTCGGTAAGCAGCACGGAGAGCAGGCCGGACGCCTGCACGTTCAGGAGCCCCAGAGCCGACCCCGAGAAGATCACGGCGCCGGCTACCGCCAGTCCCGCAAGCCCGTATGCGGCGGTCTTCGTCTCAATCTTCAACTTGTGTTACCTTGCCTGCCGTGTAAGGCACCCCGGCTGACGTTATCAACCAACATTTTTGAACGTGGGGCTAGACCCGAGGGTAAGCAGGGTCGTTCGTGAGCGGGACAGCCAACCAGGGCACAATCAAGCCGGCGGCGGAGAAGCGGACTCAGGGCATGGTCGATGCCGAGCTGAAAGGCAACACGCTTCGGGTCTACGTCTACGCCCTGAAGAAGCGGAGGGTGGGGGTGCGGGAGGTGCAGCGGGCGCTCCTGATGTCGAACCCTTCCCTGGCCCAGTACCACCTCAACAAGCTAAAGGACCTCGGATTGGTGTCTGAGAACAACGGAGAATACGAGGTCGTAGGAGAAGTCAAAGTGGACGTCATGAGGGACTTCCTCAGGCTCGGTACCCTGATTGTCCCTCGCTTCGTCTTCTACGCCGTGGTCTTCACGGTCTTCGCGACCTATCTCACCTTCGTGGGGTACCCGTACTACCCGTTGGTCCCTGTGCTGGCCTGGTTCACGGTGCTGGTCGTGGGCGCCGCGGCCGCCTTCTGGTATGAGGCGGTCAGGGCGTGGCGGTCGGTCCCTTCCCCCTAAAGCTGACCCTCCACACAATGGTTTTATCCGCAAAGCGCCTCTGGGACAGGCAGGCCCCCTTTGACCATCAGAATTGGGCTCATCGGCAAGACCAACGCGGGGAAGACGACGCTGTTCAACTCGATGACGCTGCTTTCAGGGGAGGTGTCGAACTATCCCTTCACTACGAAGTCGCCGGAGATGGGGGTGGCCAGCGTGGTCACCCTGTGCGTCCACAAGGAGTTCGGGGTCCAGGACACCCCGATCAACTCGAAGTGTGAAGACGGCTGGAGGTTCATCCCGGTCGAGGTGACCGACCTACCGGGCCTGATCAAGGGAGCGTGGATGGGCAAGGGGCTCGGCAACCAGTTCCTGAGCGTCGCCGCCCAGTCCGACGCCCTCCTGCACGTGGTCGACGCCTCCGGTAGCGTGGACAAGGACGGCAAGATCTCGGAGCCAGGGACAGGCGATCCGATGGCAGACTTCGCGGACGTGGAGCTGGAGTTGGTCCTCTGGTATACGAAACTCTTCACCCAGAACCTACCGAAAATATCGAAGCTGTCGAAGACCCCTGGCTATGGGATCCCCGCAGCCGTGGAAGAGGTGATGCAGGGGATCGGCGTCCGCAAGGAGCATGTGATCCTTGCCATGAAGGACGCCATGCTGGAGGACAAGGCGTTCGACTCCTGGAACGAGAAGGAGGCGCAGAACTTCTGCTGGTCGCTTAGGGAGTACTCCAAGCCGACGCTGCTGATAGCGAACAAGATGGACCTCCCCTACGCCGCCGAGAACTTCAAGAGGATCCGGGAGAAGTACAAGGGTCTGATAGTGGTCCCCACCAGCGGCGAGGCCGAGCTGACGCTGAGGCGCGCCGAGTCGAAGGGGCTGATCAAGTACGTGCCAGGGGAGGAGAGGTTCGACATCCTGAAGCCCCAGGACCTCAACGACTCGCAGAGGAACGCCCTCGCCTACATCAGACGGAAGGTCTTCGGAGAGTACCTGAGGACAGGCGTGCAGTTCGCGCTCAACTCGGTGATATTCAAGCTCCTGAAGGAGAACGCGGTGTACCCGGTCCACGACCCGCAGAAGCTCTCCGACAAGAATGGCAGGATACTCCCTGACGTGTACCTCCTCCCGAGCGGGTCCACGGTGGAAGACCTGGCAAAGGATGTCCACACCGACCTCGTGAAGGGCCTGCTCTACGCCATCGACGTGAGGACGGGCCTCCACCTGCCGACCAACTACGTCCTCAGGGACAGGGACGTCCTTTCGATAGTGTCGACTGCAAAGGAAAGCTGACAAGGCCTTAAAGCGGCTGCCGGGTTGGTAGGGAGGGTTGCCCTACGGGACCCCCCTCCTGTCTGACCTGGAGCTGAGGTATCCGTTCGCTCCGAGGTCCAGGAAGTTCTTCGAGTCCATCCCGGTCGAAGAGGGGCTGGCGAGCAAGGAAGTAATCGAGCAGACTCGGAGGAGGCTCCTGAGCTCCCTTGGACGGGTGAAATACGAGCCAAGCATGTCGGAGCTCGTCGAGTTCTCGAGCTTCTTCGCCGCGGCCTTGGTCGCGAGTCAGGACCCCGTGCTTTCATCCAGGTTCTCCAGGAAAGAAGGCGAGCGGGCGAAGGGGTTCTTCGTCAGGGAGGGCCCGATCAACAAGGTGACGGTCATGGCAGAGTGCTTCGGAGCGGGCCTGCAGGGGTCGGGGGCCGAGCGGGGGAGGGAGAGCTACACCCTTCCGTTCGAAGTATACCTCTCGCTTGTCTCGAAGTACGAGCTATCGAAGAACCCGCAGTGGAACCTGGCGAGGCAGGAGCTCGACCGGGGGGTCGTCCGTATGGGAGACAACCTGCTCAACGACCTCTTCGGGGACTGCGCCGTGGCCGCGGTTGCAGACGGAGTCAGGAATCTGAGGAAGGCCCCACTCCCTAGGCAGCTGGGAGGGGTCAGAGACGAAGTCATCCAATACGTACCTTCCCCCAGGCCGAAGTCAAACAAAGGGTATCTCTACGTCGAGGACCTCCTGGCACACCCCGTGGCCGACGGCAGACATCGTCTGACCTGGATGGTGCTCGCACCATACCTCGTCAACGTCAAGAAGTTGGACGACGAGGTGGCCATTGAGAAGATTCGGGCATTCGTCCAGGCCGCAGGCGAGACCAGTGCGATGAGGCGTTTCATAGAATACAACGTCCGGAGGGCTAGGAGGAACGGCCTCCTCCCCCCTACTTTCTCCACCCTGCAGAAGGAACACCCTGACATCTATGGGTTGCTCCCGAAGGAGGTGCTGGCGGCCGAGTCTGCGAAAAGAAAGGGCTAGCCGTAGCAAACCGTTGTACGCCCTATCAAACCCGTTGGATTATCTCCGGAGTTCGCGCAACGCCGTCGAAGAAAAATTGGTGTCGACCCTAGTCGTCGCCGTGCTCGGCGGTGTGGCTGCTACCGCAACCACCGCTGCAGCTACCGGGGACGCCTCCGCACTGGTCCACGCAGCCCATGCTGTCCCTCCGGGACTGCAGGTGGCGCTTTCGCATGTGCCCAGCACATCGGAAGCCTACCAGATCCTGAAGCAGCACCTCTCCCTGTACGCAGGGACGGGTTCTGCTGGTGCTGCCGCCGGGGCGGTCGGCCACGGTCTCCGGCTGGGGCTTGGGAAATAACCAAGCCCGCTGTTTTCTTTAACCGGCAAGTCGGCGCGGGCTGGAGCTTTGAAGCTGAAAGATTTCGCGAAGACGGGGCGGAAGGTATCGGTGGTTGGGATGGGGACGTACTACGACCCCGCTTGGATAGCGACCGGGTTTCTGGGATGGAAGAGAGGGAGGGCGGAGAAGGTTGGAGCGGTCAAGGCAGGGCTGGACGCAGGCATCACTCTGGTTGACACGGCTGAAATCTATCAGTCTGAGCCTCTGGTG
>JAFMAU010000102.1 GCA_029784825.1 Nitrososphaerota archaeon | reverse complement strand
GTGACCTCTGCCCCTCCCGGTGCCTCGACCGCGAGCTTCCTGGCGTCGCCCCCCTTCGTGCGGAACCTATCGACCAGAGGCTCGGACCTCGACGCGTCCATGGAAGCTAGGAAGGAGGAGTATTCGTCAGGCATGGGCCAGCCGTGCCTCTCTCCCACCTTCTCGACCACTTCGGCGAGCAGGGGCCGCCTCGAGCCTGCAAGGTCCGGCGGCGGGACAGAGGCTTGGCCCGAGGGCCCGGAGACCCTGAAAGCCCGGTGGGCGACGACGAGGCCATCCTTGACTTTGAGGGCGAAGACGTCGAAGGGGAGTCCGGAGACCGCCTTGAGGTCTTCGGTCCCTATGTCCAGGCGGTCGAGGGCGAGGGACAGCTTCAGGCTGGCGTCGAGGCTGTCAAGGGGGAGCAGGTGGGCGCCCCGCTGTGAGAGCAGCCTGGACTCCTTCCGCAGAGCCCTGACCACCTTCTCCTCGGCGTCGTTGTGGCTGAGGGCATAGACGCTCACGACCTGGAACGCCGAAGGGGCCTTCCCCGCGAAGACGAGGAGCATGCCGTCCAGCGCGGCGACCCCCCTCGCCTGGCCCTGCGATTCGAGCTTGACTTCGGCGAGAGCGTGCCATCGGAAGGGGAAGAGGGCGCTGCGCAGCAGGATCGACTCCGGCTCTGGTACGACCCCGGTGGCGATGCCGTTCCTCGTGGCTGCCGGCCAGAGGAGCACGGCGAGCGAGCACGACGACAAGAGGATGGGCGAGAAGGTTCCCCCAGCATGCAGGGCTGCCAGCGCCAGCAGGAACAGCGCTCCTGCCAGGGCGTAGCGACCCCAGGGGCGCCCCGGTCTCGGCAGCACCCCCTGCTCGTGGGTGTTCGGCCGTCGTGCGCCAGGTCTCCGGAACGACAGGACGAGGCAGGCGAAGGCGAGGAGGGCGACGGGCCAGGCGCCGAACCCGAGCGCAGCGGCCCCCACCAGCGCGGCGAGCGACCTCAGGACCCACCCCATCAGTGGAACCCTTCCCCATCCTGGCGGGCGTAGGCAAAGCGGGTGTACTCCTCCAGGGCCGGATGCCTTGCGGCCCAGAACGCCTTGGTGCTCGCCTCCCTGTCGTCGGGGTTGACTGCTTCGGGGCCCCGGTCCTTGTTCCTCGAAGCCGTTGACTTCGTGAGCTCCAGCGAGAACTTGGCGTCGTGGCCCAGGATCACCCCGCCGTAGGGGATCCTGTCCCAGGGGTTGATGGGGTCGATGGACACGTGGCTGGTGACGAGGACCGCGATCCCGAACTCGACGCAGAGCCTCTGGGCGTGGGCAAGGAGCATGGCGAGGCCTGCGCTCCGGGCGGGCAGGTCCTGGGTGCTGGGGAAGGCGGACTTGAAAGGGGCGGAGATGGAGTCATAGACCAGGAGCTTCGCCCCCGTCTCGCGGATTATGTGGTGGAGGGCGGACTGGTAGGTCGGGGTCTGCCTCATCTTTAGCTCCACCCGCCCGCCGCTGGAGACCTCCCTGGCGGCGTCTATGCCGTGGAGGTTCAGCAGGTCCACCACCTCCGGAGTTTGGAAGATCATGACAGAGGGTCCCGGGGGTGGGAGCTCAACGGAGAAGTCGGGAGAGAAGATGTCGGCTACAGCGCTGAGGTGGGCGTCGGTGTACGACACGCCGAGGTGGCTCAGGGCGGCGTCGACTGCCGTGATGAGCTGCCCTCTGGTCACAGGCTTGCGCTTCGCCGAGACCTTGGGGGCCCTCGCCAGCCTCACCTCTGCTACGCTGAACTCCTTGGCGAAGCGCTTCGTCATCCTGTCGCGCCAGTAGGGGACGAGGTAGCTGGAATAGGACTGCTCGGTGTCCAGTATGATCGCGCTCCCGCCGGATGCGGCAACCGAGCAGCCGGCCTGGAAGGAGATGATGCTCTTTCCGAGAGCCTTCTCTCCGAATATCTGAGTTATGGTACCGGTCGCCAGGCCGCCGTCGGTAAGCATGTCCACCGCCGCGCAGTCGGTCTTCAGGTGCTCCATCACCCGCTCAGCTCCCTGAGTAGTCTCCTGCCGGACTCGGTAAGCGTGAAAGCCAGGACCTTCGGGCCGCTCCCGTCCTGCTTGGGCTCCATGAGCAGGTGCCCTTCCGAGTGCAGCCTGTCGACCTCGGCACCGACGTCAGCGGCCAGGAACTGAGGTGAGAGGTAGGAGATGACCGATTGGCGGTTCGCGGAGTCGAACCTCGATATCTCTTCGAGGATGGTCCTGGTGAGCTCGGGGCTGGCTCTGGTAGGCGGGAGGCGAAGCGCAATCCCGCCGGACGACGGCATTGGCCTGATGAAGCGCGGGACGAACGCCGTGGTGTTGCCGGACCTGTCGTCGCACGCGACGTAGGCGTGGGCGAGGGCGGCAGCCTGCTTCCAAGTCTTACGGGCGTTCCAGGCCTCGCTGGAGTACACCCTGACAGGCATCGACTCCACTACGCTGTCGTTCAGCAGGGCGGGCACCGGCGAGGAGAGGACGAGTGGGAGCTGCGCCTCCAGCAGGTGCGCCATGAGCCTCCCCGCGTGCTGGAAGCGCGAGAGGTTCCTGAAGAGGCGGTGGGCCCCGGTGATGAGGAGCGTGTCGGGGCGGCCGGACGACGACTCGATGAGGTGGAGGACCTTCGCGACGTAGAGGCCGGCGGCGAGTTCAGATGCCAGAGGATACGGAGCAGACGCGAAGCTCACCAAGCACCCCCCGCGCATCAGCTCGTCGAATCCGTCGACCCGCGTCGTGTCGAGGTGCCTCAGGGCGCCTATCCTCCCCTTCAGTTTGTCCACGTAGAACCCTCTGAACCCTTCGATGGCCCCGACGACGTCGTAGAGGGCGGAAGGGGTCGCAAGGTCGTTCTGCTCCGAGAGCTTCTGGAGGGCAGCGGAGAGGATAGCCTCCTCCTCTGGGGTGAGGTCGAGGGCAGCGGCGTAGGCTGACGCGACCAACTGGCCGTGCATGGCGTCGTCCCCCTCGAGGTGAAACGCCTCGTAGAGCATGGAACGGTAGTCGAAGGGCCTGAAGTAGCCGTGGACATCTGGAGAGATCGAGCCGTCGACGTCGAGTATTGCGAACCTCAGCCCCGCCTCCGCTCCGGCGTAGGCGAAGAGCGTCGAGAGGAGCCCCGACTCCCGCCCGAGTAGGAGCACCCGGTCCCCGAGCTCCCCGACTCTCACGCGCCCTCGCGCCCTGTCGAGGGCGTAGCCGAGCCAACCCGGACCCGTCGTTTCGTTCATCATGTCTATGCGAGGTTGTTTTGCTTAAGGCACTGACGCACATGTTGAGCACACAACTTGTGAGCTCAACTTGTTCATATCAGCCCGTTTCATGCTGAGGGCGGTTGAAAAATAGGGACACGACGGTCATCTGCTGGGAACTGCTCCGGGCCCTGGCGTCGGGGCCGCGGATCCCCACCAGACTGGCGCGGGTCGCAAACGTCCCCTACGACAGACTCCCCGAGTACTTGGGGCTGTTGACTGCGCGGGGCCTTGTCCAGGTCGAGCAGTCCGAGGGGCATGAAAGGTACGCCATCACCCCGAGGGGGATGGAGGTCCTCGGCCACCTAGACCAAAGCCTCAAGATGCTCTTCTCAGCCTTGGAGTAGACAAGTTGTGAGCATGTGTTATAAGCCGCGGGGGGTTTGAACTTGGGCATGTCGGAAGACAGGGACCCCAATGTCTCCATGATAGAGATGCAGGAGGAGTTCATCCGGCACATGGAGAAGGGCGGAAGGAAAGTCACGTTGCTCGCGGCCATAGCGACTGTAGCTGGGGCATACTTTGCGGTCAACTACTTCCTCCAGCTCGTAGTCTTCCCCTACTGGCTCGGGATAACGACCCAGACCGTCAACCTTGTCGACCCAGGCCTCGTGGCAGCGGGAGCGGTCAGCCTGGCGGTCTCGCTCATGTGGCTCTACGCCGGTCTGAGGGACCTGGCCTTCGGGAGGAGGATGGCCAGACAGATCAGGGAGATCAGGGGGCTGCAGTCTCAGGCGGCGATGAAGTACGGTCTTGGCCCCGATGGCGCAGACGGGAAGGCCTAGTCTTCGCGCCAGCGGAAGAACCTGACTGCCAGGGCGAAGGTCACGACTGAAATCACCAGCATCAGCCCCATGTCGAAGTAGGCGGCGGCGAAGTTGTCGTAGATCATCACGTTGACCAGCCCGTCGATGAGGTAGTACAGCGGCAGCACGTGGGCAACGGCCTGCAGGTACATCGGCATCGACTGCACGGGGAAGAAGGTCCCCGAAAGGAACATCATGGGGAAGGTTACCAGGTTCCCCACGACCGCCGCAGACTCCGGGCTGTTGGACACGGTCCCGACCAGCATCCCCAGCGAGACGAAGAAGAACGGGCCCAGGACCAGGAAGACTGCTATGCCCCAGTTCAGCGCGATGTGGGCGCCGAACACGAACTCCCCGACGGCGGACATGAGAACGAAGGAGACACAGGTGGTCCCGATGTACCAGATGATCTTCGACAGCAGCCACTCGGTCTTGGTGAGGGGCGTGAGCGAGAGGAGCTTGAACACCTTGTCGCGCCTGTAGGTCGAGCTCAAGTTCGTGATTGCGAACATGGGGCTCGTGAGCGCCGCGAACCCGATGAGCCCGGGCACCAGGAAGTCGATGTACTTGTACGAGGACGAAACCGCCGTCTGCGGGGTCACCCCTACCTTCGCGGTCCCGTTGACTCCGTAGGAGTTGAAGGAGCTGACGAACTCCCTGGTGATGCCCGAGACGATGGCGCTGCTGGTCGATGCGGGGTTGCCGTACACGGTCACGTTGATGGGCTGCTTAGTGGCGTAGGCCAGGCTGAACCCGGAGGGGACGACGATCCCGTCTGAAGACGACTTCGACGACAGGTACTGCGAGAGGTTCTGGTTGTTCGGGATTATGATCAGGCAGAGTCCGTTGTTGTATGTCTGGCTGCAGTTGTGCGAGGTGCTGTTCAACTCGCTGAGGAAGATCGCCCCGGAGGGGCCGGTGTCGAAGTTCTGGGCGTACACCCTGACCTGACTGGCGCCCCCGCCAGAGAAGATCGCTCCGAAGAGCAGTATCAGTATGATCGGGAAGACGAGGGTGAAGAAGAAACCCTCCCTGCTCCTGAGGTTACCTCTGGCGTAGACCTTCAGCTCCGCGACCATCCTCCTGCCGCTGAACGCCACTGCTACTCGTCCCCCTTCTCCTCGGCGCCCGACTCCCCGACCAGGCGCAGGAAGACGTCCTCCAGCCTGTCCCTCCTCACAGTCAGGTCGTCCCATTCAGCGCCGGACTCCTCTATGGCCCCCAGGGCCACCAAGGCGTCCCTCTTGTCCCTGAGGAAGACGGTGACCGCCCTCCCGTCCCCCTTGACTTCCAGCCTGGTGTTCTCCTTCAGGTACCTGAGGAGGTCGTCCTTCGCCCTGACGGTCATCCTCTGGCCG
>JAFMAU010000101.1 GCA_029784825.1 Nitrososphaerota archaeon | reverse complement strand
GCCAGGAGGTCCGCGCCGAAGAGGGCGCCAGCGACGAGTAGGAAGAGGCTGGGCACCCCCAGGTAGAGGAGGGGGCTCCTCTCGGTGACGGTACGGATGATAGTCAGCAGCACGTACACCCCCTGCCTCCCTGCGCCGTAGGTGGAGGTGTCCTCCCCGTAGGCCACCCCGACCGGTATCTCCTCCACCCTCAGCCCCTTGGCGAACGCGTCCACGATTATCTGCGAGTCCACCCCTATCCCGTGCTCCGCGACCCTGATGGCGTCGATGGCCTTCCGCGAGTAGGCCCTGAACCCGCTCTGCGAGTCCGCGAGCTTGGCCCCGGAGGCAGCGTTGGTGGCGCCCGTGAGCAGGGCGTTCCCGGCCTTCCTGTGGCCGGGCATCCCGTCTCCTATCTCCCGCGCGCCGCTGACCAGGTCCGCCTTGCCCGCCTCTATCGGCGCGACGAGGCGTGGGATTTCGTCGGGGTCGTGCTGGCCGTCACCGTCGAGGGTGACGACGATCGACGCCCCGAGGTTCTTGGCCGCCCTGAAGAGGTCGCTCAGGGCCACCCCCTTGCCCAGGTTGCTGTCGTGCCTGATCACCTCGGCGCCCAGCCTCTCTGCTATCCGCGCTGTGAGGTCCTTGGACCCGTCGTCGCAGACGACCACCTTGTCGACGTGCGGCAAAGTCTTGACGATGACAGACGCGATGTGCGACTCCTCGTTGTAGCATGGGATGCAGGCGACTATCCTCTGGCGCTCCATCTACACTATCCCCAGGAGGAACAGCACGATGTTGTCCAGCCCGTGGGCGACGATGGGCCCAAGCAGGCTGTCGGTGCGGTAGGCGAAGTACCCGAAGACGACCCCTGCGGAGTAGGCGAAGATGACCTCCAACGGGCTGAACCAGCCGAGGTGCATCTGCCCGAATATCACGGAGGAGAAGCAGATGGCCTGCCAGGGGGGCATCATCTGCCCCAGGGACCCCATCAGGACCCCCCTGAACAGCAGCTCCTCGGTCACTGCGACGAAGACCACCATGACGACGGTGAGGTAGAGCAGGTTCTCGAAGAGGTTGGATGTCCCAAGGATCGAGCCTGGATGCAGGATGAAGTGCTCCACCACCCCCATCAGGGTGCCGATGCCTACGCCTGCGCCGAGGACCAGGGCCAAGTTCCCCTTCCCCCGGACCAGCCTGACCTCCCTCGCAGAGACCTTCCTGAAGGTGAGGTAGGCGATGGTCCCGGTTAGTACCAGCGCGTAGACCACCGGGATGTAGCTGGCGACGTTGAAGTATCCGAGGGGGAACGGCGCGACCACTACCCTGGTGGCGAAGACAAGCGCCATCGCCTCGACCGATATCCTGGCGGCCCTGTTCCCGTTGGCGACCACGGGGGCGATCAGCGGGAGCGTGATCATGGAGACGAGGGCCACGGTCAGCCCTGCGCTCGAGTAGACGCTGTCAAGGAGGAGCTCCTCGGCGAGGACCAGGGCAGCCAACCCGGCGAAGAGGACCTTCGGGCTGACCAGGGGGCGCGGGGCGAGGGCGGCGGCCTCGGGGGCTCCCTTGTACCCGTCGGGGCTCCCCACTATGAACCCGGCCGAAATGCCTGTGAAGACTATCGCCGAGGCCACGTACAGGCCGTAGTCGAACCCGAGGAGCCTTGAGAGGACCGCGTAGGCGCCGAGGGATGCGATGGCGATGCCAGACCCTGTGAACAGGGTGCCGGAGAAGAGCCCGGTGGGGGACTTCAGCAAACGCGTTCGGTGGCCGTCTAGTGGATTATGGCGAGTATCCTCACGGCCACGATGGCCGAGAAGAGGACTACCATGATCAGGGCAACGGGCTTCCACCCGTTCCTGAACTCTGCGATGACCGGCCTCACGTGTCCGTAGGCAGGGTCAGACAGCTCGGTGAAGACCAAGACTCCGATTGCGGAGAGGCTGACGAGGACCTGGCCGAGTGTGAGAGCGTCCGAGTAGGAGAGGGCTATCGACGTCGCGAACCCCTGCGACTGCAGGACGGTAGCGCCGAGCACCGACGAGCCGAGGTTGCTCGACCCTAGGAGCAGCGCGGACATCATGCCGAGGCCCAGCACCGAAGACAGACCGAGGGGCGCTATGGCGACCGGCAGGAGCGAGACGCTGAGTCCGCCGAAAACCACCGTCAGTAGAATCTTAAAGTTACGTTCCATTCTGCTCACCGTGGTAGAAAACACGTCGCCTTATAACTCTTCCACTCCAGGGTGCACTTCTTCGGCGATCGCCCGACAGTCCGACGGCACCGTTTTCCCCTACCTCTGTCACTTCCGGGCCCTCCCGAGGTCCCCGAGGAACCTGGCGTACTC
This sequence comes from Nitrososphaerota archaeon, assembly GCA_029784825.1. The sequence goes on along the minus strand of JAFMAU010000101.1, from coordinate 3,184 downwards.
CAGGTCGTTCCTCCAGGCCTTCGCCCCTTGGTTCCCCCAGGCGACCGCGGCGGCGGAGAAGGCCCAGGCGACCTTCGCCCCGTGGGCGAGCCTGGCGTAGGCGCCGTCTCCGGCCTCCTTCAGTTTCTTGAGGACGCCGACCAGGGCCCTGAGCAGTGCGGGGCTGTCGAGGCGGACCCTGAGTCGAAGTGCGAGCCCGAGGAACCCTCTCTCCATGCGGCCTATCCTGAACCAGGCACCTGATCTCCTTGAAGTCTGTATCTCCTTCGTGAGGACTTGCCTCAGCTTTTTCGCGGCGTATGTTTCTGCCGCTAGTGGGGTGTCGATGTGGGTGCGCGAGCGCGCCCTGGTGATTTTGCCTGGCTCGGGCGGGGTAAACCGCCGGAGAAGATTTCCTACGGACAACCTGTCAACACGGTCACTTGCATGATATTTATGGGTGTTTTTGCAGATTTTCCATTTGCCATGGGAGCCTCCCCGCGCCCCTAGACGTAGAGCACAGCCGCGGCTCCGGCGAAGACGACCGGGGCGGCGCCGGTGACGGTGGCCGCGAAGTCGTAGCTGGTGGCATTGCCGTCCGTCGCCTGCCACGTGACCAGGTCCCCATAAATGGAGCCGTCGCAGACCGAGTAGTGCGAGTAGAAGAAGGGTAAGCTCGGGGAGATGCCCGTCGGGTCCGTCGAGAAGAAGGCCTGGGTCTGGCCCACGGCGATGACCTCGCTGGGTAGGGTCCCGAGGGTCACCGGAGCGAGGGTGAGGTTGCCGGTGCACGCGGTGCAGTACCCGCTGGTCCCGGCGTGCTGCAGGCTGCCGGAGTTGTTCGCGAACCAGTCCTGGGCGGTGAAGTGGATGCACCCCGTGGTCCCCCCCTGGACTTCGAAGGCGACTACTACGAGCCCGGTCGAAGACGGCACGAAGTACCCTACGGCGCTGCAGATCACCGGGTTCGTCGGGGCGCAGGACTGGACCACGACGGTGACGTTGACCCCCATGCTGTCCGAGAAGCCGAGGGCGGGGGAGGCGCCGCCGTTGTCCTCGTAGGTCATGCTCAGGGTGACGACGTCGCCGGCGGCGACGGTGCCCGTGAAGGTGGACGTCGAGTTGTAGCCGCCCTGGCAGGTCGCGGCTGAAGTGGACACGTCGCAGAAGCCTACTACTGACTGCAGGAGCTCAGGGTCGTACTTGCGGTGCTGCCTGTGGGGGTTGTACCGCTTCGCGACGACAGGGGACGAGGTCAGGAGGAGGACCACCGCCACCAACGCCAGCGTCGCGAGCAGCCCCTTCCTTCCCCCCGCTGGTTGTCGCACGGGCTACGGTGCGCCCTCCCCTAATATACCGCAGCGGAAACGAGATTATTGATTTCAAACATGTAATGGCATTACATGTCCGCCCCTGGGAGAGGGTGGGGTCCGCCCTCCCGCTTATAGCGAGCGCCCCCCGCCGGCCTGCCCCGGGCATGCACGGACCCACTCCCCTCGGGGGTGCGTAAGGATGGCGTTCAGGGCCGAGCGGCGCCCCGGCCACGGGAGGAGGTCGAAACTGGACATCGTGGGGGACGTGCTCAGGGTGGTGTCAGAAGGGTCGGAGAGGCCCACCAACGTCATGTTCAGGGCCAACCTCACCTGGCCGCTGACTCTGGCGTACATCGAGCTCCTTCTGAGGCACAAGCTGCTCAGCACTGAAGAGGTGGGGAGCAAGTCGGTCTACCGCATCACCCCCAAGGGCTCGGAGCTGCTCCGCTCCTTCGTCCGGCTGGAGGAGGACGCGGCCGAGCTGGAGCTCGACAGGTTCGACTCGGCGCTGGTGGCCAACCTCATGTCGAAGCCCAAGGCGAAGTCAGGAGCCGTCTCGCTCGGCGAGATCAGGAGGGCGATGGCCGCCAAAGGGTACGCGGAGGCGGAGCCGACGGTCCGGGGTCTGTCGGGGACGACCCACAGCTTCGACCTGCTGCTCGAAGACGGCGGCGGGAGGAGGGTCGGATATTTCGTGGTCGACAGGGCGGCGATCGGGGACGTGATCAGGGCCTTCATCATCCAGAACGACTCGGAGCTCCAAGTCAAGCTCGTCAGCAGGAACCCGCCGGACGAGGACGCGGATGCCCTGTCGAAGTCCTACAGGGTGGAATTGGCCACCGTCGGCTAGAGGGGCTCGAATCGCTTAATTACCTGTAATTAAACTGCGGGCCGTGGCGAAATACACTACCGTCTCCATCCCACGCGCGCTCCACGAGCGGATACAGAAGCTCATAGCCGCGAAGGATGGATTCAAGTCGGTTTCAGACTACGTGACCTACGTCCTCAGGGAGATCGTGGAGATGCACGAGACAGAGCGCACCCCCGACCCCTTCACCAGCGAGGACGTCGAGAAGATCAAGGAGCGCCTGAAGGCGCTGGGCTACATCTAGGGGAGAGCGGCTTGGCGTCCAGACCCCACGGAGGCAGGCTCACCCAGGCGGAGCTGCTCAAGCCTGACCCTGAAGCGACCAGGGGCCTGGGCGAGAACCCCTCGGTCCGGGTGACGGCGGACACAGCAGCCACGGTCCTGAACTTGGCCACGGGAGTGCTCAGCCCCCTCACCGGGTTCATGGACAAGGAGGACTGCGAGAGCGTCCTTGACGGCAAGCGCCTGGCGGACGACACGCCCTGGACCATCCCGGTGCTGCTGCGGGTGGAAGAGGGGACGGTCCCGCGCAAGGGGCCGGTCACCCTGGTCGGACCTGACGGGCCGGTCGGGGAGCTGGAGGTGGAGGGGACGTTCAGGGTCCCGAGGGAGTACGCAAAGAAGGTGTTCGGGACCGAGGACCCGGCGCACCCAGGGGTGGCGAGGGCCATGGCCGCGCCTGAGACGGCGGCGGCGGGCAAGCTGACGGCCGCGGTGCTGAGGCCGACCCCATTCGACGGCGTCACGCTCTACCCGAAAGAGACCAGGGTCCTCTTCGGGGAGAAGGGGTGGAAGGACGTGATAGGGTTTCAAACCAGGAACGCCCCCCACATTGGGCACGAGTACGTCCAGAAGATGGCGCTGCTCGGGGCCGACGGGCTGTTCATCAACCCTGTGCTGGGGAGGAAGAAGCCGGGGGACTTCACGGACGAGGTGATAGTCGAGGCGTACAGGGCACTCATCAGGCACTACTACCCCAGGGGTTCGGCGGTCATGAGCGTGCTGCACTACGACATGCAGTACG
>JAFMAU010000100.1 GCA_029784825.1 Nitrososphaerota archaeon | reverse complement strand
GACCTGGTGAACGCAGGGTTCACGGCCGAGCTGTCGCGCAAGCTCCCGTACCGCTTCGTCCCAGTCTCCGCCGAGGCAGACGTCAACGTCCAGGCGCTGAGGGAGGAGATCTACAGGCGGCTGGACTTCCTCCGCGTCTACATGCGCCGCAGGACCGGGGAGACAGACTTCGAGGAGCCGATGGTGGTGAAGGGGGGCGCGACCATCGCGGACGTCTGCGACAAGGTGCACCGCGGGATGAAGGACGAGTTCAGGTACGCCCAGGTCTGGGGGAAGAGCGTGAAGTTCGGGGGGCAGCGGGTCGGGATGACGCACAGGCTGATGGACCAGGACGTCCTCACCATAATCACCAAGTAGGCCCGGCCGACCTCATGATTTATTAGAATGCTCGAATATTCCGCACCTATGCAGCAGAAGGAGAGCGTCGAGGTTCCCGTCGAGTATCTTATCTCAGTCCATAAGATGCTCAACCAGAGCTACGAAAAGATGAAGGAGGCCCTTGGCGAATCTGTCGCCCTGATGTTCTTCGCCATGGCGTCCGAATACGACCCCCTCCCAGACCTGCCGTACACCGACATCGACGCGGTCGACAAAGGGCTGGACTCGATGCTCAAGACCTACGGATACTCCCTGACGGCGACCAAGCGGGGGGACAAGGTGGAGTACAGGCTCCGCTGCCCCCACGCGGCGACGATCCACCCGGAGATGGGGAGCGGCGCGACGTTCTGCCCGATGTCGCAGCTCGCCCTGGGGGCCATCAGGAGGAGGCACAAGAGGTCGGTGCTGACAGAGAGCAGGCTCGAGAAGGACGGGTCGTCGTTCATGGTGGAAGTGCAGGACTAGGCTGATTTCGACTACATCACGCTTTTATATCCGAGCGGTCGTCTCACGCTCGTAGTTGGCCCTGCAAGGCGACATGGCTCTCATAGGCGACCTGCTCCAGTTCATAGGGGTCTTCGTGTCGTTTTCGATCGCGTTCGTCGCGTTCAGGGGGGTCAAGCAGACAGAGAGCTCGTCACTGCTGAGGCTGGCGACCGCGTTCGTGTTCCTCGGATTCGGGTTCCTGGTGGAGGCGATCGTGGGCCTGGGGCAGTTCCTCCCATCGATCTCGCTGACCGCCACCGACGTCGTGGTCGGGGGGCTCCTGCTCGAGACCACCGGGTACTTCTTCCTGGCCTTCTCGCACGCGGTGGACGTGATGCTCTCCAAGAGGATGGGGGCAGCTCTGCTGGTCTTCCCTGTGATAACCCTCTCCTGGACCCAGCTGCAGGACGTGCTCAGCTTCTTCGCGTTCTACTTCGTGATGTACGGGGTCGTGGAGACCGTGTACTCGTACGCCAGGACGAGGAAGCCGGACACGCTCCTGATAGCCCTGGGGCTGTCCCTGATCGGGGCCGGGACCTTCTTCCAATGGTTATCACTTTTGTACCAATACGTTGGAGTTCTTACACTATTGCAGATTATACTCCAGGAGATGGGTTTGCTGATGATGTTCGTCCCCGTATTGACGTTCAGGTCAGGGGGAGGAGTGAAACTAGATGGCGCAATATAGGACCCAGGTCAGGATAATCGCGGACGTCCTCAGCACCGCCAGGGACCTCAACACGGAAGGGAGCGGGGTGGGGGTCACGGCGCTCCTCAGGAAGGGGAACATGTCATACACGAGGATGACCAAGCTCCTGTCCGAGCTCGTCGGGTCAGGCCTGCTCCTGCAGCTCTCCGGGGAGAAGATATCGAAGTACATGATATCCGACAAGGGGATCCAGTTCCTGGCAGCCTACTCTTCCTTCGAGGGCTTCGCCCAGTCCTTCGGGCTCCGCCTGTAGGCGCGACCCACCCAGGTTCGGGAAGGCGTTTATACGGTCAGCCGCTCGGCCATCGGCGATGATCGGTATAGCCGGAGCAGGCAAGATAGGCGCCCAGTCGGCGCTCGAGATCGCGTCGATGGGGCTCGACGACGTGGCCATGGTCGACATCGTCCCCGGGCTTGCCGAGGGGGAGGCCCTCGACATCAGCCACAAGCTCTCTGACCTGGGGGTCGACGTCGAAGTGACCGGCTCCATGGACTACTCCACGCTCCGTGGCGCTGGCCTGGTCGTCATCGCAGCGGGGATGGGGAGGAAGCCTGGGATGACCAGGATGGACCTGCTCGCCAAGAACGCCGGTATCGTGGGGCCGGTGACCAGGGAGGTGGCGAAGGCCGCGCCAGACGCAGTGCTGCTCATGATGACGAACCCCATGGACGTCCTGACCTACGTTGCGCTCAAGGCCTCGGGGTTCCCGAAGAGCAGGGTGGTCGGACAAGGAGGTCTGCTTGACAACTCCAGGTTCAAGTACGTCCTCGCGAAGAAGCTCGGCGTCTCTCGGACCTCGATAGATTCCCTCGTGCTCGGGGAGCACGGCGAGAACATGATACCAATCGCCAGCCACACCTTCGTGAGCGGCGTCCCCCTTACCGACCTCCTGACGGAGGCGGAGGTGCAGCAGGCCATCGACGACACGAGGAAGGTCGCTGCCGACGTCATCTCAAAGAAGGGAGCGACCGTGTTCGCCCCCGGGAGGGTCGTCGCCCGCATGGCGAAGGCCATAGTCGACGACACGAAGGAGGTGGTCCCAGCATCCACTTACCTCGAGGGAGAGTACGGTGTCAGCGGCATCTGCATAGGGGTCCCGCTGAGGCTGGGCAGGGGCGGGGTGGAGAAGGTCTACGAGCTGAAGCTGTCCGACAGGGAACGAGACTGGTTCAACAAAGGCGCGGACACCCTCCGAGAAGCGATCACTACGCTGACCTTGTAGAATCAGGAAAACTAAAGAACTGTCGCCGGCGGCGGTCATCTCAGTTTTGCTAGTAATCGCCCTGCTGAAGGGGGTCCCTGCGCGTACCACCCAGGCTGTGCAGGTTGGGGGGGTCCTGAACCGGGAGGCCATGGACCTCGTGCTGAACCCGCACGACGCGAAGGCCGTGGAGGCGGCCGACTATCTGAAGCGGAGGGTCGGGGGGAAGGCGGTCGCCCTGAGCATGGGCCCCGACGGGAAGCTCGTCCCGCTGATGAAGCCCCTCTTCGACTCCGAGGTCCTCGGGGTGGACGAGGAGTACGTCCTCAGCGACAGGAAGATGGCCGGGTCGGACACCCTCGCCACGTCCTACGCGGTGGCCCTGGGGGTGAAGAAGGTGGTCGAGAAGCACGTGAAGCCCATCGAAGAGGTGGCAGAGGCCGTCAGGAAGTCAGGATATTCGGAGGCTGTGAAGGCGAAGGCGGCCGAGCTCTACAGGGCGAACCTCCTCCCCAACGCAGTCTACAGCGACCTCCCGTCGGTCAAGGAGAGCATCGTCCAGAGGTTCATCGACGGCCGGGTCACGGCGGAGACAGCCCTGAAGGAGCTCGAGGCGGAGAAGGAGAAGGTCTCCAGGTTCGTCGTCGTGGCAGGGATCAAGACCACTGACGGCGAGACCGGGAGCGTGGGCCCCCAGGTCGCCGAAGGGGTCTCCGAACTGATGCAGAAGGTGATACCGCACGCCACCTACGTGGAGGACTTCGAGGCTGACTCTGACGGCTCTGCGATCTCGGCGAAGCGGATGATAGGGTATCTTTCACAGACGCTGGAGATGGGGCTCCCGGCCCTGCTCACTGTGTCCCCGGAGTACAGGCCGCGGACCGCCCCTGCGTCGAACCAGATCCAGGTCCGCGCCAACATGTACAGGGGGAAGGTCTTCCAGGCCTTCAAGTGGACAGCGGACGACCTCGGCGCAGACCCCAAGAGGCTCGGCCTGGCCGGCTCCCCGACGATAGTCGGGACCGGGATCGACGTGGGCCGGCCCCCGGTCCAGAAGGCGGTGGGGTCCTCGCTCGTGTTCGTCAAGCCTTCTGACCCTGTCGAATTTCAGGGGAAGAAGTACGGCCCGTTCGCCCTTGGAGACCTCGCGACCTCGCTCCCCGAGGCGCTCGTAGGGGAGCTGAAGGCGGCCGGCAAGGTCGCTGTCTTCGACTACCGCATGCTCGCGGCGGAGATGCTCGCATGACCGACGAGCCCTCCGGGGTCTGGGTCTACCTCCAGCACAGCAAGGGGGACCTCACGCGCGACTCGCTGGAGCTGCTTGCGGCTGGCCGCGGGGTCGCCGACAAGCTCAGGCAGCAGAACGTGGGGGTGCTCCTCGGGAGCGGCGTCGAGCCCCTTGCCAGGAAGGCGGTCCAGTACGGGGCGGACATGGTGATACTCGTCGACTCGCCCGCCCTCGAACCGTACTTCAACCTGGCATACGCCGACGCCATATATTCGCTCGTGAAGGAGCGGAGGCCCTACGTCTTCCTCTTCACAGCCAACGAGGTCGGGAAGGACATCGCAGCCCGTGTGGCTTTCAGGGTCCCCACCGGGCTCGCCACGGACAACGTGCAGCTCGCAGTGGAGGACTACAACAACCCGGCCCTCGGGCAGTTCAAGGACCTGTTGATCCAGGTGAGGCCCGACTTCGGGACGAGGCTTGCGAGGATCTACACCCCGCGCCACAGGCCGCAGATGGCAACGGTGAGGCCCGGGAACTTCGCCCCCCTGGCCCCGGACCCGAAGCGCAAGGGGAAGGTGGAGAACGTGCCGTTCGCTTCCAGGGACTACCCTGCCAGGGTGACCGAGGTGGTGGAGCTCCCTCCCCCGGTCCCGGACCTGGCCGGCGCCGACGTGGTGATCAGCCTGGGGCTGGGGATACTCAGGGACGCCAGCGGCTCCCCCAGGGACCCCAGGGAGGCTTACAGGCACGCCGAGGAGCTCAAGAAGGTCTTCGAAGGCAGGTACCATCTGAAGACCGAGATAGGGGCGACCAGGGCGCTGATCTACGCCGAGGTGAAGGAGCTCGACGGGCTCATCGGCAAGTCCAACCAGGTGGGGCAGACGGGGACCACCGTGAAGCCGAAGGTCTACATCGCGGTGGGGATCAGCGGGGCTCTGCAGCACAGGGTCGGGATGCAGAACTCGGCGAGGATCGTCGCGATAAACTCGGACCCGCAGGCCCCGATATTCAAGATCGCGCACTACCCGATAGTGGGGGACCTCTACGAGGAGCTCCCGAAGCTGACCAGGGCTATAGGAGGAGACGAGGCTGCAAGCTGAGTACGACGTCATAGTCGTAGGGGCCGGGCCGGCTGGGGCAGCGGCATCCCTTGCGCTCGCACGGAAGGGGGTCAACGTGCTCATGCTCGAGAAGGCGAGGGTCCCCGGAGAGAGGAGCATGACCGGGGGCGTGATCTACGGCGACTTCCCAGGGGAGTGGGGCCTCATCAGCCTGGTCCCGGACTTCGAGTCGTCCGCCCCGCTGGAGAGGCGCATCACCTCCCACGAGGTCATCGCGCTCGGCTCCCCGGACTATACGAAGGGGGAGAGCAGATACTACAGGATCTCCAAGGCGTCCCTCCCGGCCAGGGTCGGCATCCTCCAGATGGAGTTCGAGACCGGGCACGACTACTCCGTCCTCCGGCGCCCCTTCGACAGGTGGTTCGCCAACCTGGCGGTGCAGGCAGGGGCCATGCTGTCCACGGAGACCACTGCCGAGGGGCTGATCAAGGAGGGGGGAGCAGTGGTGGGGGTC